>DAMDHZ010000202.1:0-1518 GCA_032101665.1 Brachybacterium sp. | reverse complement strand
CTGCGAGGCGGAACTGGCTAGAGAGACGGGGCGCGTCGTCTGGACATCGTGCCGCCGCAGGCTCTGAGGCGCCGGCGGCCGCGGATCGCGCCTGAGATGGATCGGCGGCCACCGGCGCGGGGGTCAGTGCGCGGCTCCGAGCTCGATCATGAGCACCCCGACGATGATCAGGCCGATACCGGCCGCCATCACCTTGGTCAGCGGTTCCTTGAAGAGGATGCGGCTGAGGACCGCGGTGAGCGCGACACCGGACGCGGCCCAGATGCCGTAGGCGACTCCGAGGGCCAGGCCCTCCACGAGGGCCATGGTGATGCCGAAGAACGCGATGCCGTAGCCGCCGAGGACGGCGAGCAGCCACAGGCCCTTCTTCTTGGAGCCGGAGGTCGCCATGCGCAGCGAGAGGGCGCCGGCGACCTCGAAGATGATCGCGATGATGAGGAACAGGTAGGCCATCAGACGGTCCCTTCACGCTTCTTCGTCGCGGCCTGCGAGCCGAGCTCGACGCACAGGACCCCGCCGATGACGACGGCGATGCCGAGGGTCATCAGCGCGGTCAGCGGCTCTCCGAAGATGACTGCGGAGAGGATCGCGGTCAGGGCCACTCCGGCGGCTCCCCAGATGCCGTACCCGACGCCGAGGGGCATGCCCTGCTTGAGCGCGCCGGCCAGGAGCGTGAACGCTCCGATGTAGCCGACCGCGACGAGCGCGAAGAATCCGGGGGCGTCGACGGCAGCTTTCAGTGACAGGGAGCCTGTCACCTCGAGCGCGATCGCCCCGGCGAGGAACACCCACTTCATTTCTGTACTCCTTCATCGATCAGTCGTTGGGCGATGCCGCGCACGAGTGCACGCTGCTCACCGGTCATGCTCAGAAGTCCGAGCGCCTGGTCGGTCCAGGCGCCGTCAGCGATCAGACGCGCCGACTGCAACGCGGCTTTCTGGCCAGCGTCGCCGGGTGCGTCCTCCCCGAACCAGGGCCGCAGGCGCTCCCGCCACTGGGCGGCGAGAGTGTCGCGCAGCTTCACATCCGCGAGCAGCGCGAGATCGCCCCCGTCGAAATCGGAGAGCACCTCGAAGTCCACATACGCGCGCAGCCGCTCGACCGGATCGGTGACCTCCCCGATCGTCGCGGCGAGCTGTCCCTCCCAGAGGTCCATCACCCGATTGACGACGCCGACCATCAGCGCCTCCTTCGAGGAGAAGTGATGCACCACCCCCGCCTTACTCATGCCTGCTTCGGAGGCGACGGAATCGATCGTCACCACGCCACCGCGCCGCAGCACGGCGATCGCATCATCGAGCAGCTGCTCGGTCGTCTTTGCCATGCCCCGAGAGTACCGACCAAACGTTTGGTCGGTCAAGTGACATAGCGCTATGGGTAGCAGGCGTCCCGTAAGGGGATCGCTTACCGGCACACACAGATACGACGCCGAGCGCCGCGAAAATCCGCGGCGCCGAGTGTCCCGTGTGAGCAGCTTCGCTCTGTGTCGCGGTTTTCGCTGCGTTCCGTGTCGGGTTA
>DAMDHZ010000201.1:0-1584 GCA_032101665.1 Brachybacterium sp. | reverse complement strand
GGCGATCGCCGAGGTCGGCGCGGACATGTCCTCCGCCGTCCCGCAGCCGGTCACCTCCGAGCTGCTGCGCAGCGTCGACCACGTGATCGTCATCGGCGGCGAAGCCGTCATCGAACCCGTCGAGAGAATGACCGCGCCGGTCACCACCTGGCACACCGATGAGCCCTCCCTGAGGGGCATCGAAGGGATGGAGCGCATGCGCCTGGTGCGGGGCGACATCGACGCCCGCGTCCGTGCACTCCTGAACGATCTCGCCCCTACCGCGAACTGACCTCGCCCGCAGCGACACGGCCCGACCTCGCCACCGCATCGAACTCGCCTCCCTGGTCGTCATCGACCCTGGTCCCATCGGCCCGGCCGCTGCCGCCCACCTCTGAGAACGCGGCTCTCGGCTCCTCGCCCCGGATGCCGGACCCGTCAATAGAGCGGCGCCTACCAGCGCCTCCGCCTGGGCACTCGCGCTGGCGAGACCGCGCTTCGACACCGATGGGTCGCCGACATGGTTCTCGCACCGTGTACACCCTGCTCGTCCCGCGGACGCAGCCGGCAGGCACTCCCCGCCATACGGGCCGGGTGTGCGACCAAGTTCCCGTCGACTCCCCACAGGACGCGGCCATGTCGCCGACGACAGGCTTCGACCAGGGTGGGCCCGGTGGGGATCGAACCCACGACCCGCGGATTAAAAGGGCTTTTCGCAGATGAGGGGGTAGCTGCGTGTCGCGCAGGGTGGGCGCGTCGGTGCGCGGATAGACGTCGAGGTCTCCCGATGATGGAAGTTCTCACGCTCGCCATCAGGAAGACCTCGACGTGCCCAACGCTACCTTCGACAGTCCCGATCTGACGACCTTCGCGCGCCTGGACGAGCTCGGCCTCGTCGCTGTCGGTCAGCGACTCCTGGCCGAGCGGGCGGTGCTCGAGTGCCGGCTCGCCGAGGAGGATCCCTGGTGCCGCGCCTGCGGGGCGAGGGCGACCTCGCGGGGCACGATCTCCCGGTCCCTCGCTCACGAGCCGTTCGGTCACCGGCCCACGACCCTGCTGTTGCGGATACGGCGGTACCGGTGTGATCACTGCGGGCACCGGTGGCGAGAGGACACCACCACCGCAGCGCCCGAGCGGGCGAAGCTCTCTCGCGGTGGGATGCGGTGGGCGCTGGAAGCCCTGGTCATCGACCATCTCTCGGTAGCGAGGGTTGCCGCCGGACTCGGAGTGTCCTGGCACACCGCCAACGACGCCGTCCTCGCCGAGGGCCAGCGCTTGCTGATCGACGACCCCGCCCGCTTCGACGCAGTCCGCGTGATCGGTGTTGACGAGCATGTCTGGCGCCATACTCGGCGCGGCGACAAGTACGTCACCGTGATCATCGACCTCACCCCGGCACGGGACAGGACCGGGCCCGCGCGGCTGCTGGACATGATCGAGGGCCGCTCGAAGGCAGCGTTCAAGGCCTGGCTCGAGGCCCGCCCCAAGCAATGGAAGGACCGCATCGAGGTCGTGGCGATGGTCCGGGTTCAAGACCGCCGCCGGCGAGGCTCTGCCCGGCGCAGTCGCGGTCATGGACCCCTTCCACGTCGTCCGCCTGGCCGG
>DAMDHZ010000200.1:0-1586 GCA_032101665.1 Brachybacterium sp. | reverse complement strand
GTTGGTGATCGTCGGGGCGCCCCAGGACTTCTCCAGGACGACGTTGCGGCCCTTGGGGCCGAGGGTGACCTTGACGGTGTCGGCGAGCTTGTTCATCCCGCGCTCGAGGCCGCGCCGGGCCTCCTCGTCGTATTCGATGAGCTTGGCCATGTGGAATCTCTCCCGTGTCTGTGGTGTCCACCCGGCCCAGTGCCCGCGACGGACGAGACCCTCCGGGCCGTTCACGTCACGACCCGACGGGCCCCTCACGGGGCCGGAATGCACGCGTCGGCGGAGCGGGGACCCGCCCGCCGAACGTCTGAGGTCATCGGGCCCGAGCACTCAGCGCCGGCGAGGCCGACCCTGAGCTGTCACTCGCACCCGATGAGTGCCAGATCATCATAAGCACTCACCGGCGGAGAGTGCTAACGGTCGGTCCCGGGAGCGTGCTCGCCCTGGGCGAACACGGACGCGTCAGTCCTGCGGGCTCTCGACCGCGACGAAGGTGATGCGCGCGTCGTACTCGTCGGACTGCTGCGCCCCGTCGAGGCCGACCTGGTGCGCCAGCTCGTTCGCGCTCGCGGCATCGGCCTGGTCGCGGTAGAACACGACGGCCTGCTCCTGACGACTGTCGGCGGTGCTGATGTCGACCTTGGTCCAGCCCGCGGAGGTGAGCTCGTCGCGCCAGTCGCCGGCCATGCCGTTCTGGCCGCCCGCGTTGACCACGAGGACCGGGGTGTCGCGGCTGACCTCCTGAGCGGGCGCGGTCTCGCCGCCGCCGTCGGACGCCGCCGGGGACTCTCCCGCGGGGGCGGAGGTCGTCGGGGTCGCGACCGGCGTGCCGCCGCCGGTGTCGCGCCCCATCCCGCCGATCACGAACAGCAGCACGAGCAGCGTCAGCACGGCGGCCGCGATGATGATGACGTACAGCAGGTTCTGACGCCAGAACGACTCCTCGGCACGATGGGCACCATGGAAGGACGTCGTCTCCGCCTCGCGGTCGAACTGGTCCGGGGCGTACGGGTAGTCGGAGTGAGGATCAGCCACGCGCCCCATTAAACCCGGCCGAGGCCGTCGATGTCCGGAGCACACGCGCGAATGGGCGCAGGTGAGGGCGGTGCGACGCTCAGGCCACGCGTCCCGATCCGGCAGAGTCGTCGGACTCCGCGCTCGTACGGCGCCCGCGCAGGCGGTGGACGAGCGCGGGAGCCTCCTCGAGGGCGGCGGGCTCGTCGAGCAGCGCGTTCAGGCGCACGAAGTACGCGGTCGGGCTCATCCCGAACTCCTCGCGGATCATGCGCTCCTTGGCCCCGACGTAGCGGAACGTGCGGCCCTCGAGCGCGAGGATGCGCCGGTCCTGGTCGGACAGGGGCGTGCGCGCGGACGAGGTCATGGCCTCGACGCTAGGGAGGTGTGCCGCCCGGAGGTCGGAGGCGCGCCGCGGTATCGGCGTGTCGCGTGGAACACTGAGGTCATGCCCGCACCGCTTGCCGACATCATCGCGCCCGACTGGGCCGCCGCCCTCGCCCCCGTGGAGGAGCGGATCCACGAGATGGGCGACTTCCTGCGCCGGGAGACGGAGGCCGGGCGCGGCTACCTCCCTGCGG
>DAMDHZ010000199.1:0-1597 GCA_032101665.1 Brachybacterium sp. | reverse complement strand
CGATTCACCACTCTCGGCGTCTCATGTATCCGATAGACGGCAGGTAGCACAAACGGGCTCTTCCTACCTGAGGTGGGGGTGGGCGAGTCCGCCGCCGATGAGCAGCATGCGTAGCCGGTAGTGCTCGCGGTTACGGAAGCCGCGGGCGATGCGGCGGTGGAGCTCGATCAGGCCGTTGATCGCTTCGGTGCCGCCGTTGTTGGCGCGGCCGGTGTCGAAGTAGGCCAGGAACGCTTCCCGCCACTGCTTGAGGGTCTTCCCGAGTCGCTTGATCTCCGGGATCGGGCAGGTCGGCAGGCTGGCGAGGACCTTCTCGGCGATCCGCCGGCCTTTGACCGGGCTCGTGGCCTTGTAGGCCGACCGGAGCTGTTGGGCACACAGCCAGGCGACGAGCACCTCGTCGTGACGTTCGTCGGCGGCGATCGCCTTGTCGAGGCGTGCGCGCTGGCGGTCGGTGAGCTTCTCCTGGCCGCAGCGCAGGATCATCCTGATGCCGTAGAGCGGGTCGTTCTTGCGGCCGCGGTGGCCGTGGATCTCCTGCTGGACCCGGCGCCTCACTTCGTCGACGGCCTGGGTGCCGAGCTTGACCACATGGAAGGCGTCGAGCACGGCGGTGGCGTCCTCGAGCTGGTCGTCGATGGCGTTCTTGTAGCCGTGGAACGGGTCGAGGGTGGCGACCTCGACACCGTCGCGGAAGTCCTCGCCACGCTCTTTGAGCCAGTCGCTGTAGGCCTTCCCGGACCGGCCGGGCACCAGGTCCAGCAGCCGCGCCCTAGGGTTGCCGTACTCATCGGGAGTGAGGTCGACCATCCCGGTCAGCTGCTTGGGCCCACGGCCACCATCTTCGATCGGGAACTCGCTGACGTGGTGCCACACATGCTCATCGACCCCGAGGCGCTTCACGCCGGCGAACCTGGAGTTGTCGTCGGCCATCTCCTGCAGCAGCGGTCGGATCGAGGACCACACGGTGTTCCACGTCGTCCCGAGCTGTCGGGCGATCCCGCTGATCGAGGTGTGCTCGCGGCGGATCTGGTTGATCGCCCACCAGCACGCCCGCGTCGTCAGCAGAGCCCGAGGCCGGGCGGCCTGCTCGTCCTGCTCGGTGAAGACCTTCGTCGGACACGACGGCTCGACGCAGCGCCAGGTCCGCTTGCGCCAGATCAGCCGGACCGGCCGGTCGAAGCACGGCGCATCGACCAGCACCACGTCACGGCGGCCGTGGCTGCCCGCAATGACACCGCACGTCGGGCAACCCATCGGGGTCCTGGGCGACTCGACCCGCACCGTGAGCAGCCCGATGTCGTGGTCGAACTCGACGGCGATCACGTGCAGCTCGCCGAGCCCGACGAGCAGGTCGCAACGCGAGCAGTAGTCGGTGTGGTCATGGCAGCGCGCAGCGATGTGCGCCGTAGGCTCAGACAACGTCGAGGCCTTCCGGACAGGGTGCTTGGTCGCTCCCGATCTTGGAGGCCTCGACCCCTCTCACCCGGGCATCACGACACCGGCGCGCCGCTCACCCCCACCGGAACTCGGAAGAGCCCACAAACGAAGGTTTTTGCAACAGCCGAGGACTGCGGCTGACCGATTGGTGCGAAGC
>DAMDHZ010000198.1:0-1618 GCA_032101665.1 Brachybacterium sp. | reverse complement strand
ACGGTCTTGCCCAGTCCCATGTCGTCGGCGAGGATCCCGCCGAGTCCGTGCTCGGCGAGGAACGCGAGCCACGCGTAACCCTCGCGCTGGTAGGGGCGCAGCTCGGCGGCGAGGCTCGCGGGCCCCTCGGGCACGGGGATCGACGCGAGGTCGCGCAGGGCGCCGACGGTGCGTCGCCACGTGAGGGCCTCGACGCTCTCGTCGGCCAGGTCCTCGAAGTCCTCCCACAGCTGGACCTGGTAGCGGCCGAGGCGCGGGGACTCGGGCTCCCACTCGTCGAGCTGCTCGGCCTCGGCGAGCAGCTCGCGCAGCCCGTCGAACATCGGATGGTCGAGCCGGAAGTAGGTCTTGTCCGGCATCAGCACGGCCTTCTTGCCGCCGGACAGGGCCGAGAAGATCGCGGTGAAGGGCACGAGCACGTCCCCGAGCGTGATCTCGAAGCCCAGGTCGAACCAGTCGTGGGCCTGCCCGTGGGGCGGCTCGACCTGGGTGATGCGCAGATGCGGGGTCCCGTCGAGCTCGGTGTAGTCGGCGCGCACGCCCGTCTCGTGCACGTCGACGTCGGGGAGCGAGACCAGGCGCGGCAGCAGGTGCTCGACGAACTCCGCGAGGTCCACCCCGGCAAGGTGCTCGCGGTCCGCCCGGGCCGCCTCGGGCCACAGGCGGCGCACCGCCTCGAGCACGGCGTCCTCGTGCGCGGCGTCCCGGTCGGTCGCGCGGCGCGGGCGGGTGAGGGCGAGCGTGCGGCGCGGCGCGCGGTAGGTCCAGGCCCACGTGAGCTCGGCCGTGTCGTCGGTGCCGTGGGAGACGTCGAGCCGGAGTCGGGGCGCCACCGCGTCCGGGATCTCGAGGGAGGGGTCGCGACTGGTCACCGCGACGTGGCGGCGCAGCTGGGGGGAGACATCGGCGAGGAACTCATCGGCGTCGGCGGCGGGCACACGCACCGGCTCGCCGCGTTCGAGCAGCGACAGCAGGGCCTCAGGCATCGCGGGCGCGACCGGCACGAGGGTCACGCGCACGGTCTCCCCGGTCGTGCTCGCGAGGGCGACCCCGCCTGGTCCGGCCCGCAGGGGACACTCGAGCGGCGCGCCGGCGACCTCCACGACGGGGGCGACGACGAGGTCACCACCGTCCCGGCGCACGTCGAGCCGCGCCCGGCCCTCGGGCGACCAGAGCACCTCGGAGACGGCGCCCATGCCGGTCAGCACGACGCCCAGCTCGCGAGCGCGCGCGAGCAGCGGCCACACCTCGGGCCCGCGGAACTCGTCGAGCCGCAGCACATCGCCGACCTCATAGCCGAACGAGCGCTCGGCGAGCGAAAGCCGCACGATCCGCGCGAGCACGTCGGCCTGCTCCCGGGGGAGGTCGAGCAGATGCGGGGAACGGAACGACCGCCAGCTCAGGCCGCCCTTGATCCACGCCCCCGAGCGGCCCCGCTGGAGCGGACGCAGGGCCACGGCGAGCTCCGCGCCCGCGGCGACGTCGCGCGCGGTCGCCGAGCGGGAACCGAAACGGGAGAAACGGAAGCCGCCGAAACCGGTCAGCAGCTCGACACCGAGGGCGAGCTCGGGGGCCTCGGACGCGTCGGACGGGGTCAGGGCGCCGAGCAGCTCGCGCC
>DAMDHZ010000197.1:0-1637 GCA_032101665.1 Brachybacterium sp. | reverse complement strand
CGGCGATGATCGCGGTGAGCGCGTCGGAGAGGTTGTGGATCGTGTCGGCCAGCAGCGCGACCGAGCCGGAGAAGGCGACGATCACCGCCTGCACCACGGTGGTGGCGATCATGATCACGAGGCTGATCTTCAGCGCCCGGACGCCCTCTGCGTTCGCCTCCATCGCGTCGTCGATCGAGTCCGCGGCGTCGTGGGAGTGCGGCACGAAGATCCCGTAGAGGAATCCCTTGAGTCCCGTCGGGTGCGAGTGGCCGTGGCCATGCCCATCGCCGCGATCATGATCGTGGTCGGGCTCATGGTCATGATCGTGCCCGGGCTCGATTTCGACGGCGTCGTGCGGATGGGCGTGGTCGTGCCGGGTCATGCTCGTTCCCGTTCCTGGTGGTGGTGCGCCGGGGGCTGGCCCTGCGCAATGGAGTGCTCGGCCTGGAAGATCGCGTCGGACACCAGCTGCGAGGCGTGCTCGTTCTCCAGTCGGTAGAACACCCGCTGCCCCTCCTGCCGGGTCGACACGATCCGCGCCATCCGCAGCTTCGCCAGATGCTGCGACACCGCCGCCGGGGACTTGTCCACGATGTCGGCCAGATGGTTGACCGACACCTCCCCGCTGCCGCGCAGCGCCAGGATGATCCGCACCCGCGTCGCGTCCGCGAGCAGCCCGAACACCTCCACCGCCAGCTCCACGAACGGCGAGTCCGGGTCCAGCCCGCACATCTGCTTATCTGCGTCCATGCGCAGATTATCGCATGACCGATGCGTCAGCGCATCCTGTATGGTCATCGCATGATGACCATTCTTGCTCGGACCGCCGAGGGGTCTCGATCATGACGCGCGTCCCGCCGCTCCTTCTGGCCGCCGGCGCGGCCGCGGCTCAGGGGCTGATCGCGCGGGGGTCGGCGAGCACCGCGCTGTCGCGGGCAACGGCTGGCGCGATGGCCGCGGCATCGGCAGGGCTGCTGCTCTCATCGACCACGGCGTTCCGACGC
Organism: Brachybacterium sp.; assembly: GCA_032101665.1. Lineage (GTDB taxonomy): Bacteria > Actinomycetota > Actinomycetes > Actinomycetales > Dermabacteraceae > Brachybacterium. The sequence goes on along the minus strand of DAMDHZ010000197.1, from coordinate 651 downwards.
CGGGGCACGACCGTCGACCCCCTCGCCGTCGACCGGGCAGAGGCGCTGGTCACGACCGGGCCGTTCCGCCTCACGCGGAACCCGATGTACACGGTCATGGCCGGGCTGCTCCTCGCCCACGCGGCCCTTCGCCGATCGTGGGCGGCGCTCCTGCCCGCCGCCGGCTTCGTCGCCCTGATCGACCGGATCCAGATCCCGGCGGAGGAGAGCGCCCTGCGGGAGAAGTTCGGTGCCGCCTTCGACGCCTATGCGGCCGCGGCTCCCCGCTGGATCGGCCCGCCAACCTTGCCGTCTGGTCAGTGATCACTGTATAGTTCAGCGTGTGCTGACTATTGCTTCGCGTCTCGACGTCATGAACCGGCTCGGCCGGGCCATGGCGGACCCGACGCGCTCCCGGATCCTGATGTCCTTGCTCGACGGCCCGAGCCACCCCGCCGTGCTCTCGCGCGAGCTCGGGCTGACGCGCTCGAACGTGTCCAACCACCTGACCTGCCTGCGCGACTGCGGGATCGTGGTCGCCGAGCCCGAGGGCCGTCAGACCCGCTACGAGATCGCCGACCCGCACCTGGCCGCGGCGCTGACGGCGCTGGTGGACGTGACGCTGGCCGTGGACGAGAGCGCGCCGTGCATCGACCCGCAGTGCTCGGTGCC
>DAMDHZ010000196.1:0-1645 GCA_032101665.1 Brachybacterium sp. | reverse complement strand
GGCCAGCCCGTGTCGATGCTCATCCCACGCGTCGTCGGTTTCAAGCTGACGGGCGAGATCCCGGCGGCCGCGACCGCGACCGACGTCGTGCTCACGATCACCGAGATGCTGCGCCAGCACGGTGTGGTCGGCAAGTTCGTCGAGTTCTACGGCGAGGGCGTCGCGCAGGTGCCGCTCGCCAACCGCGCCACGATCGGCAACATGAGCCCCGAGTTCGGCTCGACCTGCGCGATCTTCCCGATCGACGACGTGACCGTCGACTACCTCCGCCTGACCGGCCGCAGCGAGGAGCAGCTCGCGCTCGTCGAGGCCTACGCCAAGCGCCAGGGCCTGTGGCACGACGCCGCCAAGGAGCCGAGCTACTCCGAGTACCTCGAGCTGGACCTGTCGACCGTCGTCCCCTCGATCGCCGGACCCAAGCGCCCCCAGGACCGCATCGTCCTCACCGAGGCCAAGGACCAGTTCCGCGCCGACCTCGAGAACTACGCCGCCGGCCGGGTCGACGAGAACGGCAGCGCGATCGACGAGTCCCTGCGCGAGTCGTTCCCGGCCTCCGACGCCCCGTCGTACGACCCCCACGACGAGTCCGACGGCGAGCCGCGCCACGCGCCCATGCACGCCGGCACGACCGAGCGGGCCTCCAAGCCCACCCCGGTCGCGGGCCAGAACTTCGACATCGACCACGGGATCGTCTCGATCGCATCGATCACGTCGTGCACCAACACCTCCAACCCCTCGGTCATGATGGCGGCGGGCCTGCTCGCCAAGAACGCCGTCGAGAAGGGCCTCGCCTCCAAGCCGTGGGTCAAGACCTCGCTGGCCCCGGGCTCGCAGGTCGTCACCGGCTACTACGAGAAGGCCGGCCTCACGCCCTACCTCAACGAGCTCGGCTTCCAGCTCGTCGGCTACGGCTGCACCACGTGCATCGGCAACTCCGGTCCGCTGTCCCCGGAGATCTCCGAGGCGATCAACGACGCCGACCTCGCCGTGACCTCGGTGCTCTCGGGCAACCGCAACTTCGAGGGCCGCATCAACCCCGACGTCAAGATGAACTACCTGGCCTCGCCGCCGCTCGTGATCGCGTACGCCCTCGCGGGCACGATGGACTTCGACTTCGAGCACGACCCGCTGGGCCAGGACGCCGACGGCCAGGACGTCTTCCTCGCCGACATCTGGCCCAACCCCACCCAGGTCGAGCAGGTCATCTCCGAGTCGATCAGCCAGGAGATGTTCAAGGAGGACTACGCCGACGTCTTCAAGGGCGACGAGCGCTGGCGCTCCCTGGACACCCCCGAGGGCGCGACCTTCGCGTGGGACACGGAGTCCACCTACGTGCGCAAGCCCCCGTACTTCGAGGGGATGGAGGCCGAGCCCACGCCCGTCGAGGACATCGACGGGGCGCGCGTGCTCGTCAAGCTCGGTGACTCCACGACGACCGACCACATCTCGCCGGCCGGCTCGATCAAGGCCGACTCCCCCGCGGGCGAGTACCTGCGCGAGCACGGCGTCGAGCGCAAGGACTTCAACTCCTACGGCTCGCGCCGCGGCAACCACGAGGTGATGATCCGCGGCACCTTCGCCAACATCCGCATCAAGAACCAGCTGCTCGACGGCGTCGAGGGCGGGTACACGAAGAACTTCCTGA
>DAMDHZ010000195.1:0-1647 GCA_032101665.1 Brachybacterium sp. | reverse complement strand
GCGGCGAGGTCGCTCCCATCAGGGTGTTGCCCATCCGCATCGGCCCCATGTCCATTCCGCCGTGGTCCATCATGCCCTTGCCGAGTTCCTTCATCACCTGGTCGGGCGTCGCGATGACGCCGTCGAGCCAGTCGTCCAGGACGATGATCCACTCCTGGTCGTAGTCGCCCTTCTCGTTCGGGTCGTCGATGATCAGCGGGGCGTACAGGCCGCGGTCCTGCTGGACGCCGACGTGCGGGTGGAACCAGTAGGTCCCGGCGTGCGGGAGCACGAACTCGTAGGAGAACGCGCCGCCTGGCTCGACCGGCTTCTGCGTCAGGTTCGGCACGCCGTCCATGTCGTTGCGCAGTGCCAGGCCGTGCCAGTGCACGGTGGTCGGGTCGGGTAGATCGTTGGTCAGGGCGACCTTCAGGGTGTCGCCGATGTTGCCGCGGATCGGCTCGGTCGCCGACGCGCCGGTGAACGCCCAGGTCTTCGCCTCCTTCCCGGCCAGGTCCACGGTGGTCGGCTCGGCGGTCAGCGCACGCTGCACGGTTGTGCCGGTGCGGCGGCGCTTGGATTCGGCCTTCTCGACGGCGGCGCTGTCGGGCCCGACGAACGAGGTCGTCTTGCTGGTGGAGGTGCAGCCGGCGAGGCCTGCGGCGGTGAGGGTCAGTGCGCCGGCGGCGAGGAACTGGCGGCGGTTCAGGTCGGTGTGCATGGTTGAACGGTGTCCTTCTGTGTCGATGGTGAGCGGTGCCACGGGCATCGGCCTGGACGCGCTCGACGACCACGGGTGATCGGATGCGCAGGCTCGAGGGCTCTCGGGAGAGGGGTCAGCGCCATCTGGGCGCGATGCCGTCGCAGATGCAGGGCAGGCGCATGGGCATGCCCCGATGGGCAGGAGCGCCGCTGGGGGGCGCTCCCCGCTGCTCACGTTCGATAGATCGACAGTTCCAGGTGCGACAGCGCTAATCGGCGGGGCGTCTGGAGAGGCGGCACCGGCTCGGGCGCGCGGCCGAGCTCGGGCAGGGTCGCGGCGAGCGGGGCCGGAAGGACGGGGATGCTCTTGCCGGTCGGCCCGGGGACGCAGGTGGAGCCTGAGCCGCTGCTCATGGCACCCGCGCAGCCGCCGGAGCCGTGGACCATGCCATGCGATCCGGACGTCGACGACGAGGGGGCGACGGCCGCCTCTGCGGTCAGAGCTGGCGTCGCCGGGGCGGAATGCTTCATCGAGGCCATGGGGGCGCTCATGGCCGTGGCCCCGGCACCGTTGGCCAGCGAGTGCATTCCGAGGAGGCCGGCGATCAGCAGGGCCGCGAGGACGAGGAGCTGCAGCCGGTGCCGGCTGCGGCGGGGTTCGTCGGTCGCGGTCTCCACGCTGCACAGCATACCCCGGTGGCGTATCCCGTCTCCAAGGGAGGATCCGTCGGCGAGGCGCACCCCCCGCGTTGCGGGAATACCCGGCAGGGGTATACGGTTACTCGTACGCGGTACCCACTGGGGGTATCTCTGCTGAGGAGGCATTCGATGGCTGCGAACGAGTACCAGGTGACGGGCATGACCTGCGGGCACTGCGAGATGTCGGTCCGCGAGGAGGTCAGCGGGATCCCCGGCGTCGAGGACGTCGAGGTCAGCGCGCAGACCGGCAAGCTCGTCGTGTCGGGC
>DAMDHZ010000194.1:0-1658 GCA_032101665.1 Brachybacterium sp. | reverse complement strand
CCACGACGCAGCGCCCGTTGCGATGTGACCACGGAACGAAACCCAGGGCGCTTCAGCCGGGCGTACCAGTCGGACAGGTGCAGGTCCCAGTGCGTGTGGCCGGTGAAGAGAAAGACGTCGGAATGACGGCCGAGCAGTCCCAGCAGGCGGTCGGACTGCAGGTACTCGGACAGGTAGAGCCCGTTGCGCGAGCCCGACACCGTGTGCGGCAGCGGGTGATGGCTGATCACCATCACCGGGCGTCGGAGGCGTCGCCAATGCCAGAGGCGGTCCTCGAGCCAGGAGAACTGCGCCTCGCTCTTCGCGTCGAGGGTCCTGCCCACCTCCGCGTACTCGACGTCGTAGCCGCGCGGGGTGATGTCACCCGCGATCGCGAGCCCCGTGCTCCTCGGGTTGGTCCGGGCGATGTCGTTCAGCGCGACACCGAAGTCACCGAGGTCGCCCTGGATGTCGCTGATCACGTTGAAGGCGGTGACGGATCCGCCTGCGCCCCGCCACCTGGCACTTTCGTGGTCGGCGTGGTCGCTCTGGCCGTCGTTGTTGCCCATGGGAAGAGTACGGCCGGAGCTGGGAGCCGCGGCGGGGTCGCGCCACCAAATGATGCGAAGAGGTACCGTGGAGGACAGGTCACGGCCGAGCGAAGGCCCGCGCCTGCGTCAGCAGTTCGCCGTGGTACCCCCGCCTTTATAGGTGCACGTCTCGAGCAGTCTGCCCTTAGCATCGTAGCTGCGGGCCGTATCGCCCGTGTTGTTCCAGATGTAGCTCTTCTTACCCCAGTACAGGGTGCTCGATGAGTTCTTCCCGGTGCCGGAACGGATCGTGAGCGACTTCCCCGCGCCGAGCGTCGTGCCGCGGGGGAAGGTGAATTTCTGCGGGCCGCTGTCGCGAATCACGTAGCCGGTCAGGGTGAGGCTCTTCGTCCCCGTGTTCTTCACGACGATGAACTCCTTGTTGTAGCCGGAGTTCTTCGGCTCGTCCTTGCCAGGCGGATCGAAATAGATCTTGACGATGTCGAGCGGCTTGATCACCGCGGCGTCCGCCGGCGGCGCGGCGGAGAACATCGCAACGATGAGCCCGAGCACGAGGAGTGCGGGCAGCAGAGGGGCGCGCGTGGAAAGCGAGGTGATCATGGGGTCCTCGGAGAGTGACGGTGAACCGGCGTTCGGGGAGCCGGAGGGCCGGCGAACTCTCGCGGGGTCAGGACGAGAGGGAGTGAATTGAACAATAGCAGCAGGACAGCACTGATCTCTCATTCGGGCGGCGGGCAGGCCGGGTCGGTTTCATCGCCGACTTGCGAGAGCTGATTGCGGCGTGAGGACCTGACGATGCGATGCGTGTCGATCGCGGACGGCGAGCGCTCCGGGCCAGGAGGCATTTTGCTCCAGCCGGCCCTTGTGCGAAAATCAAGCGCCGTGACCGCAAGTCGGCGATCTCGTTCTTATGACCGCCCCCGTGCGTCAGATGGCACCCGGCTCCGATCGGCACCAGGCCTCTGCCCGGGTCGTCAGTATCAGCGCAGCACGCAATATTCCAGGTGCGTCGCGGCCGGGGTCGTCTGCGCGCGGGTCCGTTCGAGCCTGATGGCCGTTTCCAGGTTCCCGAACAGTGCGGTGCCGGCGTCCACCAGGAGCGGCATCACATGGAGATGGAGCTCGTCG
>DAMDHZ010000193.1:0-1665 GCA_032101665.1 Brachybacterium sp. | reverse complement strand
AACATTTGGCATCAACAAACAGACACGCTATTGAGATCTCAAACAACACGCGCACATCATCACCGAATCCGAGGTTCTCGGTCCGGCTCAGAGGCTCGGTAGCGCCGATCCGGTCTCCCGGTCGGACATTTTTGCTTCGTCGTCCCGGCGCAAGTCGCTACTCTAGCAGTGTTTCGCGGCCCGGTGCAACTCCGCTCCGTGTGGTCCCCGTCACGCTGCGGCATCCTCATGGATGTGCCTCGCTCCGCGGACCCGCGGTCGATCCCGAGGGATCGAGTCCTCCGTGCGATGGGCGGTCCGTCGCGCTTCCGGTCTCGCTCGCAGCGAGCCCCTCGGCCCTTCTTCCCGTCCGCCTCACCGGCTGACAAGGGAAGACATTACGGGTCTGACAGAACGGCCGTCAAACCGGCTCGACGGGACCTGTAGCGCCCTCCGCCCTGGTGAGCGTGCAGGTCAGCGTACTTCGTGCGCGATCGGCATGGCTTGTGTCCAGCGGTGTGTGACCTGGGCTTGAGGGCCGCTTCACACGGATTTGCCTCCGTGCCCTCGCGTCTGAGAAGGGGTCCACGGGAGCCGGGGAACGGGTCCGCACGGGGCCGTTCCCGCGCCGGGGAACGGCGAAGGCCGCCGGCTCCCGGGACGGAGCAGGCGGCCTCGTGGCGATGCCGAGCCGGCCCCTCGGCGTCGACCACCAGGGTCGACGACGCGGGGATCAGGGGGCGAGCGTGACCATCGCGGCGGACTTCCTCCCCCGCCGCAGCAGGACGCGGCCGCCCGGGAGGGGGTCGACGTCCTCGAGCACGCCCGCGAGACCGTCCACGGACACCGGCTCGCCGTTGACCGTGAGGCCGGACTGACCGGCGGCGCGACGCGCCTCCCCCTTGGAGGTCACGATCCCGGAGGCGACGAAGGCGTCGACGAGGGGTGTCGACCGACCCAGGGTGCTCTGCGGCAGCTCACGGGCCACCGCCTGCACGGTCTGCTCGTCGAGGGAGCGCACGTCTCCCCGCCCGAACAGCACCGCGGCCGCCTCGACGGCCTGCTCGGTCGCGCGTCGCCCGTGCACGAGCGTGGTCAGGTCATCGGCGAGCGCGCGCTGGGCCGCACGACGCTGTGGCTCATCCCGGGTCAGCCGCTCGAGCTCGGCGATGTCGTCGGCATCGCGGAAGGTGAAGTACCGCAGGTAGCTGACGACATCGGCGTCGGCGGCGTTGAGCCAGAACTGATGGAAGGCGTACGGCGAGGTCTGGTCCGGGTCGAGCCAGACGGCGCCGCCCTCGGACTTGCCGAACTTCTGCCCGTCCGCCTTGGTGACGAGCGGCGTGGTCATCGCATGCACCTCGTCGCCGTCCGTCCTGCGCACGAGGTCGACCCCGGACAGCAGGTTGCCCCACTGGTCGTTGCCCCCGTACTGGAGCGTGACCCCGTGGCGGCGGTGGAGCTCGAGGAAGTCGATGCCCTGCAGGATCTGGTAGCTGAACTCGGTGTAGCTGATCCCCTCGTCGCTCGCGAGGCGCCGGGCCACGGTCTCCTTGGCGAGCATCGTGCCCATCCGGTAGTTCTTGCCGATGTCCCGCAGGAACTCCAGGGCGCTCATCTGCCCGATCCAGTCGAGGTTGTTGACCATGCGCACCCCGAACTCCCCGTCGAGGTCCACGAGCCGGG
>DAMDHZ010000192.1:0-1693 GCA_032101665.1 Brachybacterium sp. | reverse complement strand
ACGGAAGAGGTCACTGGTTCGATCCCAGTATCGCCCACCCACGCGTCCGCGGGCGCCCCGCCTGCCGCTCAGCGGGGCACGAGTTCGAGCACCGCGGTCCGGCTGTCCGGCTCCGCCTGCACGCGGGCCTCGAAGCCGACGTCCCGGCCTGCCGCGATCGCCGCATCGAGCTGCGCCGCGTTCAGCTCGAGGAGGAGGCGCCCGTCGGCGGTGAGCCAGCGAGAGGCCTGACCGATCAGGGCGCGCGCCGGATCCAGGCCGTCGTCCCCGCCGAACAGGGCCTCCTCGGGCTCGAAGCCGCTCGCCTCACGGGGGAGGAGCGCGGCGGCGCCGCGGGGCACGTACGGGGGCACCGCCGCGATCACGTCGACGCGCCCACGCAGCGGCTCCGGCAGCGGCTCGAGCACGTCGCCATGGTGGATGCCGGCCCCCTCGGAGAGGTTCCGGCGCGCATGGGCGAGAGCCGCCTCGTCGTGATCCATGACGTGGATCGTCGCGTGCGGCAGTGCCGAACGGACGGCCGCCGCGACCGGTGCGACCCCGGCGAAGGCCTCGACGAAGACCGGACGCTCACGGGATGCGAGCGTCGTGATCACGGCGTCTGCGAGCAAGAGCGTGCGCTGTCGCGGCACGAACACCCCGGGCCCGACGCTCAGACGCAGACCCCCGAACTCGACCCAGCCGACGAGCTGCTCGAGCGGCCTCCCGGAGACCCGGGCGTCCACGAGCGCCGCGAGCTCGGCCGCGGTGCTCACCGCGCCGCGCAGGATGGCCGCCTCCTCCTCGGCGAAGACGCAGCCGGCGTCGCGCAGGGTCGCGACCAGCGGGTCGGGACGGCTCCTGGAGGCCCGGTCCTCGTCGCTGCTCATGTCTGCCTCCCGTGCACCGCCCGCGGCGCGGGACGCTACCACGGGCGTGGTCCGGGGACGAGCGGCGCCCCTGCCGCCCGGGCCTCCGCGTCCCGGTCCGGGGGCGCACTACGATGGTCCGCGGAGCCGGCACGGTAGGCCGGATCGCCCCGAACCCAAGGAGACCCCGTGGCCCCGTACGCCATCACCCTCGACGGCATCGAGCAGGAGATCGAGGAGGGCAGCACCGGCGACGACCTCTTCGCCGGTGCTGCCGGCATCGTGGCCCTGCGGATCGACGGCGAGCTGCGGGACCTCGCCACGCCGCTCGCGGCCGGTCAGCTCGTCGAGGGCGTCGAGATCGGCAGCCCGGACGGTCTCGCGATCCTCCGCCACAGCGCCGCCCACGTCCTCGCGCAGGCCGTCCAGCGCGTGAACCCCGAGGCCAAGCTCGGCATCGGTCCGCCCATCACCGACGGCTTCTACTACGACTTCGACGTCGCCGAGCCGTTCACCCCCGAGTCGCTCAAGGCGCTCGAGAAGGAGATGAACCGGATCGTCAAGGAGGGCCAGCGCTTCGTGCGCCGCGAGATCAGCGACGACGACGCGCGGATCGAGGAGCATGACGAGCCCTACAAGCTCGAGCTGATCGGGCTCAAGTCGACCGCCTCGGACGCCGCCGAGGGCGCGGACGTCGAAGTCGGCGAGGGCGGCCTGACCATGTACGACAACGTCGACCGCCGCGGCGAGGTGGTCTGGACCGACCTGTGCCGCGGCCCCCACCTGCCCACCACCAAGCTCATCGGCAACGGCTTCGCGCTCACCCGCTCCGCCGCCGCCTACTG
>DAMDHZ010000191.1:635-1699 GCA_032101665.1 Brachybacterium sp. | reverse complement strand
ATCGATCGATGCGGGCCGCGGGTGACGAACGGCTCAGGGGCGCTCCGCGGCGCCGTCGGCCGCGCGGAGCACGAGACGCATGTCACGGACCGTGTAGCCCTCGACGAGGTCCACCCAGCCGAGGGTGGGCTCGCCGTCGAGGCGCACGTCGCACGCGAGCAGGCGCACGAGCAGGGCATCGGCCTCGGCGAGGGCGAGGTGCTCTCCGGGGCAGCGGTGGGCGCCCGCACCGAAGCTGAGCCCGGTCGCGCTCACGCCGGCCGGCATCGGCCGTCCCGGGCACAGATCGAGGGGATCCGGGCCGACGGCCTCGGGGTCGGCGTTCGCGTCACGGATGCACAGGTCGGCGAGCTCCCCCGGGCGCATCGTGGCTCTCGCGTCACCATCGTCCACCTCGAGGTCCTCGCGCACGCGGCGATGGAGGTGGCCGACCACGGGCTCGAGGCGGATGATCTCGGCGAGGATCGCGATTCGCTCGGACCTCGCGGCGGCGCAGTAGCGCTCGCGCAGGGCCTCGTCGGCCAGCAGGTGCCAGCACGCCATGGCGATGAACTCCCGGGTCGTGATCATGCCCGCGGTCGCATAGGTGACGCACTCGACGAGGACGTCCGCCTCGCCGTAGCCGTTGTCGAGGAGGTGGCTGATGATGTCGTCGCGCCGCTGCCGGCGCCGGGCCCGCAGGGCGGGTCGCACGTCGCGCACATGGAAGCGGAGGAGCGGGATCAGGGCGTTCAGCGCGGCCGACGCCCACTGCCGCCGAGTACGGCCCCAGTGCGGTGCGGTGAGGTCGAACGGCGGCTGACGCATGAAGGTCACGAGGCGCGCCGACATCGCCTCGAGCGGGGCCTCGGTGAGTCCGACGATGCGACGGGCGACATCGACGCTGAAGTGCAGGGCCAGCTCGTCGAGGCGGCACGTCCCGGTCCGGAGCGCCCTGGCCACGAGCTCGTCGGCGCTCGCGGCCATGATCGGGGTCCATCGCTCCTCGACGACGGCGGGCGCGAAGAAGCGGCCCACGGCACGACGCTGGGCGTCGTGGCCGGGCCCGTCCGACAGCAGGATCG
>DAMDHZ010000191.1:0-625 GCA_032101665.1 Brachybacterium sp. | reverse complement strand
AGGATCGGATGATGGCGCAGGAATCTCGTGGGGATCGCCTCGGCCGTGAATCCGGCCTGGGTGGTGACGTGACGGGCGCGCAGCACCTGCCGTGACGCGGTGAGGGAGCGGATCCGCCAGCGCCGCCCGTCGTGGTCGAGACGCGGCCCCGCGGCCTCATCGGGCCGATGGGACCGGCGGCGATCGACGCCGCTCATACGGCCTCCTCGGGCAGTCGGGGTGCGCGGCCGCCTCGGGATGCGCGACGGTCACTCCTCACGGTACGCGCCGAGCGCTCAGGCCGCGCGGTCCTCGAGCTCGTCCAGGAGGTGCACGAGCACGGGACGCACGCGGAAGGGAAGGGCGCCCTCGCCGTCGGCCAGGAGTCCCCGCGCCGCCTCCATCTCGGCGGCCGCGAGCGACTCGACATGGTGCCGGGCCCCGCAGTCGGCGAGCAAGCTCCGCAGGGCGAGAGCCTGCTCCTCGGACAGGTCGGGGGCACCCAGGTGCTCGCGGATCCGGTCCCAGGCACCCGTCGTGCGGGCGTACGCGATGATCGCGGTCTCCTTGCCCTCGCGCAGGTCGGAGAAGGGGTCCTTGCCATGGCGCGTCGCGTCGCCGAAGACCGAGAGGGCGTCGTCCTGCA
>DAMDHZ010000190.1:0-1703 GCA_032101665.1 Brachybacterium sp. | reverse complement strand
GCAGGACCGACACAGGGCAGGACCGACACAGGGCAGGACCGACACAGGGCAGGACGAGGACGGACGGAAGGAGCGCGGTGACGACCGACAGCGGAGCGTCCGGCGAGGACAGCAGAGTCGAGGGGACGGCGGCGCCCGGGGCGTCGGACCAGCCCGGCCCGGACCGCCCCGCCGGCGGGGCCGGCAGCCGTGCACCTGACGCCGTGCGCGATGCCGCCGCGGCCGACGCCGCCATGCTCGATGGCGTGCCCAAGGCCGGTGCTGTGCCCGAGGTCGGTAGGCCCGCGGGCGACGCTGTGCCCGAGGCCGATGCGTCCGAGGCCGCCCGCGACGATGCGCGCGAGCTCAACCGGCGCTTCGCCGAGGTGCGTCGCGCGATCGGCGCGCTCGAGAAGGTCCTCCTGCAGGGACCGCGCCGCTACTCGCGCCGCGACCTCGCGGACGGCCAGGGGGTGCCCGAGCGCCTCACCGCCGTGTACTGGCGGTCCATGGGCTTCACCGCGATCGACCGGGACACGGTTGTGTTCACCGACGATGACGCCGACGCGATCGGCGACCTCGCGGCGCTCGTCGAGGACGACAAGATCTCCGAACGCACCTTCGCCAACCTCTCGCGCGGACTCGGCTATCACATGGGACGTCTGGCGATGTGGCTCACCGAGGCTCTCGTCGACGAGGCCAAGTCTTCCCGCGGCATGACCGACGCCGAGGCCCGCCAGCGGATGCTCGAGGTGATGCCGCAGTTCCTCGAGGTCTTCGAGAACCAGACGATGTACGCGTTCAGGCGTCAGCTCGCCTCGTACGCCGCGCGCGCCGGGACCGAGGTGCTCAGCAGCGTCGGTGCCGACGAGCCCGACGAGCTGTTCCCGCTCCAGCGCGCCGTCGGCTTCGCCGACCTCGTCCAGTTCACACGGCTCGCGCAGTCCCTCAGCGGCTCCGAGCTTGCGCACGTCATCGGCGACTTCGAGGCCGTGTGCCGCGACATCGTCTCGGTCGGCGGTGGCCGTGTCGTCAAGACCGTCGGCGACGAGGTCATGTTCCTGGCTGACACACCCGAGGACGGTGCCCAGATCGCGCTGAGCCTCTCGGAGTCCATCGAAGCCGAGCCCGGCCTGCCCGACGTGCGCGTCGGCCTTGCCTGGGGGCCCATGTTCTCCCGCTACGGCGACGTCTTCGGTCCGACCGTCAACCTCGCCGCTCGCCTCGAGGGAGTGGCCCAACCCGGGAGCGTCATCGTCGACGCACCGACGGCGCGCGCAGTCTCCGCGGCCCTCCCCGGTTCGTTCGAGACACTCGAGAGCCAGGTCCATGACCTCCACGGCATCGGCCCCGTCGAAGTCGTCGAACTGAGGCGGGGAAATTCGGCGCCGCTGTCGCTCACGCTCTGACGTGGGAGCACGGCTGAGCCGGGAGCGTGGTTGATGCTCGGTCGGCTCGTGGCATCGGAGGCGTTGAACAGGCCCAGGCGCGCTTCGCGTGGCAGCTAGAAGTCATGGAAGCGAGGGCTCGGGTGGTAGGTCGTCCTCGGTGCCGGAGTCCCCTGGGCTCGCCGGGTCTGTGGCGGCCGGGTCTGCGCTGGTCGGGCCTGCCGTGGACTGGTATGCCGGATCGACGGTGATCTCGCCGGTGCCGTTGGTGCTGCCGATGTCGCTGGATTCCCTGGCGCCGTCGTTCTCGTGGCACTCGGTGGTCTCGCGTGGTCC
>DAMDHZ010000189.1:0-1706 GCA_032101665.1 Brachybacterium sp. | reverse complement strand
GGGGAAGCACGTGCCGAGGCGTGCCCGGAGGGCGCCGAGCATCCATGCCACGACGAACTCGGCGATCACGAACGGCCACAGGCGCACGTCGACCAGGAGCACGATGAGCGAGAGCAGCGTCGAGATGGCCGCCTGCACCGTGTTGCCCGGAAGCATGCCGAGCCGGCGCATGAGCACGCCCCCGAGCAGGCCGCGGAACAGGATCTCCGTCCCTGCCGCGGCGACCAGTGTGAGGGCGATCGAGGTCGGCGCGATGATCTGTGCGCTCGTGCGCGTCTGCTCCGCGGAGTCGGGGAGGAACGCACCGGCGCCCCACCCGACGAGGGCGATCGGGATGATCAGCGCGAGGCCCCACAGGTAGTCGCGCAGAGTGCCCGGGACGGCCCCGGCATCGGCGATCGCCTCCCGGCGGTCGTCGCCCTGCCGCGTGCGCCACACGACGTAGAGGATCGTGGGGACGCAGTACAGGAGCAGGGTCAGCATGCGGCTGAGGCTACCGTCGGGCCTGCAGCAGATGCCGGGTCGAATGGGCCACGACGGGCTCGCCCCGACGCATCCGGGCATCGAGCGACCGCAGCTGGGGCTCGTACCGCTCGACCGAGAAGTCCGGCACCCACCACACGCAGACCCGCAGGATCCAGACGACGGCGCCCACGTCGAAGAACTTCATCCGCAACCGCGCCGTGCGGAGATCCGTGACCGTCAGGCCCGTGGCCTCGGCATCGGCGACCTCGCCCCGCGGATCGCGGTCTCTGCGCGCCTTCGGCTGCGGGCCCAGGAAGTGCTCGATCAGCTCGAACGCCGAGGCGGGGCCGACGTGCTGGCCCAGGTACCGGCCGCCGGGGCGCAGCACGCGGTGGATCTCCGTCCAGGCGGGGTCGACGGGATGGCGCGAGGTGACGAGGTCGAAGGAGGCGTCGGGCAGTGCCTCGGTGCGAGGCACGACCTCGACGCCCCGCGGAGCGAGGCGGGCGCGGGCCCGGGCGGCATTGGGCGCGTACGTCTCGGTCACGACCATGCAGGGCGGCAGGAGGGGTGCCTCGTCGAGCACCTCTCCCCCGCCGGTGTCGAGGTCGAGGACCGAGCCGACCGTGGCAAGACGCTCGGTGAGCAGATGCGCGTAGCGCCACGGCGGGCGCTCCTCGGTGGCACGGCCGTCGAGGTAGGAGAAGTCCCACCCCGTGACATCAGCCGAGGCGGCCTCGGCGACGAGATCCTCGAACGATCGCATCGGGCAAGTCTCGCAGAGTCGTCTCTCGCAGAGTCGTCCGTCGCCCCTGCGTGACACGATGGCCGCATGGCCGCCGACCCTCTCCCGTACGTCGCCGACGAGGCGATCACGGCGCACGTCGGGAGCGGTGCCGCCGAACGCGGCAAGCGGTACGCGCGTGCTCAGGCGGTCCATGGCCTCGCCTGGGAGGCCGATGGCGGATCCCCCCGCTCGGGCAGTCTGAGCGGTGCGGTCGACGGCAGCGCACCGAGCCCGTACCGCACGCTCGTCGCCCTGACGGAGGGGCGCACGCTGGGCACGGGCGTGACGGTCTGGGCCCCGATCCACTCGCGCTGCTCGTGCCCCGTGGGCGGGGAGTGCAAGCACGTGGCCGCGGTCCTCCACGAGGCCACCTCCTCCGCGATGCGCGACCGCCTCTCGCGGGCCCGCCCGCGAGGCGTCTCCGCCGCTCCCGAGCCCACGTGGCGCGAGCTGC
>DAMDHZ010000188.1:0-1719 GCA_032101665.1 Brachybacterium sp. | reverse complement strand
GCGCCAGAATCCGCCCGGCTCGCGGAAATCCCGAAATCGAGCCGGCCCTGGACTCACCGGTGGGCGCCAGCGTCTGGGTCGACTACTCCTTGCGAGAGATCTGGACGGTGGCGTACACGCGCGGCTGCCTGTTGAAAGCTCCAGAGGGCCTGTGACTCATCATTGCTAGCCGAGTCGAATCCCCCGTTAGCATCGACCGGGAAACAGTCCAAGGAACGGCCATCGGAGAGCGCGAGCCGCAAGACGAGGGCATGCTCGGCCTGTCCTCGGGCGCGCTTGATTGCGGTCACTTGCACGATGTGGTCGAGGTTCACGAGGATGTGATCGTCCCTGTCCGCGTCACTCCGTCGGATCAGTGTCATGGTTTCGGACTCCTTTCGGCTCGTCTTTGCAACCATCTTCCCAGGCGGTGCCGTCGAGAGGTGAGCGAAGCCGCAATCGACAGAGGCGCGTGCGGTGGGAGCCGCACCCCACAGAGGCCTCCCGCAGAGGGCGGCGTCATTGCACGGTGGCGGGCCGGTCCCGGGACAGTGGTTCCGAGGGGGACAGGTCGGAGGAGGACTCGATTCGTGCTGCCGGGTGAGAGTCTCAGGCGTGGTGTGCGAGGGAGAGGCCGTAGTGCTTCTCGATGCCCTTGATGATGTTCATGAGCGAGCGATGATCCGAGGGTGTGCGGGGCAGGGTGTGAACACTGCAGAGACGCGACTGGACCCCGGCTCCGAGTTTGACGATGACGCTCGTATCTCTGCTGTTGTCAGGGCCCTCGTGGCGGGTAGTGGGCTCAAGAACGCGGACCTTGCTCCTGTGCTGGGCGTTCATCGAGCTTCGATCTTCGCCAAGTTGAAGGGCGAGACGCCGTGGAAGGCGTCGGAGGTAGCCAAGGTGGCGAGGTACTTCGATGTGCCGATCGAAGACCTCTTCGATGGCCAGGGCCTCTTCGGAGACACGAAGAAGCCCCACCGGATCACCGGTGGGGCTTCGGATCGGGTGCGCCATCAGGGACTCGAACCCCGGACCCGCTGATTAAGAGTCAGCTGCTCTAACCAACTGAGCTAATGGCGCCGACGAACAGCGACTCTACACCTGACCTGGGTCGGCGTGAAATCCGGACGGCCACCTGTGAGACACCTGACAGCCAAGGGGGATCGCCTAGACTCGGGGGTCGGACATCCGCCGCGCGATCATCCCGGTTCTGGCGCGGCCGAGCCGCTGCGAACAGGAGGACGATGGTGAGGATCGCGGTCACGGGCGCCACCGGTGTGCTGGGACAGGAGGCGGTCGCTGCCCTCGTCGGCGCGGGCCACGAGGTCACGGGGGTCACGCGCCGTGACCGGGGAGTCCCGATCATCGAGGGACGCGGTGGCCGCGCCGTCGTGGCCGACGTATTCGACACCGATGATCTCGCCCGCACCTTCCGCGCCCACGACGTCGTGATCAACACCCTCGCGCACGTGCCGGCCGACATGACGGCCATGCGGCCGCTCGCCTGGCGCGAGGACGACAAGCTGCACCTCGAGGCATCCGCCGCGATCGCGCAGGCCGCCGCCCGAGCGGGGGTGCGCCGTCTGATCCAGGAGTCCACCGTCTTCCTCTACCCGGACAACGGGTCCGAGTGGATCGGCGAGGACGAGCCGCTCGCCGTCCGCGACCGTGCCTTCCGCCCGCGCGTGCGGGAGATGCGCGCCGCGGTCGACTTCGCGACCGATGGCGGCACCGCCG
>DAMDHZ010000187.1:0-1739 GCA_032101665.1 Brachybacterium sp. | reverse complement strand
GCGCGGCCCATGGCGACACGCTGACGCTGGCCGCCGGAGAGGGCCTTGGGCTTGCGGTCGAGGTACTGCTCGAGATCGAGGATCTTGGCGGCCTCCTCGACGCGCTTGCGGATCTCGGCCTTCGGGGTGCCGGCGATCTTGAGGGCGAAGCCCATGTTGTCGGCCACCGTCATGTGCGGGTACAGCGCGTAGTTCTGGAAGACCATGGCGATGTCGCGGTCCTTCGGCGGGACGTCGGTGACGTCGCGATCGCCGATCAGGACGCGGCCCGCATCGATCTCCTCGAGCCCGGCGAGCATGCGCAGCGAGGTGGACTTGCCGCAACCGGAGGGGCCGACCAGCACCAGGAACTCGCCGTCGGCGATGTCGAGGTTGAGGTTGTCGACCGCCGGGCGCTCCTGGCCTGAGTAGATGCGGCTCGCGTTGTCGAAAGTCACTGTTGCCATGACGTGACCGATTCCCTTCACCGGCAGGTACGTGCCGGACGTTCCGTTGTGAAGTTCTGCGCGCGCGGGGGAACCCGCACATGCAGCCGGTGCGGCGAGGGATGTGGGCGATGAGGGGGTCTGGCGGCCTCTCGGAATCCCTTCCTCGGGGCCGGGACCTCATCGTCCGCCTCCGCTCATCGCGCCGGCTCGGAAAGTGTAACCCGGTTCGAGGAGTGCTCCTGTGAGGCCCGACACGTGAGATGCATGTCGCGCCGACGGTCCCGGTCCGCGCAGGGCCGCGGCGCGAGCGGGGGGGGGGAGCGGGCGGCGCTCGGGAGGGGCAGGCGTGATGCCCATACTGGATGCATGGACCTGAGTGAACTCGTCGTCAAGACCCTGGCGCGGCGGCACCGCGCCTCCGATCCGCTGCGCATCGTGCAGGCCGGACATCCGGCCCTGCGCGGCGAGGCACGCGCGTGGAGCGGGCAGCTCGACGACGAGCTCCTCGCCGAGCTCGTGCAGGCGATGGTGGTCACCATGCGCGAGGCGCCCGGGGTGGGACTGGCGGCGCCCCAGATCGGCATCCCGCTCCAGCTGGTCGTCCTCGAGGACCCCGTCCCCGAGAGCGAGGCCGGCGACGAGGACGACGTGCTGAGACGCCACCACCTGCCCCAGCGCACCTTCCTCGATCCCGTCTACGAGGGTGTGGGCTCGCGCCGCGTCTACTACTGGGAGGGCTGTCTGTCGGTCGACGACTGGCAGTCGGTCGTGCCGCGCCATCTGACGGTCGACGCGAGAGCCCTCGAGCGGCACGCCGACGGCACGATCAGCCCGATGGCCGAGCGCTGGACCGGATGGTCGGCACGGATCTTCCAGCACGAGACCGACCATCTGGCCGGGACGCTCTGCCACGACCTGTGCGTGCCGCGCTCGTACGTACGCAGCCGCTACACGGAGCGGTACGCCGATCTTCCCGAGGCTGTGCGCTGGTTGCGCCTCGAGGGCGAGGTCGCGACCCTCGGCTCCGGCGAGGTGGAGATCGGCTGACGCGCGCTGGGACCGACGCCGCTCACGGTCGCCCGCTATCCGTTCGCGGGTGCGCGCTCCCATCACGGGGTCGGACGCGCTCGCTACAGTGACCCCGTTCGCAGCCGATCAAGGAGATGCAGATGAGCCCGAAGGATTCCCGCGCGTCGGACGACCCCGCCGACGCGCAGCGCCTGCCCGATGACCGCACGTTCCGCATCGTCGACACCGCCTCAAGGTGCAGCGCCCGCTGGCGGCGAAGTACGTGTCCTCCCTGCGTCGGAA
>DAMDHZ010000186.1:0-1745 GCA_032101665.1 Brachybacterium sp. | reverse complement strand
GGTCGGCAGCCGGGTCAGCAAGACCGCGGCCGAGGCGGCAGGCCTCTTCCGCGACTACCGAGGCCAGCGCTACTGGTTCTGCTGCGCCGGCTGCGGGCCGGCCTTCGACGCCGACCCCGCCAAGTACGCCGCCGCCATGGCGTAGTCCGAGCACCGGATCGGAGCGCCCAGATAGACGCTCCGGCGGACCAGCAGGATTGCGATATACCCCACCGGGGTATATGGTCGGAGATGGACAAGGCAACGAACAGGAGACCACATGCGCAAGCGCCTCACCATGACCCTCGCAGCAGGAGTGCTCGGCGGAGCACTCCTGCTGACCGGCTGCAGCTCCGGCGACCAGGACCCCTCGAAAGCCGGCCCGCACCACGGCGGCAGCAGCTCGACGAGCTCCCCGGCCAGCAGCGACGGCGGGATGGACCACTCCTCGATGGAGCACCCGATGGACGGCGGCCCAGCGCCCGCCGGCATCGAGAAGGCCGCCTCCCCCAAGTACCCGGTCGGCACCCAGGTGATCCTCACCGCCGACCACATGATGGGCATGGACGGCGCGAAGGCCACGATCGTCGGCGCGTACGACACCTACACCTACGCGGTGAACTTCACGCCCACCACCGGCGGCGAACCGGTCAAGGACCACAAGTGGGTCGTCCAGCAGGAGATCAAGGACGCCGGCAGCAAGCAGCTGGCCGACGGCACCGAAGTCACCCTGGAGGCCGAGCACATGAAGGGCATGAAGGGCGCGAAGGCCACCATCGCCTCCTCCACCGACGAGACCGTCTACATGGTCGACTACGAAGCAGGCGGCATGAAGATGACCAACCACAAGTGGGTCGTCGAGAGCGAGATCAAGCCGGCCTCCTGAGCCGGCCACCACCGCAGAGCAGGGCCCGGACAAGGGAAGCAGCAATGACAGACCCGAACGCGCATCAGCACCACCACGGCGACACCGCAGACGCGCCCGCCCACAGCGGGCACGCCGTCGCGACCACCGCGCCCGGCCACGGGGAAGATCCGCACGCGGGGCACGCAGGCCACGTCGCGCACCAGGGGCAGCACGGAGACCACGCCGGTCACGGCGGTCATGGAGGCCACGGGGACCACGTCGGCCAGTTCCGTCGGCTGTTCTGGATCAACCTCGTCATCGCCGCCCCGGTGGTGGGGCTCTCGCCCATGTTCGCCATGCTGCTCGGGTACTCCGTGCCCGGCTGGGCGGGGTGGGTCGCAGCGGTGCTCGGCACCGTCATGTACGTCTGGGGCGGCAAGCCGTTCCTCACCGGTGCCTGGAGCGAGCTGAGGAGCCGCAAGCCGGGGATGATGCTGCTGATCGCGCTGGCGATCACCGTGGCGTTCTTCGCCTCCTGGGCCGCCACCCTCGGGCTCGTCCACCACGAGCTCGAGTTCTGGTGGGAGCTGGCGCTGCTGATCGTCATCATGCTGCTGGGGCACTGGATCGAGATGCGCTCCCTGGCCCAGACCACCTCCGCGCTCGACTCGCTTGCCGCCCTGCTGCCCGACGAGGCCGAGCGCGTCGAGGGCGACGACATCGTCAAGGTGGACCCCGCCGAGCTTCGCGTCGGCGACGTCGTCATCGTCCGCCCCGGCGGCAGCGTCCCCGCCGACGGCACCGTCGTCGACGGCCACGCCGACATGGACGAGTCGATGATCACCGGCGAGTCCCGGCCCGTCGCCCGCGGCGAGGGCGACCCGGTCACCGCCGGCACGGTGGCCACCGACTCCGGCCT
>DAMDHZ010000185.1:0-1782 GCA_032101665.1 Brachybacterium sp. | reverse complement strand
GAAGGGCCTCGCGAAGATCGAGAAGGAGAACCAGGCCTGCCTCGACGCGATCGCAGCGCTCGAGGGCACCGACCGCCTCATCGCCGAGCGCGTGCACGTCATCGTCCTCGAAGAGGCGCCGCACCTGAACCCGAAGACGTTCTACGGCTTCCCGGCCTATGCGAAGGATGGCAAGGTCGTCGTCTTCTGGCAGCCGGCATCCAAGTTCAAGACCCGCTACGGCACGGTCAGCTTCGACGAGACCGCGCAGCTCGACGACGGCCCGATGTGGCCCGTCTCGTTCGCGGTGATCGAGATGACGGATGCCGTCGAGCAGCGCATCCGCGAACAGGTCAGGCGCGCGGCACCGCGAGACTGACGATCCGGTCGTCGCCCTCGCGGGGCGACCCCCGCCCGTCCGTGTTGTTGGTGAGCACGAACAGCGTGCCGTCGGGGCCGACGGTCACATCGCGGAGCCGGCCGTACTCGTCGGCGTAGAGCTCGGTCGACGTGGTCGGGTCCGCGACGGGGACCGCCCTCAGCACGCGCCCGCGCAGGTTGGCGACGAGGATCGTGTCGTTCACGATGGCGATGCCGCTGGGGCTCGCGGCATCCGTCGGCCACGTCTGCACCGGATCGATGAACCCGTCACCCTCGCCGCCGGTGCCCTCGACGTACGGCCAGCCGTAGTTGCCGCCCGGCTCGATGATGTTGAGCTCGTCGCGGTAGTTCCGGCCGAACTCGCTCGCGAACATCGTGCCGTCCTCGGCCCACGCGAACCCCTGCACGTTGCGGTGCCCGAGGCTGTAGACGGGGGAGGTCGGGTCGGGATTGTCCGACGGGATGCCGCCGTCCGGGGCGATCCGCAGGATCTTGCCCGCCAGCGAGCCGGGGTCCTGCGACGCTGGCTCGTCGCTCGTGTCGCCGTTCGCGATGTAGAGCATCCCGTCGGGGCCGAACGCGATGCGGCCGCCGTTGTGATGGGTGCCCGCCGGCATCCCGTCGATGACCGACGTCCGGCCGCCGAGACCGTACGAGCCCGGCGCCCCGGTCAGCGGGTATCTCTCGACGCGGTTGCCGCTGCGCGCCGTCGAGTAGACGAAGAGGGAATCACCGTCGGTGGCGAGTCCCAGCAGGCCGCCTTCGGCACTGTGGGCGACGCCCGCGATCGTCCCGACGACCCGTGTCGCCCCGTCGGGGGCGACCTCGAGGATGCGGGCGGTGTCGCGCTCGCTGACGAAGACGGTGTCGCCCACCACGGCCATCGACCATGGCGCATCGAGCCCGCTCGCGACGGTCCGCGGTGTCTCGGGCGCGGGGACCGGTGTCGGGGTGGGGGTCGGCGACGGCGTGGGGCTCGGCGACGCGGGCGCCGACGGGGAGGGCGACTCGGCCGCAGGGTCCTCGGCCGACGTGCACCCGCTGAGCAGGAGGGCCGCGGCGACGCCGACACCGGCGATGGAGGAGGAGGTGCGTCGTCGCGAGAGCATGCGCCCAGTCAACCGCATCCCGCCCCGCGGAGGACGGAACCAGGTGAACGACCTAAACTGGGGGCATCCCGTTCCCGTCTGTGAGAATCACGCCTGTGTCTGACGCTGCCCCCCGCGCCTTCGAGGTGCGCCACCTCCAGATGGGGCGCGCCCTTTTCGCGGCACTCGCGGCGATCATGATCACCTTCTCGGCCGATCACTCCGCCGAGGTCGGGATGTCGGTGTTCAGCGGCTTCGCCGTCGCCACCGCCCTCATCCTCTTCCTCTCCGCCTGGCTCGTCTTCCCGGCGGGTGAACGCTGGCAGGCGGTGCT
>DAMDHZ010000184.1:0-1862 GCA_032101665.1 Brachybacterium sp. | reverse complement strand
GCCTTCACCCGGCCGCTCGCCGACGTGCGCGTGCTCATCGTCGGGCAGGACCCGTATCCGACGCCCGGGCATCCCATCGGGCTGTCCTTCGCGGTCGAGTCGCACGTGCGCCCGCTTCCCCGCTCGCTCGCGAACATCTACGCCGAGCTGCAGGACGATCTCGGCATCGCGCCCGCTCCGCACGGTGATCTCACGGCATGGCAGGACCAGGGCGTGCTGCTGCTCAACCGGGTGCTCACGGTGCGGCCGGGCGCGCCGGCCTCGCACCGCGGCAAGGGCTGGGAGCTCGTCACGGAGACCGCGATCCGCGCGCTCGTCGAGCGCGGTGGGCCGCTCACGGCGATCCTGTGGGGCCGGGACGCCCAGTCGCTCCAGCCCATGCTCGGTGACACCCCGTGCATCACGAGCCCGCACCCCTCGCCCCTGTCGGCCTCGCGCGGTTTCTTCGGCTCGCGCCCGTTCTCCCGCGCCAACGAGCTGCTCGAGAAGCAGGGCGGCACGGCGATCGACTGGCGCGTCGAGCGCTGAGGGGCGGCCGGCGACGAGCGAGCACCGCGGGTCTCACCGCGAGCGCGCGCCGACGATGTGTCCCCTGGCGGACCGTGATCGCGACACCAGGATCCGCACGCGGACGCGGACGTGCCAGGGCTCCTGGCCGCTCAGCCCTCGGCCTTGCCGATCCTCCAGTAGCCCATGAACGCGACCTGGCGGCGGTCGACCCCGACCTCCCGCACGAGGTAGCGGCGCAGGGCCTTGACCACGCCGGCCTCGCCCGCGATCCACGCGTAGAAGCGGCGTGCGGCGTCCACGTCGTCCTCGGGCCCGCTCGCGTGAGCGGCCGCGGTCAGGCGCTGGGGGACCTCCCACAGGATGGTCGTGTCGATGTCGACCTCCTCGAGCTCCGCCTCGTCGCCCGCTCCCGGCTCCGCATCGCCGTGCCCCCAGTGCTCCCCCGCGGCCTCGCGGGTGCGCACGACCTCGTGGACGGCGTCCTCGAGCCGCGATCCGACCCCCGCGTCGCCGCGGACGAGCCAGCGCACGTCGAGCCCCGACGGAGCCGTCACGTCCTGGATGTCCTCGGCCCGCGGCACCTCGAGCAGGGCGCAGCCGGTCGCCTCGGCGGCCAGGGAGCAGAGGATCGAGACGATCGCGGGGACCGCCGTCTCGTCGCCGGCCAGCAGCAGATCGCGCGAGGCGCCGGGCGCGAACTCGATGGCGCCGGTGTCCCCGGAGTACTCGCGGTGCGGGCCGAGGATGTGCAGGCGGTCTCCGACCACCGCGTGCTGCGCCCAGGCGGCGGCGGGGCCGCTGTGGCCGTCGGCGTCGGTGTGCAGCACGAGGTCGACATCGAGCTCGCGCTCCGCGTCGCGCCAGGCGCGCACGGTGTAGGTGCGCATCACCCCGCGCTCGGCCTCGGGGACCTGCAGCCACTCCCGGTACCAGGACATGCCCGGCTCGGTCGCGCGGTCCACGAGCCCGGGAAGGTCGAAGCGCTCCTCCTCGCCGACGCCCGCGGGCGGGATCACGAGCTTCAGACGCATGTCGAGGGCAGGACCCGCGACGCCGAAATCGGCCATCCCGGGGCCGCCGAAGGTGATGCGCCGGAAGGTGGGACCGAGATCCTGGATGCGCAGGACCTCCCCGTCCAGGCAGGTGACAGAGCTGCGGGCCATGGAACTCCTCACGAGGGTGCGGACCCGGCAGGGCCGCCAGGTAAGGTCGACCTTACCAAGAGGGGCGGCGGTGCGGTGGCGCCCGGCGGGGTGAGCCATGTCCGACCGGGTCCCGGCATCCCGTCGCCCCGCACCCCGCCGTCCCGTCTCGACGCGTGCGCGAGCGGTCCGGGGCGAGCAGGGCTGCCG
>DAMDHZ010000183.1:0-1921 GCA_032101665.1 Brachybacterium sp. | reverse complement strand
TCCCCGGGCGTGTACTTCGAGGAGTCGATCGACAAGACGAGCGACAAGCGCGTCTACTCCGCCAAGGTCATCCCCTCGCGCGGCGCGTGGCTCGAGTTCGAGATCGACAAGCGCGACCAGGTGGGCGTGCGCATCGACCGCAAGCGCAAGCAGTCCGTCACGACCCTGCTGCAGGCCCTCGGCATGTCCCACAGCGACATCCTCGAGGAGTTCGGCGAGTTCGAGTCCATGCGCTCGACCCTCGAGAAGGACCGCATCTCGTCGCAGGACGAGGCGCTCATGGACATCTACCGCAAGCAGCGTCCGGGCGAGCCGCCGAGCCGCGACGCGGGCGAGGCGATGCTCAACAACCTCTACTTCAACGACAAGCGCTACGACCTCGCCAAGGTCGGCCGGTACAAGATCGACAAGAAGCTCGGTCTGACCAACCCGCTGTCGCAGTCGACGCTGACCCTCGAGGACGTCGTCGCGACCGTCAAGTACATCGTGGCCCTGCACGACGGCCTCACCGAGTACGCGGGGGAGGGCGACCGCGCCATCCGCGTCGAGACCGACGACATCGACCACTTCGGCAACCGTCGCATCCGCGCCGTCGGCGAGCTCATCCAGAACCAGGTCCGCACGGGCCTGTCGCGCATGGAGCGCGTCGTGCGCGAGCGCATGACGACCCAGGACGTCGAGGCCATCACGCCGCTGACCCTGATCAACATCCGTCCCGTGACGGCCGCGATCAAGGAGTTCTTCGGCACCAGCCAGCTGTCGCAGTTCATGGACCAGAACAACCCGCTCTCGGGCCTGACCCACAAGCGTCGCCTCTCGGCGCTGGGCCCCGGCGGTCTGTCCCGCGACCGCGCCGGCATGGAGGTCCGCGACGTCCACCCGAGCCACTACGGCCGCATGTGCCCGATCGAGACCCCCGAGGGCCCGAACATCGGCCTGATCGGCTCGCTCGCGACGTTCGCGCGCATCAACCCGTTCGGCTTCATCGAGACCCCGTACCGCAAGGTCACGGGCGGCCAGGTCACCGACGAGATCGTCTACCTGACGGCCGACGACGAGGACCGCCACATCATCGCGCAGGCCAACGCCGCGCTCGAGGACGACGGCCGCTTCGCCGAGGAGCAGGTGCTCGTGCGCCTCCCCGGCGGCGAGCCCGAGCTCGTCGACGCGGCGGACGTGGACTACATGGACGTCTCCGCCCGCCAGATGGTGTCGGTCGCGACCGCGATGATCCCGTTCCTCGAGCACGACGACGCCAACCGTGCCCTCATGGGCGCGAACATGCAGCGCCAGGCCGTGCCGCTCCTGCGTGCCGAGATGCCGCTCGTGGGCACCGGCATGGAGCGCCGGGCGGCGGTCGACGCGGGCGACGTGATCGTCTCGCAGAAGGCCGGTGTCATCGAGGAGCTGTCCGCCGACCTGATCTCGGTGATGGCCGACGACGGCACCCGCCAGACCTACCCGATCGGCAAGTTCCAGCGCTCGAACGCGGGCAACTGCTACAACCAGCGCGTGCTGTGGAACGAGGGCGACCGCGTCGAGGCCGGCTCGATCCTGGCCGACGGCCCCTCGACCGACGAGGGCGAGCTGAGCCTGGGCAAGAACCTGCTCGTCGCGTTCATGTCGTGGGAGGGCCACAACTACGAGGACGGCATCATCCTGTCCTCGCGCATGGTCTCCGACGACGTGCTCACCTCGATCCACATCGAGGAGCACGAGGTCGACGCCCGTGACACCAAGCTGGGCCGCGAGGAGATCACCCGCGACATCCCCAACGTGGGCGACGACGTGCTCGCCGATCTCGACGAGCGCGGCATCATCCGCATCGGCGCCGAGGTCGAGCCGGGCGACATCCTGGTCGGCAAGGTGACCCCGAAGGGCGAGACCGAGCTGACCCCGGAGGAGCGCCTGCTGCGCGCGA
>DAMDHZ010000182.1:0-1930 GCA_032101665.1 Brachybacterium sp. | reverse complement strand
GCCAGCCTCTTCGGAACTGAGCCGTGCCGAAGAACTCGGGGAGTCTTCTGGCGATGAGCCGTCGTGGAGCATCAGGAACGCCCCGGTGACCGCGCCCACGACGATGACGATGTCGGCGACGTTCCCGATGAACCAGTCGCCGTAGGCCAGGAAGTCCACGACGTGGCCGCGGGCGAAGCCGGGGGCGCGGAAGAGCCGGTCCCCGGCGTGCGAGGCCGCCGCACCGCCGACGGCACCGATCACGACCGCCCACCGAAGACGCCGGACACGGAACGCGAAGACGACCGCGGCGACCGCGGCCGCGACAGCGACCAGCGCGAACACCCAGGTCGAGCCCTCGCCGAAGGAGAACGCCGCACCGGGGTTGTACGCCAGCTGGAGTCCCAGCAGCTCGCCGACGAGCGGGATGCGCTCCTGCGTCGAGAGGGTGGCCTCAGCCCATGCCTTGGTCCCTTGGTCGACCAGGACGACCAAACCGCCGAGCAGGAAGGTCCCCGCTACCAGGAGCGTCCGCCTCGGACCATGAGCGATCCGGGCAGTGGACCCGCGGACCGCGTCCTTCGCCCGCATCAGCCCGCTGCCTGAGGCTTGCGGGCACGCGCGGCGCGCAGCCCGTTGGCGATGACGACGACCTCGGCGACCTCGTGGACGAGGACGACCGCGGCCAGGCCGAGCACGCCGGTGATGGCCAGGGGCAGCAGCACGGTGATGATCGCCAGGGACAGCACGATGTTCTGGTTCATGATCGCCCGGCCGCGGCGGGCGTGGCGCAGCGCCTGCGGGATCAGGCCGAGGTCGTGGCCGGTGAAGGCGACGTCGGCGGACTCGATCGCGGCGTCGGAGCCGGTCGCTCCCATCGCGATGCCCACGGTCGCCCCGGCCAGGGCGGGAGCGTCGTTGATGCCGTCGCCGATCATCGCCGTGGGCGAGGCCTCGGAGAGCTGGGCGACGATGCGGGCCTTGTCCTCGGGCCGCAGCTCGGCGTGCACGTCGCCGATCCCGGCGCGCTGCGCGAGCGCGTGCGCGGTGCGGGCGTTGTCGCCGGTGAGCATGCTCACCTCGACGCCCTGGGCCCGCAGCGTGCGCACGACCTCGGGGACCTCGGGGCGCAGCTCGTCGCGGACGCTGATCGCCCCGGCCAGGCGGCCGTCGACGGCCACGAGCACGCAGGTCTGTCCCTCGGCCTCCAGGTCCTCGACCCGGGCCTTGAGCGCCCCCGCGTCGATCCAGCGGGGGCTGCCCACCGTCACCCGGCGGCCGTCGACCAGGCCGCCGATGCCGTGCCCGGCCTCCTCGGCCACGTCCTGCGCGGCGGGGGCTGCCTGGCCCGCGGCGGCGATGGCGGCGGCCAGCGGGTGCGTCGAGTGCTGCTCGACGGCGGCGGCCCAGGCGAGCACCTGGGCGTCGTCGAAGCCGTCGGCGGCGACGACGGCGGTGACCTCGGGCCGGTTGCGGGTCAGGGTGCCGGTCTTGTCCACGGCGAGGTGGCGGATGCCGCCGAGGCGCTCGAAGGCGGCACCGCTCTTGATGACGACGCCGAACTTCGTCGCCGCCCCGATCGCGGAGACCACGGTGACGGGCACCGCGATCGCCAGCGCGCACGGGCTGGCGGCGACGAGGACGACCAGGGCGCGGGTGATCCAGGTCTCGGGGTCGCCGAGCAGCGAGCCGAGCACGCCGACCAGGACGGCGAGGACCATCACGCCGGGCACCAGCGGGCGGGCGATCCGGTCGGCGATGCGCGCGCGTTCGCCCTTCTCGGCCTGGGCCTGCTCGACCAGCTCAACGATGGTGGTCAGCGAGTTGTCGGTGCCCGCCGCGGTCGCCTCGACCTCCAGCACACCCGCGGTGTTGATCGCGCCCGCCGACACCGCGTCATCGGGGGCGACCTCGACCGGGATCGACTCGCCGGTGATCGCCGAGGTGTCCA
>DAMDHZ010000181.1:0-2071 GCA_032101665.1 Brachybacterium sp. | reverse complement strand
GAAGTTGGCCAGCCCCGTCCGGGCCAGGTGGGCCTCGTCCATGGCGGCATGGATCGGCAGCAGCTCGACCGCCGTGACCCCGAGGTCGCGCAGGTATCGGGTGACGACGTCGTGGCCGAGCCCCGCATAGGTGCCGCGGAGCTCGGGCGGCAGCTCGGGATGCAGCGTCGTGAACCCGCGCACGTGCGCCTCGTACAGGACGGTCGTGCCCCACGGCGTGCGCGGGGACCCCTCGCGGCCCACGGGCACGTGCGGACTCCCGACCACCGACCACACCGCCTGATCGGCGTTGTCGTCGGTGCTCATGCGCAACGGCCCTTCGCCGATGGGCCGCAGCAGGGCGTCGACCTCGTGGCCGAACATGCTCGACAACAGCGGGGAGGAGTGGGACACCGCGACGCCGCGCGGGTCCAGCAGCACCTTGTGCGGGTTCGCGAAACAGCCCGCGCCCGGGTCCCACGGGCCGTGCACCCGCAGCCCGTAGTGCGTGCCCGGGGTCAGACCCTCGACGTCGCCCCACCACATGCCGCCGTCGAAGCGGTCGAGCCGGATTCGGTGCTCGAACGCGCCGCGGCGCACGCACAGGTCGACGGCCTGCGCCCGCGGGGCGTGCACGCCGAACGTGCCGTGCCCCGAGGCATCGACGTGCAGCCCCGGCTCCGCAGGGGGAGGAGGCGGGCCGACGACAGGACCGACGAGGGCGGGGACGGGGCGCGGTGACACGCGTGAATCCTCCCACCCGCCGCGCGCGGGTGCGACATCGGGACCCGGCGCGCGACGCCCCCTCCCGGCGCGGCCTCGGACCCGGACGCTAGGATCGGTGCGTCGCGACGGCGGGTGAGCCGACGCGCCGATGATCCACAGCACCACGGGGAGCGCAGGGACAGATGAGTCAGCCCATCCAGGCACGCCACGACGATCCCCGGCGCGCGAGCGCTCCCGCGCGCTCGGGCCGCAGCTTCACTCCCGCGACGCCGGCCCTGCGCGCGCAGGACCTCGAGCGGTCGGGCGCGATCGTGACGGCGATCTCCGGCGTCTTCGGCTCGCGCGTGGTGGGTCAGGAGAACCTGCGGCTGACCCTGCTGGCCTCGCTCGCCGCGGGCGGCCACGTGCTGCTCGAGTCGGTGCCGGGGCTCGCCAAGACGACCGCCGCATCGGCCCTCGCCTCGGCGATCGGCGGGTCGTTCCACCGCATCCAGTGCACGCCGGACCTGATGCCCAACGACATCATCGGCACCCAGATCTTCAACTACGGCTCGGGCACGTTCACGACGCAGCTGGGCCCCGTGCACGCCAACATCGTCCTGCTCGACGAGATCAACCGCTCGAGCGCCAAGACCCAGTCGGCCATGCTCGAGGCGATGCAGGAGCGTCAGACCTCGATCGGCGGCGAGGTCCATCGCCTCCCCGAGCCGTTCATGGTGCTCGCGACCCAGAACCCGATCGAGGAGGAGGGCACCTACGTCCTCCCCGAGGCGCAGATGGACCGCTTCCTCATCAAGGAGGTGCTGACGTATCCCCGGCCCGGCGAGGAGCACGAGATCCTCGACCGCTCGACGGCCGGCACCCTCGCCGCGCCCCAGCAGGCGCCGTCGGCCGCCGTCACCCTCGACGACATCCGCTTCCTCCAGCGTGCCGTCGACCAGGTCTACGTCGATGAGGCGGTCAAGCGCTACATCGTCGACCTCGTCTTCACGACGCGCGGCTCGGGCCCACGGCCCGTGCCCAACCTGACGCAGTCCGTACGGGTCGGCGCGAGCCCCCGCGGCTCCCTCGCGCTCATGCGGGTGGGCCAGGCCCACGCCCTCATCCACGGTCGCGACTACGTCACGCCCGACGACGTCCGCGCCATGCGCTACGGCGTGCTGCGCCACCGCCTCGTGCTCACCTTCGACGCGCTCGCCGGCGGCGTGTCGCCCGAGACCATCATCGACGCGGTCTTCCGCGCCGTGCCGATGCCCTGAGCGCATGGCCGCCTCTCTGCTGACCCGGGTCAAGGCCACCGTCGACCTGCACACCTCGCGCCGCGCACGGGGCCTGATCCCGGGCCGGCGACGGAGGAGGAATGACG
>DAMDHZ010000180.1:0-2082 GCA_032101665.1 Brachybacterium sp. | reverse complement strand
CCCGGCAAGAGCGGCCGGGAGCGGAGGCGCAGGTCAGGAGGCCGGTGCGGTGTCGGCTGCGTCACCCGGGGCGGGCGGCGCCAGCAGGTCGGGGCGCCGCTCGGCGGTGCGGAGCCGGGACTGCTCGGCCCGCCAGGCCGCGATCCGGGCGTGGTCTCCCGAGAGCAGGATCTCGGGGACGGCGCGCACGGTGCCGTCGGGTGCCGTCCACGCGGCGGGCCGGGTGTACAGGGGGTACTCGAGCAGGCCGTCGGCGTGGGACTCCTCGACGAGCGAGGCGGCGTTGCCGACCACGCCGGGCACGAGACGCACGACGGCCTCGGTGATCGCGAGCACGGCCACCTCGCCGCCGTTGAGCACGTAGTCGCCGAGGCTCGCGAGGGCCACCTCGTGCCCGCGGGCCGCGAGGTGCTCGTAGACGCGCTCGTCGATGCCCTCGTAGCGTCCGCACGCGAACAGCAGCCACGGCCGCTCGGACCAGGCCTGCGCGGTGGCCTGGGCGAACGGGGCGCCGGCGGGGTTGGGGAAGACGATCAGCGGGGCGGCGTCGTCGCCGAGGTCGTCGCGGCCCGCGGCGATCACGACGTCGAGGGCCTCGGCCCACGGCTCGGGCTTCATGACCATGCCGGCGCCGCCGCCGAGCGGGCTGTCGTCGACCGTGCGGTGGCGGTCATGGGTGAAGTCGCGCAGATCGTGGACGTGCACGTCGACGACGCCGTCGCGACGCGCCTTGCCGAGGAGCGACAGCTCGAGCGGGGCGAGGTAGGCGGGGAAGATGGTGAGGACGTCGATGCGCATGCCTCAGGCCCGTTCCGCCGTCTCGTCGTCCTCGTTCAGCTCCTCGAACAGGCCGCCCGGCGGGTCGGCGAGCACGGTGCCCGCCGCGAGATCGACCTCGGGGACGAGCTGCTCGACGAAGGGGAGCATGACGCGGCGCCCCTCGGGGGTGCGCACGATCAGCAGGTCCTGCGCGGGGTAGTGCTCGAGGTCGGCGACGGTGCCGAGCTCATGACCGTCGACGTGGCGCACCGTGAGGCCGCGCAGCTGGGACGGGTACCACGCGTCGGGGTCCTCGTCGGTCTCGAGCTCGGGGTCGACGTCGAGGTGCAGCTCGGCGCCGCGCAGCGACTCCGCGTCGGTGCGGTCGGCGATCTCGGCGAAGCGGACGTACCAGCGCTCCCGCTGGGTGCGGATCGCCGCGACGGTGAGGGTGCGCTCCCCCATCGGCGTGGTGACCGTGAAAGCGGTGCCGATGGCCAGGCGCTCGGCGGGCCGGTCGGTGCGGACGATGAGCGCGACCTCGCCGCGCAGGCCGTGCGCTGCGCCGATGGTCGCGATCACCACGTCGAGCGTCGTCATCGGTTCTCTCCTTGGTCGGCGGGGCCGAGAGGGCCCCGGGGATGCGGAAGGCGGCACCGGCGACCGGTGCCGCCTTGCGCGGTGATGCGTGCTCTCACGCGCCTCTGCGGCGGTCGACGTCGACGATGTCGACGCGGATCGCCTCGTTCGACAGGGCGGAGGTGACGGTGCGCAGCGCGCGCGCCGTGCGGCCGCTGCGACCGATCACGCGGCCGAGGTCGTCGGGGCTGACCCGGACCTCGAGCAGCGGACCGCGGCGGGTGGACTTCTCCGTGACGCGGACGTCGTCGGGGTTGTCGACGATGCCGCGCACCAGGTGGTCGAGGGCTTCGGCGCGAGCGCTCATGTCAGGCCTCGTCGGTGGTGGCCTCGGCGGCGTCCTCGGTGCGCTCGCCCTCGGCGGGAGCCTCCTCGGCGCCCTCGGAGCCCGCGGCGGGGGCCTCGGCCTTGGTCGCGGCGGCCTTCTCGCGGGAGGTGACGGCGGCCTTGTCGGCCTCGGCGATCGCGTCCTCGGCGGACTGCTTGGCCTCGGCGGACCGAAGGGTGCCGGCGGTGTCGCCCTCGCCCGTGTGCTTGGCCCAGTCACCGGTGACCTTGAGGATCGCGGCGACCTGCTCGGTCGGCTGGGCGCCGACGCCGAGCCAGTACTGCGCACGGTCGGAGTCGACCTCGATGAACGAGGGCTCCTCGGTCGGGTGGTACTTGCCGATCTCCTCGATCACG
>DAMDHZ010000179.1:0-2104 GCA_032101665.1 Brachybacterium sp. | reverse complement strand
TTCCTTCTCGGTGTTCGCCGCATCCTTGACCTCGGCGCCGCGGACCCTCGATGCCGCCTGCACCCCAAGACATCCGATGTATGACTACGATGGGGCGACCACAGACATCGGGAGGAAGTCCATGAGGTTCTTCGCACACGGGGCGCGCGGCGCCGAGCGCCCGGGGGTGCTCCATGACGGCCGGGCGTATGACGTCAGCTCGCTGACCGGTGAGCGCACGGCGATCGACCGTTCCTTCCTGGAGCAGGACGGCCTCGCGCGCACCCGCGAGGCCGTCGCCGCCGGGGAGCTGCCCGAACTCGCCCAGACGTCGGATGAACGGCTCGGTGCACCCCTCGCACCCGGCAAGATCCTGTGCATCGGGCTCAACTACCTCGACCATGCGCGCGAGACGCACGCGGAGATACCCGCCGAGCCGATCGTCTTCATGAAGGCCCCGGACACCGTCGTGGGCCCCCAGGACGACGTGCTCATCCCCCGTGGATCGGCCAAGACGGACTGGGAGGTCGAGCTCGGCGTCGTGATCGGGCGAACCGTGCGCTGGACCGAGGACCCGCACGAGGCGCTCGACGCCGTCGCCGGCTACGTGCTGTCGCACGACGTCTCCGAGCGCGAGTTCCAGATCGAGCGCGGCGGCACCTGGGACAAGGGCAAGAACTGCGAGACCTTCAATCCTCTCGGGCCCTACGTCGTCACCGCCGACGAGATCCCGGATCCGCAGGATCTGCGCCTGGGTCTACGCGTGAACGGCATCGTGCGTCAGGACGGTTCCACGGCCGACCAGATCTTCGGAGTCGGTGAGGTGGTCGCCTATCTCAGCCGTTTCATGACGCTCTATCCCGGTGACCTGATCAACACGGGCACCCCGGCCGGAGTCGCGATGGGACTACCCGACCAGCCCTATCTGCGCGCCGGCGACGTGGTCGAGCTCGAGATCGAGGGCCTCGGCCGTCAGCGCCAGACCTTCGCACCGGCCTGATCGCCTCGCGCCCGTTCGATCGTGATGCGCACGGTCGATCGCGTCGCGCCCGTCCCCCTCCGCTCTGAAAGGACCTCCTCCCCATGCCCCTCGACGACTATCTCGGCCTGCGTGTGATCGTCACCGGTGGCGCCTCCGGCATCGGGCGCGCCACCGCACGCCGCTTCCTCGAGCTCGGTGCCCGTGTGTGCGTGCTCGACCTGCGGCCCGAGGGAGCGCCCGCGGGTACCTCCCAGGTCGAGGTCGACCTCGGTGATCGCGCCGCGACCACCGCGGCGGTCGAACGGGCCGCCGAGCTCCTGGAAGGCATCGACGTCGTCGTCAACAACGCGGGGATCAGCGCGGTCGGCGACGTCACCGCCAACGACGACGAGGAGTGGGCACGTGTGCTCTCGGTCAACGTCACCTCGATGGCACGGGTGACGTCGGCCGCGCTCCCCCACCTCCGCCGGTCGTCGGCCGCCGCCGTGGTCAACATGGCCTCGATCGCCTCCTACGCCGGCCTGCAGGAACGCGTGCTGTACTCCGCGACGAAGGGAGCGGTGCACGCCATGACGCTCGCGATGGCCACGGATCATCTGGCCGATCGGATCCGGGTGAACTGCGTCAACCCGGGCACGGTCGCCACCGAGTTCGTCGACCGCATGCTGCAAGGGTTCCCGGATCCCGTCGCCGAGCGTGCGGCGCTCGACGCCCGCCAGCCGACGGGTCGCATGGTCACGCCCGAGGAGGTCGCCGAGACGGTGGTCTTCCTGGCCTCGCCGCGCAACGCGTCGACCACCGGCACCTCGGTGGCCGTCGACGGAGGGATGTACGGCCTGCGGGCACGCTGAGGCCCGCCGTCTCCCGCACCGAGCGCACCGGATGCTCGGTCCACGTACAGTCATCAGAAGGCATCGTCGCCCGGCGGCGGGCCTCCCATCACGTCGAGGAGGAACTGCTCATGGCCGATGTCACCGTCACGGACCGAACGATCAACGCCATCAAGTCCATGATCGTCGAGGGCGAGCTGCGGCCGGGCGATCGCCTGCCACCGGAGAAGGAGCTCTCGGAGCGCCTCGACGTGAGCCGCAACTCGCTCCGCGAGGCCGTCAAGGCGCTCTCGGTGATCCGGGTGCTCGCGGT
>DAMDHZ010000178.1:0-2188 GCA_032101665.1 Brachybacterium sp. | reverse complement strand
CTGGCTGCGACCCCGCAGCTCGCACCGGTGATCCGCTACGGCACCCGGGTGGAGGCGGTGTCACGGCAGGGCATGGACCGCACCCGCTCCACCGGCCGCGCCGACACCCCCTTCCTGCTCCGCCTCCACACCGCCGACGGCGTCACGGACATCACCGCGCGTGCGGTCGTCGACACCTCCGGCACCTACACATCACCGAACCCCCTCACTGCCGCTGGGCTCGCACCCGCCGCGGACCTCGGCGACCGCGTCGTCCACGCACTGCCTGACGTCCTCGGCGCCGACCGGGCCCGGTTCTCGGGGAAGCGGGTCCTCGTCGTTGGTGCCGGCCACTCCGCGGCGAACACGCTCATCAAGCTCGCCAGCCTCGCCAAGACCGCGCCGGGTACCGAAGTGCTGTGGGCTGTCCGAAACGCCGGCACCGCCCGGCTCGGCGCCGACGCAGCCGACGGCCTCGCGGCCAGGGGTCAGCTCGGGTCCACCGTCCACGGCCTCGTCGAGTCCGGTCAGCTGCAGCAGATCGCCTCGTACGAGATCGACGACGTCCGCGCCGACGGCGACCAGGTCACCGTCACCGGCCGGCGCGCGGGAGAGCCGTTCGCGGTCACTGTCGACGTCATCGTGAACGCCACCGGATTCCGGCCCGACCTCGACATGCTCCGCGAGATCCGCCTCGGCCTCGACGACATCGTCGAAGCACCCCGAGCCCTCGCACCACTGATCGACCCGAACCTGCACTCCTGCGGCTCCGTTCCCCCGCACGGTGTCGCCGAGTTGGCGCACCCGGAGCCGAACTTCTTCATCGCCGGCATGAAGTCCTACGGCCGCGCGCCCACGTTCCTGCTCCTCACCGGCTACGAGCAGGTCCGCTCCATCGCCGCCGAACTCGCCGGCGACCACACCGCAGCCCGACAGCTCGAACTCGTCCTCCCCGAAACGGGTGTCTGCTCCACCGACATCGGCGGCAGCTCCTGCTGCACCACCCCGCCCGCCACCGCCACTCCTGCCGCTGAGGACGCTGCCTGCTGCACTCCGCTTGATTCGGCTACCGGCAACACCTCGTGCTGCACCAACTGACCGGACTTGCATCCATGACCACGAAGCCCACTGTCCTGTTCATCTGCAAGCACAACGCCGGCCGCTCACAACTCGGCGCAGCACTCCTCGAACTCGCCGCACCCGACCGATACACGGCCACCTCCGCCGGCATCACCCCGGCCGACGAGGTGAACCCCTCGATCGCCGCGACCGTAGGCGAACTCGGCCTCGACATCACCGCACGCATGCCGCGGCGCGTGACGCCCGACCTGCTCGAACACGCGGACATCGTCGTCCTCATGAAGCCCGGACTCGAACTCCCCGCAGAACCTGGCGGCACGGTCCTGGAGTGGTCGTTCCCCGACCCCAACTCCTGGTCACCGGAAGACGTGCGACCAATGCGGGACGCCGTCGCAGAACGCATCGAACGAGAGCTCCTGCAGCCGTAGCGACCGGGCTACCCGACACGAAGCGAAGCCAGAAGGACGACACAGAGCGAAGCTGTTCACAGTCTCACTAGAGAGCTTCCCATCGTGACGAGAAGCTGCACCTGCCCATCCAGTCGCTGAGTAATCAACAACTGCTCCAGGGGTGCACTGCGCACCTCAATTGGTGCGCGATGAATGGCGCGTATGCGATCCCCCACGGATGGGGCCTCCACTCCGATCTCCCCTAGTGACTTGCCTGCAGCACCTAACCTGAGCATGCGGACTCCTCGGCTTGCTTCATCGTCACCTTCCGATCCGGACCGTAAACGCCAGCACCGACAGCCGTGACGACGAGGGAGAGTCCGTAATGAACATCGAGGATCTCGCAGACAAGGTTCGAGCCCTGGAGCCCGCCCCTCGTGAGCAACAGTGGTCAAGCCTCACGTACTGCGTGCTCGACGCCGTGTGGAGCATCAGCGCCAACTACACCTCCGTCGTCGCGCCCCTGGTACGTAGGGTGGCGGCACAGCACGGCGCCCCTGGCCTGCCCGCGACGAAGACCCCCGGGGTGGACGCCGCGGACCCCCTGCCGCTTCACGCGTTCCTCTCGGAGTTTCCCGATGAGCAGAGCCTCATCGCAGTGACCAACCGACAGCGAACATCGACAAAGGGTGGGATCACCAAGGCTGCTGCTGTGCGGCAGCACGCTGAAATTTTCCTCT
>DAMDHZ010000177.1:0-2210 GCA_032101665.1 Brachybacterium sp. | reverse complement strand
GGGGCCCACATCGCATCGTCCGTCGCCGGTGCTTCCCGCGCTCACGACCGTTCCGTCGGCGCGCAACCCTAGCGTATGAGCGGAACCAGCGGCGACCGCGACGATGTCCTCCCAGCTGTCGACCTCGCACTGGCCGTGGCTCGAGTCCCCGACCGCGAGCACCCGGCCCGACGCCGTGACGCCGGCGGTATGGGAGCTCCCCGCATCGAGCTGGACGATTCCGCGCCACCCATCGACTTCGCACGCTCCCGTCCCCGGCGCGCCCACGGCGACCACTTGGCCGTCCGCTCGCAGTCCCACCGTGTGGAGGTGCCCGGCCGAGACTGCGACGATGTCCCGCCATCGGTCCACCGCGCACTGTCCACGTGCGGTGCTGCCGACCGCCATCACCCTCCCGTCCGCGGTGACGCCGACGGAGTGCCAGTCACCGCACGCGATCGCCACGATGTGCCTCCACTCGTGCACGTCGCACGCGCCCTCCGCGGTCCGGCCTGCCGCGAGCACACTCCCGTCGCCGCGGAGCCCCAGGGAGCGCCGCCAGCCTGCCGCCACGGCGACGACCTCGCGCCACCTCTCGACGTCACACTGCCCGTCGCCGTTCCAGCCCGTGGCCACCACGCGGCCGTCGGCGCGCAGACCGACGGTGTGTGATCGTCCCGTGTTCCTCGCCGTGTGGACATTGCCGGCCGCGACGGCGACGACCTCCGTCCACGACTCCACCCGGCACTCGCCGGCACTGTCCGCATCGGCGGCGACCACCGTCCCATCGCGACGCACACCCACCGAGTGGCCCCGTCCCGCCGCCAGGATCGGTCTCTGCTGCTGCACCGTGCTCCCTCCCCGGACTGGGTGATCAACGATAGGCACGGCACACTGGTCCCATGGCAGATCCCCACGATCCCCGCGTCGCCGTCTATCTCGACTTCGACAACATCGTCATGTCCTGGTACGACCGCGTCCACGGCCGCAACGCGTACAGCCGCGACCGCCAGCGCATCATGGACGACGTCACCGAGCCCGAGATCACCGAGCGGCTCGAACGGGCCACCGTCGACGTCGGCGCGATCATCGACTACGCCGCCTCCTTCGGCTCCCTCATGCTCACGCGCGCCTACGCCGACTGGTCCTCCCCGGTCAACGCCGAGTACCGCTCGCAGTTGGTGGCACGCGCCGTCGACCTCGTCCAGCTGTTCCCCGCGGCCGCCTACGCGAAGAACGGGGCCGACATCCGCCTCGCGGTCGACACCGTCGAGGACATGTTCCGCATCCCCGACCTCACGCATGTCGTGATCGTCGCGGGCGACTCGGACTACGTGCCGCTCGCCCAGCGCTGCCGACGACTGGGCCGATACGTCATCGGCATGGGCGTCGCCGGCTCGACGGCCCGTTCCCTCGCCGCCGCGTGTGACGAGTTCGGCTCCTACGAGACCCTGCCAGGCGTCTCCCTGCCCGAGCCGGCGGCTAAGAGCCGTGGACGCCGCGGGCACGGCCCCTCCGCGAAGGAGAAGACCCCCGAGCCTCTGGTCGAGTCGATGGAGACGCCGGGCGCCGGTATCGAGGACACGGCCGACGACCCGCAGGAGCAAGCGACCCGCCTGCTCGAGCGCGCGCTGCGCCTGAGCGACCCGGGCGATGCGGAATGGCTCCACAGCTCGGCGGTGAAGACGTACATGCGCCGGATGGATCCCTCGTTCAGCGAGAAGGCCCTCGGCTTCCGCTCCTTCTCGGACTTCCTCAAGGCCAACGACGCCATCGCCGAGCTCGAGGAAACGGGGCACGAGCGCCTCGTGCGCCCTCGCGCCAACGGCAGCGCGTGACCTGCGCGGGCAGCGTGACGGATCAGGCGATCCCGAGCGCCGTGGCGATCACGGCCTGCTGCACCGGGAGCAGGGCGGCCTTGAAATGGTGGCCGACGAAGGCCGGATGAGCAATCGCATCGTCCGACACCTCACGGCCGCGGACGAAGGGCGGGCACGGCGCGAGCCGTGCGCCCGCGGGCGCGTCGCGGAGCACGTCCGCCGTGATCCGGAACGGGCGCAGCGCCTCCTCGTGAGGACCGGGCGCATCGGTGAGGATGACGTCGGCCGCGCGGACCGCCGTCGGCAGGTCCTCGGTCCACGCCGCCCCCGGGGCATGCCAGCTCGGCGGGGCAGCACTGGACCAGGTCGAGGTCGAAGGCCCGCTCAGCCTCCTGCCAGGCCCGGGCGATG
>DAMDHZ010000176.1:0-2407 GCA_032101665.1 Brachybacterium sp. | reverse complement strand
GACCTCGGATCTCGCCCACCGGATCATCGTTCCACACATCGGTGCATGCCACAGCCCTGAACGCGCACCGATCGGGCCCTCACCCGGCGGTCGGAGGGATCTCGGGCCGGCCCGGTAGGCTGGAACGGCAACGAAGGAGCTCCATGTCGACGACATCCACCCCCTCGCCCGCCGCCGAGCCGGACGCGTGCGGCAGCGATCCCCACGCCCACACCGGGCACGATCACGGCCCGACCGGGTCCGACATCGTCGGAGGTCTCGTCCGCGGCTTCTCGATCCTCTCGCTCGTGGTGCCGGCGTTCGGTGTCGTCGTGGTCCTGGCGGCGCTCGCCTCGACCCCGTCGACCCCGCTCGTCGCCCTGCTCGGTCTCGTCCTCGGCGGTCTCCAACTCGCATGCCTCGTGATCACCGGCCTCGTCGTCCAGCGCGGCGACCGGCGGCTGTCGGTGCATCCCGCGCTCGTCACAGCACGCTCGGTGCTCGACGAGATCCTGCGCCTGGCCGTCGTGCTGTGGGCGCTCGTGCTGTGGCCCGCCCAGCCGCACGGCCCCATCGGGCTGTGGATCGGGGTGGGCTGCGCCGTCGTGTGGATCGCGCTGACCACCGCGCAGCTGGTCTCCTCGCGGCGCCGCATCGCGAGCCCCTCGGACTGGTCGCAGGAGATGGTCGCGACGCTCCTGCTCGAGAAGGTCTCGGTGCGCCGCACGATGGTCGTGCGCCTGCTCGACGTGGTGGGCCTCGTGCTGTTCCAGATCGGGGCGACCGTGCTCATCACCGCGGCGCCCGTGATGGCCGTCGCGACCATCGTGCTGTCGATCGCCTCGGGCCTGTCGACCCTCATGCTCGTGCGGCGGGCCCCGTCGGACCGACTGCGCTCGGCATGGGCCTTCGCACCGCTCGGCATCGGTGTGCTCACCGCGGCCCTCGCCCTGCTGGCCTCGCTCTCCGTCTGAGCCGTCCGCAGTCTGCCCGACGCTCATGCTCTGCCCCTCTGGAAGGATCATCCCGCCCATGTCCTCTGCTGACATCACCGCTCTCACCGCCGGCCTCGACCGTTCCGGGGTCGATGATTCCCAGCGTCTCCAGGACGACCTGTTCGGGCACGTCAACGGCGCGTGGCTGCGCGACCACGTGATGCCCGCCGATCGGTCGAGCGACGGGGAGTTCCGGCGCCTGCGCGATCTGTCCGAGAGCCAGGTCCGCGAGATCGTCGAGGACGCGGCGAGCACCGAGGTCGCCGCCGCCCCCTCCACGCCCGCCGAGCGGATCGGCGCGCTCTACCGGCTGTTCATGGACACCGACGCGATCGAGAGCGCCGGCCGCGCCCCACTCGAGCCGCTCCTGGACGAGATCGTCGCCCTGGCCGACCACACGGCCCTCACCCGAACGATGGCCGCGCCCGACGCCGGCACCTCCCTGATCCACGCGTACGTGTGGACCGACGACCGCGACTCGACCCGCTACCAGGTCAAGCTGCACCAGGGCGGGCTCGGCCTGCCCGACGAGTCGTACTACCGCGAGGACCGGTACGCCGAGATCCGCGAGGCCTACGTGACCCACCTGGGCCGCCTCGCGCAGCTCGCCGGACTCCCCGGCCGCGACGGCCTCGTGGACGGTGACGCCTCCGCCCAGGCCCGCGCGGTCATGGACTTCGAGACCCGTCTCGCCCGGACGCATGTGGACGTCGTACGGCTGCGGGACTCGGAGAGGTCCGACAACCCGATGGACCGTGACGACCTGCGCGAAGCCGCGCCACGGCTCGACTGGGACGCGTACATCGAGGGCACGGGCGCTGCGACCTCGGCCTTCGAGGTCGTCAACGTCGGCCAGCCGGAGTTCCTCGCGGGTGCCGCTCCCCTGTTCGCCGCCGAGCCGCTGTCCGTGCTGCGCACGTGGCTCGCCCTGCACACGGTCTCCGCGTACGCGCCGTACCTCTCCTCCGAGTTCGTCGAGGCCGAGTTCGACTTCAGCGGCCGCGTGCTGTCCGGCGCCGAGGAGCTGCGCGAGCGCTGGAAGCGCGGGGTCGCGTTCGTCGAGGGCGCCGTCGGCTTCGACGTCGGCCGCGAGTACGTCGAGCGCCACTTCCCCGCCTCCCACAAGGAGCGCATGCAGGGTCTCGTCGACTCCCTGCTCTCCGCCTACCGGGCCTCGATCTCCTCGCTCGACTGGATGACGCCGGCCACGCGGGACAAGGCGCTCGAGAAGCTCGAGCGCTTCACCCCGAAGATCGGCTACCCGGAGCAGTGGCGCAGCTACGACGGGCTCGCGGTCGACCCCGCCGACCTCGTCGCCTCGGTGCGCGCGAGCCGACGCTTCGACGCCGCCTACGAGTTCGGCAAGGTCGGAGGTCCGATCGACCCGTACGAGTGGCACATGACGCCGCAGACCGTCAACGCCTACTACAACC
>DAMDHZ010000175.1:0-2492 GCA_032101665.1 Brachybacterium sp. | reverse complement strand
ACGTCCATTCGACGATCGGACCAGATGCGGCTCGTCGCCAGCCGGCCGAGGCCGTAGCGGTGAACAACTCGCGCGTGGGGAGGGAAGGAGCTGCGGTGGGCGGCGCTCGTTCTGCGCTGGCCAGACGCAGTTCGGTCGTCGGCGTTCGAGTGTCGCTCCTCGGCTGGTGGCGGTCCCTGGTCGGCGGCCGTCGGCGGGGCGCGGGCCGGCGAAAGGCGATGTACCGGGCGCCTGTGTCCTGCACGGGACTCTGGTGATGTGCACTGGCGATATCGCCAGTGCACATCACCGGAGTCCCTCCCGCGACCATGGGGGCGAGTACACCGCCCGGCGGTCAGCTCTCATGGGTGGCCGGCGGGGCTCGAGCAGCCCTCGCCCCTGGCCAGGCAAAGAGCTTCAGCGTCGACCCGTCGCGCGGCGAGCGTCTCCCCACGGGCCGGGACTCCGCGTGAGCGGCGCGAACGCGGCCCTCACAGCCGGCGCGAACGCGCCCCTCACAGTGCAGGTCTCACCGCACAGATCTCACAGCACCGGCTCGTCGAGGACGTGCGTGACCAGTTCCGCGACCTTGGAGCGCTCGGAGCGCTGGAGGGTGACGTGGGCGAACAGCTCGTGGGCCTTGAGCGCCTCGACCACGCTCGCGATCCCGTCGTAGCGACCGATCCGCAGGTTGTCCCGCTGGGCGACGTCATGGGTGAGGACCACCCGCGAGTTCTGCCCGATCCGGGAGAGCATCGTGAGCAGCACATTGCGCTCGAGGGACTGGGCCTCGTCGACGATCACGAAGGCGTCGTGCAAGGAGCGCCCCCGGATGTGGGTCAGCGGGAGCACCTCGAGCATGCCCCGCGAGAGCACCTCGTCGATGACGTTCTGCGAGACCATCGAGCCGAGGGTGTCGAACACCGCCTGCCCCCACGGGCCCATCTTCTCGCCCTGGTCGCCGGGCAGGTAGCCGAGCTCCTGACCGCCCACCGCGTACAGCGGACGGAAGACCATGATCTTGCGCTGGGTGCGCTTCTCGAGCACGGCCTCGAGTCCCGCGCACAGGGCCAGGGCGCTCTTGCCGGTGCCGGCGCGCCCGCCAAGGCTCACGATGCCGATCGCGTCGTCCTGCAGGAGGTCGATCGCGATGCGCTGCTCGGCGCTGCGGCCGGTCACCCCGAACACCCCCTGGTCGCCGGGCACGAGACGCACCTGGCCGCCGCGTGTGAGCCGACCGAGCGCGGAGCCGCGTGGGCTCGTGAGGGTGACGCCGGTGTGCACCGGCTGGTGGGCGATCTCGAGGACGGTGATGAGCTGCCCGTCGTAGAGGGCGGTCATGGCCTCCTCGTCGACGCTCGCGGTGACCATGCCCGTGTAGCCGCGGTCGCGCGCGAGCTCGGCGCGGTACTCCTCCGCATGGATCCCGGACGCGGATGCCTTGATGCGCATCGGCAGGTCCTTGGAGACGAGCACCACCTGCTTGCCCTCGAGCTGCAGGTTCTTGGCGACGGCGAGGATGCGCGTGTCGTTGTCGCCGAGGCGGAAGCCGTCGGGGAGGGAGGCGACCGACTGGTGGTTCAGCTCGACCTGGACGTGCCCGCCGTCGGCCCCGATGGGCAGCGGCATCGAGAGGTTGCC
This sequence comes from Brachybacterium sp., assembly GCA_032101665.1. GTDB lineage: Bacteria > Actinomycetota > Actinomycetes > Actinomycetales > Dermabacteraceae > Brachybacterium. The sequence goes on along the minus strand of DAMDHZ010000175.1, from coordinate 872 downwards.
GTGCTTGTCCCGCAGGTCGTCGAGGATCCGCAGGGCCTGCCGCGCGAAGTAGCCGAGCTCGGGGTGATGGCGCTTGGACTCGAGCTCGGTGATGACGACGATCGGCAGCACGATGTCGTGCTCGGCGAAACGGGTCAGCGAGAGCGGATCGGCCAGCAGCACGGACGTATCGAGCACATAGGTGAGCGTGGCCGTGGCGTCGAGGCCGTCGATCTGCTCCTGGGCGGAGCCTGCGTCGAGTGAGGGCACGACCGGCGGGGCAGACGACGCGCTCGTGGGAAACGGTGCGGCCGGGATCGTCCCGACGCCACCGGGCTGCTCCGTCACCCCCGTCCCGTCGAATCCCGGGGTCAGGGTCGGTGCTGCGGTGTCGTCCATGGATTCCTCCGTCTGGTCCACTGCCTGTCTCGCACACTAGACCCGCCCGCGGTGCGATCCGGGCCAGGACGCGGCGGGCGATGAGTGTTCACCGAGCTGTGACCCCGCGGCCGTCTCCGGGCCGGACACGGCAGCGCCCCGCCCGTCGCGCCGCGAGAGCAGCGGGACGGGCGGGCGCCGTCGACGGGCCCGCCGCGCGATGCGGCCGGCGCGACGAGCGCGGAGGTCAGACCTTCGGGGAGGTCATCGACAGCACGTCGAGCGCGGAGTCCAGCTGCTCCTCGGTGACCTCGCCGCGCTCGACGAAGCCCAGGTCGATCGTCGACTCGCGCACCGAGATGCCTTCGGCGACGGCGTGCTTGGCGATCTTCGCGGCGTTCTCGTAACCGATCAGCTTGTTGAGGGGCGTGACGATCGACGGCGACGCCTCGGCGTAGAAGCGGGCCTTGTCCTCGTTCGCGACGAGCCCGTCGACGGTCTTGTCGGCGAGCACG
>DAMDHZ010000174.1:0-2651 GCA_032101665.1 Brachybacterium sp. | reverse complement strand
CCACGTCCAAGAAGACGAGGAGGAAGAAGAGCGCCTGATCCCGGTGCACGGCCGTCCCGCGAGCCGCCAGGCGGACGGGCAAGGGGTGCGGCACGGACGGGGGCGCCACGCGGACGGACGAGGGCGCCACGCGGACGGACGAGGGCGCCGCGAGGAACGGGCGGCCTGCGGCTCGACAAGCCCTCTGGAGGCGCCGCCCCGCCGTGGAGCGCCAGATCTCAGCTGCGCTCGCCTCGGAACGTGACCGTGGGCTGCGCCTAGGGACCTACCGGTCGGAAGGAGCCGCGGTCGGTCGAGACCGGCTAGCATCCGAAGCACTTCCCCTTCGCCCCGTCGCCGCCGTCCGCGGCCTCACCCGAAAGGTGCTGCGATGTCGCCCACCTCTTTCTTCTCCCGTCCTCTCGCCCGCGCGCTCGCCGCCGGCGCCTGCGTCACGATCGCCCTCGCCGGATGCGGCAAGGGCGGTGGCAGCACGGATGAGGCCGATTTCTCCGCCGAGCCGAGCGGAACGCTCAAGACCCTCGGCTACAACCCCGACGACGAGGTGGGCAAGTCCCGTTCGGACTATGCCGCCCAGCAGCTCTCGGATGTCGACGTCCAGATGGACACCTCGAGCTTCGATCCGCAGAAGTTCGTCGCGCTCTCCGCCTCCGGCAACGTGCCCGACGTCGTGCAGATGGACCGCTCGGCCATCGCGACGTACGCGCAGAAGGACCTCATCATGCCGCTCGACGCGTGCTTCGACGCGCAGAGCGTCGATCCCGCCGAGCACTGGTACCCGGCCATCGTCCAGGAGGTGACCGTCGACGACGATGTCTACGCGGCACCGCAGTTCTTCCAGCCCAGCATGATCATCATGAACAAGCGCCTGATGGACCAGGCCGGGGTCACCGAGGACATGCTCGACACCTCGGACCCGGAGGCGTTCGTCTCCACGGTCGAGAAGATGGCCAAGCTCGACGGCGGCAAGCCGATCCAGCTCGGCTTCGACCCCGACGTCCCCGGCTCGATGGTCCAGTGGTTCCACGTCTTCGGCGGCGCCGAGTCCGACGAGAGCGGCGCCCCGACCCTCGACTCGCCCGAGAACGTGAAGGCGATGGAGTGGCTCAAGCGGCTCATGGACGCCCAGGGCGGCTATGCCGAGGTGACGTCCTTCAAGCAGACCTGGGACGTGTTCGGCGACGAGAACCAGTACGTCACCGATGCGACCGGCGGCGGCATCTGGGGCCAGTGGTACCTCAACGTGCTCGCCGGCACGAAGGACGACGTCGACATCGTGACGATCCCGATGCGCGACTCCCAGGGGCAGCCGTTCGCCATGTCGGGAGGCTCGGCGCTCGCGATCCCGACCAACGCCAAGAACCCGACCGCGGCGTGCGCGTGGATCGTCGACGCGACCTCCGACGAGGCGTGGGGTGCGGCGGGCGACGCCCGTGCGAAGAAGGTCGAGACCGACGGCGGCCTCAACACCGGCCTGTTCACCGGCGTCCCCGCGGCCGACCAGGCGGTCCGCGAGGCGCACGTCACCGAGACCGGCGACGCGGACTTCGACCAGAGCATCACGGCGATGTACGACGTGCTCGACAACCCCGTCTCGCGCGGCGCGTCCCCGGTGGGGGCGACGATCGACGAGGCGGTCGCCAATGCCGCGGGCGCCGCGATGAACGGCGACAAGACCCCGCAGCAGGCGCTCACCGATGCCCAGGCCACGGCCCAGGCGGAGTACGACAAGATCGCGAAGTGACCGCCCGGCGCCGTCGTCGGGGCCTGACCCCCTCCGGCGACGGCGCCTGACCCGTTCCGGCGACGGCGCCGCGCCCAGGCACGTCGTGAGCCCTGGCATGAGGTTGGGTCCTGGCATGACGTGAGCCCTGGGTGCCGCGAGCTCCGATGAACCTCCGACCTGTCGTCGTGAGCTCCGATGAGCCCCGACATGCGATGAGCCCTGACGCGCCGCGAGCGCCGACGTGTCGTGACCGGGACGACGCGTGACCTCAGCCGCGGACGCTGCCCGTCGTGATCCCGTCCACGAAGTGGCGCTGCCCGAAGGCGAACAGGATCAACATCGGCAGCGTGACCACGAGCGCCGCGACCATGACGTACTGGTAGTCGCCGTGGCCGCCCGCCGTGGGGGAGAAGCGCTGCATCGCGTAGTTGATGCCGAGCGGCACGGTGTAGTCGTTGGCCGAGCCGAAGTTCAGGTAGATCAGGGCCCCCGTGAAGTTGTTCCACGAGGCCTGGAACTCGAACAGCCACACGATGATCGCGCTCGGCAGCGTGAGCGGGAAGGCGATGCGGCGGAACAGCCCGAAGTACCCGCAGCCGTCCACGCGCGCGGCGTCGAACAGCGACCGCGGCACGCCCGCGTAGAACTGGCGCATCAGGAAGATGTAGAAGGCCGAGCCGAACAGCGCGCCGCCCCACAGCGGCACGTTGGTGCCCAGGAACCCGAGGTACTTCCAGATCAGGTAGTTGGGCACGAGCGTGACCGCGCCCGGCAGCATCATGGTCGCGAGCACGAGGCCGAACAGGACCCGGCGCCCGGGGAAGCGGAAGTACGCGAAGCCGAAGGCCACGAGCGAGGACGACAGGGTGATGAGCGTGGCGCCCGCGACGGCGATGAACACCGAGTTGAGGATCCAGCTCAGCAG
>DAMDHZ010000173.1:0-3074 GCA_032101665.1 Brachybacterium sp. | reverse complement strand
CGTTTGCGGCGGGCCCGATCCTCGCCGCAACTCTCGCCATGGGGAAGCCGCGACGCACCATCGCTACTCGCAGCCTCTTCCCCCTACGTGCCCAGATCGAGATACTCAGACCATGCCAGCCACTCCCACAAGTTCCAGCGATTGGGCCTCCTACAACGCCGCGCGGGCAGGCACCTCGGCCGTGCGCCCTCTCACCGACCGCGCACTCACAGCACTGCGGGCCACCCACCAGAACCTCGCAGGTCTGCGCGCTGTCGAGCTGGGTAGCGGCGCCGGCATTGAGACCCGGTGCCTTCTCCAGGAGGGCTTGAGCGTCCACACCATCGACGTCGACTCGAGCGTCGAAAAGCACATGAATGAACTCACCTCGCTCGGCATCCTCGAACACCGGACGGGCCTCATCGAGGAGTGGGATCCCCTCCCCCACGCCGATCTGATCCTGGCCAATGCCTCTCTGCCATTCGTCCCTCGCGCACGCTTCACCTCGGTGTGGGAGCGGGTCAAGCACGCCCTGCTGCCTGAAGGGATCCTGGCGGTCGATCTCTTCGGTTCGGATGACACCTGGGCCTCGGATGTGGGTACCTACCTCACCCGGAAAGAGGTGGACGAACTCCTCGACACTTTGGAGGTGATCGAACTGAACGAGCGCAACGAAGAAGGGCATGCGTTCGACGGCATCAAGCACTGGCACACCTTCACCGTTATCGCCCGCCACCCAGCCTGACCCCTCCGCGCCCGACACCTGGCGAGCGAAACCGCGCAAATGGTCGTTTGTGGCACTCCCTGGAGAGGTCAGGACCTCTTGCACGGAACACTGGCCTCCCGCGTCCCCAAAGCGGATGTGCAGACAAGCCCCTGGCACGGCCAGTCATACGAGCTGGGGCAAGTCCGGATGAGCGGTTGGATTCACTGTCCTCGCCGCTCTCTCAGGCGGGCCTGCTTGTTTCGGTTCCCACAGATCGCCATCGAGCACCACTGGCCGGTGCGAGAGCGTGAGTGGTCATAGAACGCCCACTTGCATTCGTCGCCCCTGCAGGCCTTGAGGCGAGACCATGTTCCGTCCACCGTTGCTTGCGCGACCAGGGAGAGAATCCTCCCGGCGACATAGTGCGCTCCGTCGCCCCGTGGGAGGAGGCGCAAGCCCTCCTCGGTAAAGGTCGCCTCGGCCTGGCTCCAGGCCAGCATTCGATCGAGCACCTCGCGGGCTGCCAATGGCATCGAACCTCGCGAGTGATGAGCTAGTAGGCCCTCGCGCAGTGCCTCACGAAGCTCACCCAGGAGCTGACGGTCGGTCGCACTCGACTCGACCGAGAGTCCTCGTTCCGCACACCACCGACCCCACGTTTCTGACGATTCCAGGGCGTCCGTGCCCTTCTCGATGTCCAGGGTGTTCACGAACGTCCGCACCAGCTCGAGGTCACCCGGCGCGTTCGGCTCACTCGAAGATCCCATACTCCAATCTAACCATCGACCCGACTAAGGCGGTTGCAAAGAACGTGGTCGTAAGTAACCATCTCTAGCATGACGAGAGTTAGCGCATGGCGCAGTCGGGACTTCCGCCGTCTCTGGGGTGCCTCCACGGCGTCAGCCTTGGGCGGTGAGATCGGCGAGCTCGCCCTGCCGGTTCTCGCTCTGGTGTGGTTGGGGGCCTCGGCCGAGGAGCTGTCCTGGGTACGAGCCGCGACGTTCCTGCCGTACCTGGTGCTGACCCTCTGGCTGGGCGTGCTGGTCGACCGGTGGAGGCGGCGGCGACTGATGATCACGGCGGAGATGGTCAGCGGGATCACTCTGCTCGGTATCGCCGGCACAGCATTGGCCGGGTGGCTCACCGTGCCAGTCCTGGTCGCCGCGGCCGCACTGCTAGGGGCGATGTCCGTGCTGCACATGCTCGCGGACTTCTCCTTCACCCCCCACGTGGTCAGCAGGGCCGCGCTTCCGGATGCGAACGCGAAGATGACAGCCACTTACTCGGCGATCGGCATCGGGGGCTCCGGAGTCGGCGGCGCGCTTGTCCAGTGGATCACGGCACCGTTCGCCGTCGCGATCAACGGGGCGGGGCGGCTCCTCTCCGTCCTGTTGCTGCGACGTATTGAGACCCACGAGCCGCCTGCGGCGGCTCCTGGCGCTTCGGCTCGACAGCAGGCTCGGGAGGGGTTCATGGCCCTACTTCGCCACCGAGTCGTTCGGGCTCTTGCCGCGGAGGCGACGATCTGGAACCTGGGTAACGAGGTCTTCATGCTTGCCCTGACCGTCCTGATCGTGGATTCCCGACAAGATGGCCCCCTCATGCTCGGGCTGATCTTCATGGCCGGCGGACTCGGTGCCTTCCTCGGGGCGGGCATTAGTGCGCGACTGACCGAGCGGTTCGGGTACGGGCGATCCCTTGTCACGGCCATGCTCGTGGGCAACACGGCGCCGCTGGTCGGCGTGCTATTCAGCTCCGACACCTCCGTGAAGTCCCTGGTGGTCCTCTCTGCGGCGTTCTTTGCGTCCGGGTTCGGCACCGGAGTCGCGAACTCGCAGGCCGTCACCGTCCGTCAGGTGACGGTTCCCGAAAATCTCCGCGGGAGGGTCAACGCCAGCTACCGCATGCTCTCCTGGGGTGCTCTCGCGATTGGCGCCCTGTTGGGAGGCTGGCTCATCTCGGCCGTCGGTGGATGGCTTGCCGCCGCACTTGGAACGGCCGCGATGGCGGCGTCCACCCTTCCTGTGGCCCTGTCACCGGTGCGGCAGATGCGCGACTTGGAGGACGATGCCCCGCCCACAGTCGGGTAGCTCAGCCCCCGCCTAGGCTGACGTCATGGATACCCCCGCCATCGCCTCGTTGCTCTCAGGTGTCATCACCCGGCGAGATGCCGGGACTGGTGCACGTGTAGGTGACAGTCTTCGTCACGCCGCGTCTGCGGTCGTGTGGTCCATGATCAGCTCGTACTCGATGGGGGTCAACCGAACCTTCAGCAGTCCCCTTCAGCTTCGAGGGAGCCTTGAGGAACCAGTCCCGTCTCCCAGGACGGCTCTAGGATCGAGGCCGGACGGGGCTGGACCACCAGCGCCTGCGATGAACGGGGAGGGAC
>DAMDHZ010000172.1:0-3098 GCA_032101665.1 Brachybacterium sp. | reverse complement strand
CAATCGCCCCACCCAACTCGTCAAACAAGTTCAGACGCGTGACACTAGGTGCCCCGTTCCGACTGGCATTGCGAGCCGTCCCGCATCGTGGGTCGTTCGGTGGGCTGCTGCGCACGGTTACGGCCATCGTCTATTCCCGGCCGCACCGCATCATGTTGCATCCGGCGTTCGGCATCCCGCTATTCCTGCTCACCTACTACGGCCTCTACCTCAGCGACCTCGGCTCCCGGCTCCTCGGGACCTGGGCGGGCCACAACGGCCTCGAGATCGGCTTCCTGGCCGCAGGGGTCCTGTTCGCCGTCCCGATCCTCACGGTCGGACCGGGGCCGGTCCACCCCACCCATCTCGGCCGGATGCTCGACGTCTTCGCCGAGATGGCCCTGCACGCGTTCTTCGGCGTGCTGATCATGATGACACCGACGACCGTGGTCGCCGCGTTCGCCGCACCCCCACGGTCCTGGGGAATCGATCCTGTCGCCGACCAGCAGATCGCCGGCGGGCTTGCCTGGTCCTACGGCGAGGGACCCGCCACCGCGATCGTCGCATATCTGGTGTGGCGATGGTACCGCTACGACTCTGCCAGGTCCGCTTCAGCCGACCGCGACGCCGATCGGAGTGGGGACCCCGAACTGGCCGCGTATAACCGATACCTGGCCGTCCTCGCAGCACGTGACGGCCGTGGTGATACCGAGACGACGCAGGCGGGACGGGGCTCAGATCGGTAGTGCCGGCCCGGACCTGCGATAGTGCCGACTCCCTCGCTGTGAGAAGCGGACTCGACACCGTCGCAGCGTCGAGATGAGGCCCCCCTGCCTGAATTGCGGACGGCTGGCCTGGCGTTCGTCCGCGGGACGGGCAAGTTCCTCGCCGGGCGGTCGGTCCTGTGCCTTGCCTACGATCGGGTTTCGGGGTCATCCTCGCGGTGCAGCAGCCGGGCCTGCGGGACTGGTCGGACACGGCCCCCGGGACGGTATCAGCCGGCGCGGGCGCACGACAGCTGATCCGTCCACGCCGCGAGTGCGCCGGAAAGCGGCGACCAAGTGTGGCGACCGCATGAGTGGGGCCGGCCGGCACCTCGGAACTGGTCGGCCGTTGATCATTCTTGCCTGTGCGAGGCAGAGTCGCCGCGCCCGGCCGGCTCCGGGGAGCCGCCCATCATGCGCAGCATGCCGATACTGCCGGTGCGGAGGAACACGGTCAGCAGGGCGGCGGCGAGTGCGAGGAAGGCGATGTTCAGCCAGGTGGTGTAGTTCCAGCTGATGCCGGTCTCGGCGACCGCCAGGCTCCGGTCGTGCGGGACCATGCCGAGCGGGCCGAAGATCAATTCGACGGCGTACCCGGCGATGACCATTGCGGCGTAGAAGACCAGGCAGATCCGGGACGTGGCCTTCCAGCCGTAGTACTTCTTGTAGATGAGGATGATCGGGATGATGATCAGGTCGGCGAACAGGAAGCTGACCACGCCGCCGAAGCTGATCCCGCCGTTCCACAGCACCGCCGCCAGTGGCACGTTCCCGACCGAGCAGACGAAGCTGATCACGGCCAGCAGTGGCCCGATCAGCGGGCCCAGCACGAACGAGGCGACCGGGTCTTCGGTGAAGAACACTGCCTGCAGCCAGGCCTTGGGCACCCAGGCGGCGAACGCGCCGGCGATCAGCAGGCCCAGCACGATGTCGCGGAGCACGGCCGCCCAGTCCATCACGAAGTAGCGCGAGACCGCGGTCACGCCGTCCCGGGAGAGCAGCCGGGCCCAGAATCCGGCGTCGCCCTGGACGGACATGTCCATGGCGGCGTGGCCCTCCATCGACCCGGCGAGCCTCTGCTCGGCCTGCCGCCGCGCCGCCTCGACGATCCGGCCGCGCATCCAGAGCCTGAATCCGAGCGCGACCAGCACGATCATGATCGGGCCGCCGACGAACTCCGCGGCGGTGAACTGCCAGCCCATCACGAACCACAGGACCAGCCCGAGCTCGAGCACCAGGTTGGTCGAGGCGATCTCGAAGGCCATCGCCGCCGCGAAGTCCGCGCCCTTGCGAAACAGCGCCCGGGCCAGCGCGACCGCGGCGTAGGAGCAGGACGAGGACGCCGCGCCGAACAGTGCGGAGACCGCGATCGATCTCGGCGAGTCGTCGGCCATCAGCTGCGTGACGCGCTCCTTGCGCACCACCGCCTGGATGACGCCGGACAGCGTGAAGCCGAGCACGAGGGGCCAGAGGATCTGCCAGCCCATCGAGCCGGCCATCGCCAGCGCGTCGACGGCTGCGCTCAGGACGTCCATCAGGATTCGTTCCTCCCGGCAACACGGTCAGCGACTGTTCGGCCATCCGGTCCCGTACCCGGACGCGGCCCGTCCACGCGCGGATTGCGCCGAGCTGCCTGAGAAACCGGGACGACGATGCTGGTGGCGCATCGGCGTCGCCGCGGCCAGCGGCTGGCCCCGAGCACCTACCTAGCCGATGCTGAGACCAGCGAGCTGCTCAGGGGTGCCGGTGACGACAAGGCGCAGGTCGGCGTGGTCGTCGTCGATCTGCCAGTCGATGAACGAGCAGCAGGCGCTCTCGGTCGCGACCAGATCGCGCAGCCGCCGCGCTGAGTCGCCGGTCCGGGCGTAGTGCACGACCAGTCTGGCCTCTCCGCGCTCGACCTCGAGGAGGTAGTCGTCGTCGAAGGCTCGCCACCTCTCGAGCTGCTGCTTGCCCGCGGTCGGCGCGAGCGCGCAGGCGATCGGCAGCCCGCCCAGCGGTCCGACCGGCGACTCGAGCCCCGTCACCGCCGACGTCGGCGCGCGACCGATGGCTGCGCGCAGCTGATCGACGGTCGGCGACCCGGCCAGCCCGGCAGGAGTGCGGAACACCCGGCAGGCGAGCCCGACCGGTGTGTGCTCGTCGGCGAAGGGGTCGACGCCGTCGACGAGGACGGTCGGGGACCCGTGGAACTCGAGGCGGGCGGCGTCGTCGGCGGTCTCGACTCGCTGATGCGCGACGCGGACGTCCGATCGGCCGTCGAGGGCCTCGGCGAGCCGCCGGTCGATCACCTCCCAGTTCGGGCACCCGTCGAAGTACTGCAGCGTGATCTCCAACATCTTCTCCTCTCAATCC
>DAMDHZ010000171.1:0-3151 GCA_032101665.1 Brachybacterium sp. | reverse complement strand
TCCTGGCCGGTGGTGGAGGTGTAGCCGGTCGTGGCGTCCTTCAGGACGGCGCCCACCGGGCGGCCCTGGACGAGCACCCCTGAGAGCCCGCCCAGCGCTGCGACGAGGACGAGGGCGGGGATTGCCGGGACCCGCAGGGCGATGATGACCAGGGTGGCGAGCACGACGAGGAGCAGGGCCGGGTGGATGGTGAACTGGCCGCTGAGACCCGCCTGGATCGTGTCCCGTGCGGCCGTGTCGACGTCGCCGCCGGGAGATACCCGAAGGCCGATGAACCAGAAGAGGCCGGCGCTCAAGACCAGGCCGGGGATCGTGTCCCACAGCATGTGGCGGATGTGGTCGAAGAGCCCCTCGCCCACCATCGCCGGCGCGACGTTGGTCGTGTCGGACAGCGGGGAGAGCTTGTCGCCGAAGAACGCGCCCGAGATGACGGCGCCGGCGACGATCGGAAGCGGGACGCCCATGCCCCCTCCGATGGCCATGAACGCGAGGCCGACCGTTGCGATGGACGTGAACGAGCTGCCGAGGACCAGGGAGATGAAGGCCGTGACGAGGCAGGCCATCGGGAGGAAGAACGTGGGGTTGACGAGCTCGAGGCCGTAGTGGATGAGCGTGGGGATGACGCCGCCGCTGATCCACGTCCCGATGATCATGCCGATGATGAGGAGGATGAAGACGGCCGGCATTGCGCGGCTCACGCCATCGGTCATGGCGGCCTCCATGTCCTTCCAGCTGTGACCGGTGAGTCTGCCGATGACGGCCGCGACCACGATCCCCGCGACGATCGGGAGGATCATCCCGATCTTCCAGGACAGCGTCGACGCGCTCGCCAGGGCGATGAGGGTGAGGAGCGGGAGCAGGGCCACCAGAGGATGCGGGTCGCGGGGGACAGGCATGGGCCTGTCCCCTCTCCGGGTGGAGCCCCTCGTGTGGGGCGTGGCAGTGCGGGTGTCGGTCGACATGGGGCCTCCTGTGGATGCGACGGCGGAGAGTCAGCGGGATGCGAGGGGGATGACCTGGAGGTCTGAGGGGACCGTGCTGCTGAAGGAGTGGCGGCCCTCGAGCTGCCGGCTCAGTGAGGCGCCGGACGTGCCGGGGACGAGGTGGTGCAGAGCGAGGGAGCCGACCGAGGCGTCGTCAGCGATCCCGAGCGCGTCGGCGACCGACGTGTGGGCGCGTTCGTGATGGCTGCGGATGGCGTGGGCCTGGGGGCTCTCCGGGTCGGGGAATTTCGCCACGAGCCAGTCCAGGTCGATGGCCTCGTGGAGGAGCAGGGACGCCCGGTCGGCGAGACGGCGCATGTTGTCGGTCGCGGCGGTGTCACCGGAGACCACGACGGACCCCTCGTCGGTGTCGAAGCGGTAGCCGTAGGCCGGTGCGACGGGAGGGTGTTCGACCAGGATCGCCGAGACGCGTACCCGGGAGTCCTCGAAGACGACGAAGGGGTCCATCGCCGGGGGCTGCTCGGCATCCGGGTTGAAGGCGATGCTCGAGGGCAGGACGATGTCGTGGGCGTGGATGCGGTCCAGCGGTGAGGGCCGCAGGCTGTCGAGGATGCGTTCGTTGAGGTCGGTCGCATGCGCGGCGACGATCCGCCGGAGGGTCTCCGCGGTCCCCGGGGTCGGGTCGTGGGGGGTGAGCGGCGTCGGGGCCGCCGTCGCGTGGGGACTGGTCGGATAGAGCGCCCCGCGGTCTCCGGGGCCGATCAAGCGGATGGCGTCCCGGTCGTCCTGCGTGATCTCGAAGGTGCTGAACAGTGCGATGGCGGTGAGGTCGACGATGTGGTCGGAGTGGAGATGGGTGAGGAAGACGGCTTCCACGTCGTCGAGCCCGTATCCCGCCCGCACCAGCTGACGACCGGCGCCGTAGCCGCAGTCGACGAGGTAGACCGCCCCGCCGACCACGACGGCCGTGGAGATGCCGGCGCGGGGCGTCCCTCCGCCGTGGCGCCACCAGCGCGGGCCTCCGGCGGTGCCGAGGGTGATCACCTGTGTTCCGCGCAGTCCTGTCGACATGTCCTTGTCCTTCACTCTCGTCCGGCGGTCCCCTCCACTGTGGTGTAGATCTCATGTCAGGGATAATCAATTCACTTACGTCAACCCATAGGAGGAGTCGATGGGCGGCATCACCCTGCGACACATGGAGTACCTGGTCGCCGTCATCGACGAAGGGTCGATGACGGCGGCTGCCGCCCGACTGCATGTGACGCAGGCGACCGTGTCCATGGCCCTGGCGGAATGCGAGCGACGCCTCGGCGTCCCCCTCCTCGTCCGCCAGCCGGCGAAAGGGGTCGCCGCGACCCTGGCGGGCCACCGCATGGCCGTCCAGGCCAGGCGGATCCTGGGGCTGGTCCACGAGATGGAGGCGTCGGTGCCGGCGATGCCCGGTGAGCTGGCCGGAGACCTGGAGGTCGGATGCGTGCCCTCCCTCTCGCCGCAGGCCGTCCCGGTCCTCGCAGAGCACTTCTCGCGACGGCACCCGCGGGTCACGCTGCACTACCGGGAGGGGGCGGCCACGGACCTGCAGCGGGAGGTCCTGCATGGACGACTCGAGATGGCCGTCATGTTCAGCCGTCAGCAGGCACCGGGGCTACGATCGATCGAAGTGGCCCGGGCGCAGCTGAAGGTGATGCTGCCCGAGGGGCATCGGCTGGCCGCCGCGCACGAGGTCGCCTTCGCGGACGTCGCTCAGGAGCCGGCCATCCTCATCGACCTGCCGCCCAGCACGGAGCGGTCACTGGAGTTCATACGCGCCGCGGGCGTCGAGCCGACGCTGCGGTGGTCCAGCAACAACCTCGCCACGGTCGCCTCCCTCGTCGGGGCCGGCCTCGGCTGGTCGCTGCGCTATACGCTGCCGGGCGAGCAGCCCGCCGCGCGCGGCCTCGTGGAGATACCCGTGGCAGACCCCACACCTCCGAACGCGGTGTGCGCCGTGGTGCCGGACGGCGACCGGGTGGATCGGCGCGTCCGGCATGCCCTCGAGGTGCTCCGCCGGGTCCTGTCTGAGGAGGAGGGACGCCCCGACGTCGACTGCGCATGACGCCATGTCGAGGCGCCTGCCATCACGACGTCGTCCGCGGCCGGCCCGACCCCGTCCCTCAGTCCCTCGGGCCCTCCGGGTCGTCCGCGATCCAGTCGTGCTCGGGGTCGTC
>DAMDHZ010000170.1:1026-3227 GCA_032101665.1 Brachybacterium sp. | reverse complement strand
CGTCGGTCATGTCGGCGACCATGGCCTTCGTGCGCGGGTCGCGTGCGAAGAAGTTGTCGCGGATGAACGCGCCCGACTCGGTGCGGTAGGTCTGGAAATCGCCGTCGGGCGTCGCGTTCATGAGGTCGACAAGGGCGCCGTCGTCATCCTTGTCGAGCAGCGGGTCCCAGCCCGAACCCCACACGACCTTGATGACGTTCCAGCCCGCGCCGCGGAACTGGGCCTCGAGCTCCTGGATGATCTTGCCGTTGCCGCGGACCGGGCCGTCGAGGCGCTGCAGGTTGCAGTTGACGACGAAGGTGAGGTTGTCCAGGTGCTCCTTGGCGGCGATGTGGATGTGGCCGCGGGACTCGACCTCGTCCATCTCGCCGTCGCCCAGGAACGCCCAGACATGCTGGTCGGAGGTGTCCTTGATCCCGCGGTGGGTCAGGTACTTGTTGAACGAGGCCTGCTCGATCGCGTTGACGGGGCCGATGCCCATCGAGACGGTCGGGAACTCCCAGAAGTCCGGCATCGCGCGTGGGTGCGGGTAGGAGGGGATGCCGTGCGGGTTCGACTTCTCCTGGCGGAATCCGTCGAGGTCGTCCTGGCTGAGGCGGCCCAGCATGAAGGCGCGGGCGTAGATGCCGGGGGAGGCGTGGCCCTGGAAGAACACCTGGTCGCCGCCGCCGGGGTGCTCGCGGCCGCGGAAGAAGTGGTTGAAGCCGACCTCGTACATCGAGGCGATCGACGCGAAGCTCGAGAGGTGGCCGCCGACGCCCACCCCGGGGCGCTGGGCGCGATGGACCACCATCGCCGCGTTCCAGCGCAGAGCGTCCTTGATCTCCTTCTCGAGCGCGCGGTCGCCGGGGTACTCCGGCTGCTGTTCGACGGGGATCGTGTTGACGTAGTCGGTGTTGCCACTCTGATGGATGGGCACGTGCTTCGCGCGCGCGTGCTGGATGACGGTCTGCACGATCTCCGCGGCCCGGTCGGTCCCGCGCTCGTCCAGCAGCGCGTCGAAGGACTCGACCCACTCCTGGGTCTCCTCGGGGTCGAGATCCTGCGCGTGGCTGGGCAGGCTGATGCCGATGGGACCGGGGTTGTCGTGTGAGGTCACGCTGTCCTTCTCTCGTGGAGCGTTCGGACGTGGGTCCCGGGGGGCCAGGGCGCGCCGGTGCACCGGCGCGCAGGCGTCCCGCGACCTCGGGTCTGGACCAGCGTACGTCCTCGGTCCTGACCGCGGGCGAGCGTCCCGGCGGCGCCTGGCCAAGTGACACGAAAAACACAGTTCGCTAGACTCCATGCGCTCGCCCCTCCCCGGAGGCGGCGCGTCCATCCCGTCCGCGCGAGACCGCGCGTCCGACATCCCCTCCGCGCTCCGTGCGCGGATGCCGAGAGGAGCCGCCCTTTGTCCCCGTCCACCGACGCGAAAGCGTCCAGCTCGCCCGCCGAGATCCTCGGCTTCCACACGGGCCAGATCGTCCAGGAGCTCGGCTACGACGACGATGTGGACCTGGAGCTGCGCGATGCGATCGAGGACTCGATCGATGCGGACCTCGAGGACGAGGACTGCCAGGAGATCGTCGACGGCGTCGTGCTGTGGTGGCGCGACGGTGACGGCGACCTGGTCGACGCCCTCGTGGACTCCCTGACCACCCTGGCGCCTGGCGGTCCTGTGTGGCTGCTCACGCCCAAGGCCGGGCGCGCGGGTCATGTGCAGCCCGGCGCCATCCAGGAGGCCGCCGACCTCGCGGGCCTGCGGGCGATGAACTCGATTGCGCTGGCCGAGGACTGGTCCGGCACGCGCCTGGCGTCCCGACAGGGCTGAGCTTGCCGCGATGAGGTGCGAGGAAGTGTCGCGATGACGGTCCTCCTCTCGCACGAGGGAGCCGAGGTCGATCTCGCGGACCTCGCGAGCGTGCCTCACGCGATCGTGTTCCTCCCCGGGGCTTTCACCCCGACGTGCACGCGGGAGTTGAGCATGCTCGACGCCCTCTGGCAGGAGCTGGGGGAACAGAGCGTGCCCGTGCTCGTCGTCGCGTGCGACGCGGCGCCCGTGCTCGCCGCGTGGCGCGAGGCTGAGGGCGTGAGGCTTCCGCTGCTGTCCGACTTCTGGCCGCACGGTTCGCTCGCCCGTGAGCTCGGTGCCTTCGACGAGCGCACCGGCCGGGCCCGGCGCACAAGTGTCGTGTTCCGTGCCGACGGCCAGGTGTCCTGGC
>DAMDHZ010000170.1:0-1016 GCA_032101665.1 Brachybacterium sp. | reverse complement strand
CGCGACGATGCTGCTCCGGGCGCCGCGCGCGACATGGCACGACTTGCCGCGGCGCTGGGCGATCTGTGACCATGAGCTGCCGCGCGCGCCGAGAGACCGCTCGCCGGCGCCATGAGGGTCAATAGCTCAGTCGGTCAGAGCGCCACGTTTACACCGTGGATGTCGGGGGTTCGAGTCCCTCTTGACCCACCCCTGGACCACGGGCGCGCCGCGATGCGCGTGTGCCGTCGTCATCGACTCACCAGCTCCCACCGCCGCACACGTCGCGCGGAGCGCCTCACGGAGCCGGCATCGCGATCGTGCTCGTCGTCGTCGCGGTCGCGCTCGGTATCCTGTTGCCGCAGACATGGGCGCACACCGCCGTCGAGAAGCTCGTCCGGGGCGCCGTCGGGCGAAGAGGCACGGCACGACCAGGCCGTTAGCCGGCGCGACGCCCCTTCGTTCGTCTGCGAGCCACACAGCATCCTTGTGGAATCGTTGTAGGTCGGGGAGTGGTTTCACGTCCCGGGGCATGAATGGCGCGAGAACCGACGATACGCCATTGTCGGTGGAATTCACCCGTCGTCGCAACGGTTCGTGTGTTGTGCGCTGTCATCATTGAGGCGGTATTTCCCTTCCCCCCCCATGCAGGGTTGTCCACATTCTTAGAACGCGTGGCTGAGGAGGATCTCGTGTGTCAGTCCTCCTCGGAAGAATGAGGGGCATGAGGATTCGACGGGATGGTTCGAGGGGCACGGGCCCGGAGCGTGATGACGACGCCCGGGTGCCGGGCTCGGACGGGTCTGCCGTGCCGTCCGAGCCGATCGGTGCCGCTTCTTCTGAGGTGGTGGGGGACGAACTGACTCGGATGCTCGCCCGGGTCGAGTCACTGAGTCGGGATGGTGTGGCGCGTGAGGTGGTGGCGTCGGTCCTCGCCGGTGTGCTCGTGGCGGTCGAGGCCCCGGTCGTGATGCGGGATGCCCTGGTCGATACCGAGCCTGGTTCTGTGGCAGAGGCTCTGGGTGTGGTCGGGGTGA
>DAMDHZ010000169.1:0-3308 GCA_032101665.1 Brachybacterium sp. | reverse complement strand
GTGGCCATGGTCGCCACCTACGTGCTCTTCTACATGCTGACCGCGTTCCTCATGGTCGTCGCCACCACGGCCTCGAGCGCCGAGGCCGCGCGCGCCGCCGCCGAGAGCGCCGGCAAGGCCTTCGACGCCTCGGCCTTCGCGCCGGGCCTGGGCTACACCCGTCCCGAGTTCCTCACCATGCTGATCATCGGGGTCGTCTTCTTCGGCGTCTTCACGCTCGTCTCGGGCCCGCTCGCCGATCGCGCCGGCCGCCGCCCCTACCTCATCGTGGTGACGATCGCGATCGGCGTCTACGCGCTGCTGATTGAGCCGCTCATCCACCTGGGCACCCCGGGCGTGATGGCCGTGCTCATCGTCGGCTTCACCCTGATGGGGCTGACGTTCGGGCCGATGGCCGCCTACCTGCCCGAGATGTTCCCCGCCGACGTCCGCTACACCGGGAGCGCCATCAGCTACAACATGGCCTCGGTGATCGGCGCGGGACCGGCCCCCATCACTCTCGTGGCCCTGTGGCAGGCGCTCGACGGCTCGCTGTGGCTGGTCGGGGTGTACCTGCTCGTCGCGGCCCTGCTCACCCTGGGTGCGATCGTGATCGGGCGCGAGACCCGGGACGTCGACTACCTCGCCTGAGACGGTCCGCCCGCCCGTGTTCGCCGGCCGGGCGGACCTGTCGCCCGGGAGCGGCGTCGCCTACAGTGCTGACGCCGCCCCCGCGGCATCCCTTCCCTCATCCTCACCCCCTCCCCAGGAGACGACATGACCTCTGCACCCCCTCCCGCCGGCGACGCGACCACCCTGCTCGGCGGCGCGACCGATCCCCTGGACCTCTCCCGGCCTCTCTACGGCGCCGGGTTCGGCACCGCCGTCAAGCGCTTCGTACGCAAGTACGCGACCTTCACCGGGCGCGCCTCGCGCTCGGAGTTCTGGTGGGCCTACCTCGCGATCGTGCTCATCGAGCTCGTGCCGTGGGTCGTGTTCATGATCGGCATCATCACGAGCGCCGTGTGGGCCAACAACCACATGACCTCGACGTCGCTCGGCTACGACGCCGACGGCAACGAGATCGTCTACGAGACCGCCCCCGGCATCATCCACGCCCCCACCTGGCCCGTCGTCGTCATCGGCCTCGTCCTGATGGCGATCGTCACCCTCGCGCTGATCGTCCCGACCATCGCGCTCATGTGCCGCCGCCTGCACGACGCGAACCTCTCGGGTCTGCTGTGCCTGCTCCTGCTGATCCCCTCGATCGGCGGACTCGTCGTGCTGGTCCTGGCGCTCCTGCCGTCCTCACCCGAGGGGCGACGCTTCGAGACCGCCTGAGACGCCTCGCCTCGGCGGGGGAGCAGGACACGGCCGGGTTCGCGATCGCGAACCCGGCCGTCGTGCGTCGTGGGGCCGTGCCCCGGGTTTCACAGGTGGTCGTGCGGGCGGATCCCTCCTCGCCCCTTGAGCAGCAGGTTCAGGAGCACAGCGCTGAAGGCCGCGGCACTCACGCCCGAACCCAGCACCATGGCGACCAGGTCCGGGAGCGCCGCGTACAGCCCCGGCACGGCGATCGGCAGCACCGCGAGGGAGAGCGAGACCGCGACGATCAGGGTGTCGTGCCCGGCGTCGCGGTCATCGGTCCGCGGGGCCTCGGCGAGAGTGCGGATGCCGGCCGCGGCCACCGAGCCGAACAGGACGATCCCGGCCCCGCCGAGCACGGGCTGGGGCACGGCGGCCACGATGCTGCCCAGCAGCGGCACCAGGCCCAGCAGCACGAGGATCCCGCCACCGGCCGCGACGGTGAAGCGTGAGCGCACCCGGGTCACCGAGATCAGCCCGATGTTCTGGGCGAATGCCGTGGCGGGGAAGGAGTTCACGAGCGGGGCGAGGGCGCTCGCCGCCATGTCGGCCCGCAGGCCGTCGGCCAGGCGGCGTGGCGGCAGGTCGGTGCCCACGACCTTGGTCACGGCGAACAGATTGGCCGTGGTCTCCATCAGGGTCACGATGATGACGACGACCATGGGCACGATCGCCGCGAGGTGGAAGGTCGGGGCGCCGAACGCGAAGGGGTGCGGCAGTGCGACCACGGCCCCCGAGGTCACGTCCGAGAAGTCGGTCCCGCCCAGGAGGGCCGCGATGACGGTGCCGACGGCGATGCCCAGCAGGATCGCGATCCCGGACAGGGCGCGGATCCTCGAGAGGATCAGGACCGCGACGAGCGTGATCGCGGCGAGGGCCAGGTTCAGCGCGCTGCCGTCACCCTCCTGGCCCTCGGTCCCCATGATCCAGCCCGCCGCGACCGGCAGCAGGGAGATGCCCATGGCCGCGATGATGGTGCCCGTCACGACCGGCGGGAACACCGGCTGCAGGCGCGAGACGACCGGGGCCAGCAGGAAGCCGATCACGCCGGCCACGATGACGGCGCCGAAGACCGACGGCAGGCCGTCGCCGTCGGCGATGATCACGAGCATCGTGGAGACCGCGCCGAACGTCGTGCCCTGCACGAGGGGGAGCTTGGCGCCGAAGAAGGGCACGCCGAGGGACTGCAGGAGCGTCGTGATGCCCGAGACGAACAGGGCCGAGGCGACGAGCACACCGATCTGTCCCGAGGACAGCTGCGCGGCGCCGCCCACGATGAGGGGCACGGCCACGACGCCGCCGTACATCGACAGCACGTGCTGGGTGCCGTGGACGAGGCTGCGGGCCAGGGGCAGGCGTTCGTCCTCGGGACGGGAGGCGCGGACGGCGGGCGCCGGCGGCAGGGGAGCGAGGGGGTCGGGCACGGGGGTCCTCTCGGGGATGGGGCCGGGAATGCACACAGCGCCCACCGTGCGACGACGGTGGGCGCTGAGCGGAACGGTACGCCGGGGAGCGCGGGACGGACCTCGCCGTCCCGCAGCCCGGTCAGGCCCGGCGGTGCGCGCGGTAGTAGCGGATGAGCTCGGCGGTCGACGGGTCCTCGGCGGCGATCGCCTGCTCGTCGCCGGCCACGGCGGGGGCGAGCTCCTTGGCGAGCTGCTTGCCGAGCTCGACGCCCCACTGGTCGAAGGAGTTGATACCCCAGACGGTGCCCTCGACGAACGTGATGTGCTCGTACAGCGCGATCAGCTGACCGAGCGTCGCGGGCGTGAGGGCGGGCGCCATGATCGAGGTCGTCGGCCGGTCGCCCGAGAACATGCGCGCGGCGACGAGCGCGCCCTCGGTGCCCTCGGCGCGCACCTCCTCCTCGGTCTTGCCGAAGGCGAGCGCCTTGGTCTGCGCGAAGAAGTTGGCCAGGAACAGCTCGTGCACGTCCTGATCGCCGTCGCGGAGGGGCCGGGTCG
>DAMDHZ010000168.1:0-3385 GCA_032101665.1 Brachybacterium sp. | reverse complement strand
CCGGGGAGCGGACCAGCTGGGAGACGACGACGCGCTCGGTGCCGTTGATGATGAAGGTGCCCTTGTCGGTCATGAGCGGGAAGTCGCCCATGAAGACCGTCTGGGTCTTGATCTCGCCGGTCTCGTTGTTCATGAACTCCGCGATGACGTACAGCGGAGCCGAATAGGTGAGGTCCTTCTCCTTGCACTCCTCGACCGTGTACTTCGGGTCGTCGAAGGTGTGATCGCGGAAGGACAGCGACATGTTGCCGGCGAAGTCCTCGATCGGGGAGATCTCCTCGAAGATGTCCGCGAGGCCCGAGGTCTGGGGCTCGTCCTCACGGCCCTCGGCGGCGGCCGCCTCGGCACGTCCCTGCCAGCGCTCGTTGCCGAGCAGCCAGTCGAAGCTCTTGGTCTGCAGGGACAGGAGGTCCGGGACCTCGATGGGGTCGCCCAGCTTCGCGAACGTCACGCGGGGCGACGCGGTGCGGGCGGCGATGGTAGGGGTGAGATCGGTGCTCGAGGCAGCCAAAGGGGGGTCCTTCCACAGGCCGACGACAGTGGGGCGCGACCGGTCCGACACGTCGACGCGCCGAGGAGTCCTCACGCGAGGCGAGAACGGCGGGCGAGCACGGCGACTGAGGGCACAGCGCAAAAGTTGAGCATAGCAACGAACACGGATGGACACAAGGGGTGTGACGCACACCCGGTCCATCCGCGTCGACCGCCATATGCCTGGCGCGGAAGGCGGAGCGTCCTGCCCTCTTATGGTGTGCTCCGTGGGACCCCGACATCGGCGGCGGGGGCGGGAGCTCGGCAGGACCTGCTCACGTTCGGGAACCAGAATGGGCGCAATCGGTCCGCGAGTCAAGCCGGACGCGCCGCGCGCTGCGGACGGCGCCCTGTCGAGGGCTCGCCGTCGGCGGCCCGGCCCACGAGGAGGCCGGACATGCGGAAGGGCCGCCCCGCATCGGCGGGACGGCCCTTCGTGAAGCAGAGCGCCGGGGCGGATCTATCGCCACCCCTGCGCGCACGTCACTTGACGGTGACGGTGGCGCCAGCGCCCTCGAGCTGCTCCTTGGCCTTGTCGGCGGCGGCCTGGTCGACCTTCTCCAGGACGGCCTTGGGGGCGCCGTCGACGAGGTCCTTGGCCTCCTTCAGGCCGAGGCCCGTCAGAGCGCGCACCTCCTTGATGACGGCGATCTTGGCCGAGCCGACCGACTCGAGGACGACGTCGAACTCGGTCTGCTCCTCCTCGGCGGGGGCGTCGCCGCCCGCGGCGCCACCGGCAGCGGCGACCGCGACCGGGGCGGCAGCGGTGACGTCGAAGACGTCCTCGAACTGCTTGACGAAATCGGAGAGCTCGATGAGGGACATCTCCTTGAAAGCCTCGATGAGCTCGTCGTTGCTGAGCTTCGCCATGATGGCGTTCCTTCCTGTTGGGGGGACCTCGCGCGAGGCCCCGTCCGGGGTGGTGCGGCGCTGGTGCGCCTGGTCGGGTCCGGTCGCTCCGGGTGGGAGCGTCCGGCGGTCAGCGCTGACGCGCTGGGATGTGCGCAGCGGGTCCGCGAGAGCCGAGGCTCAGGCGTCCTGCTTCGCACGCAGCGCGTCCACGGTGCGCGCGGCCTTCGACAGCGGCGCCTGGAACACGGCAGCGGCCTTGGACAGGGAGCCCTTCATGGCTCCCGCGGCCTTGGCCAGCAGGACCTCGCGCGACTCGAGGTCCGCGAGCTTCTTGACGTCGTCCTCCGAGAGGGCCTTGCCCTCGAAGTAGCCGGACTTGACGACGAGCTTGTCGTTCTCCTTGGCGAAGTCACGCAGGGCCTTCGCGGCCCCGACCGGCTCACCCTTGATGAAGGCGATGGCGGACGGACCCGAGAGCTTGCCCTCGAACGCGTCGATGCCGGCCTCTCGGGCGGCGATCTCGGTGAGCGTGTTCTTCACCACGGCGTACTGCGCATCGGAACCCAGCGCGCGGCGCAGCTGCTTGAGCTGCTGCACGGAGAGTCCGCGGTATTCGGTGAGAACGGCGGCATCGGACTCACGGAACAGCTCCGTGAGCTCGGCGACGGCGTCCACCTTCTCGGGCTTCGCCATGGCCCTCCTTCCAGAGGTCTCGGACGCCGGGTGAAGGCCCGGAACGAGAAAAGCCTCGACGCGCAGGGCGTCGAGGCTCTGGCCGCACGCGATCACCGTCCGGGGACGGAACGGTCATGCGGTCGTTCGATGCACCTGCGCAGGCCGTCCCGTACGGGAGTCCTTCGGTCGTCCTCGGGGTCGAGGGCGACGACCGGCGGTCTTCGGTGCGTCCAGGCTACCCGACACCCCCGAACGGGTCGACATCGGGTCGCGCGTCGTCGGTCACACGCGGCGTGACCTCGACCACAGCGCGAAAGCGGCGGCACCGCCGGGGACGAATGTCCCCTCGCACCGAACGGGCCCGCAGCCGCGCCCCCGGGACCCGGCTCGCTCGTCCTGCCGCCGCTTCTGCGCCCATGCTCCATCCCACCACCGAACCCGCAGGCAGGACGAGGACGAGGGTCCCGACCCGCACGATGTGGTCTCCGGCACACCCAGGGCACCTCCGCGGACGACGGGGTGGGCCCGACCGTGCCGACCACCGCTACCGATCCGGCAATTGCCCCTCTGGCCTGCATCGATGCCCGGAACGACGGGGCCGGACGGTCGGGACCTCCTGTCCCTTGAGAGGCCCCTCCCCCTCCCCTAGCGTCATGGGTGACGGCCCCACCGGGGGGCGTCGGAGCACCACCTACCAGGCAAGGACAGACAGTCACATGGCAGCCTCGGGAACGACGACCATCGACGCTTCGGCCACGAAGACGACAGCCTCTTCGCGGACCACGACGACCGCCGCATCGAGCACGACGACGAGCACCTCCGAGATCGACACCCTCGCGGCGCGCGGTGCGGCCGCGCTGACGGCCTTCGACTCCTACGACCAGGAGACCATCAACGGGATCGTCCACGCGATGGCGCTCGCGGGCGTCGACCAGCACATGCCGCTGGCCCGCCTCGCGGTCGAGGAGACCGGCCGCGGCCTCTTCGAGGACAAGTGCGTCAAGAACCTGTTCGCGACCGAGTACATCTGGAACTCGATCAAGTACGACCGCACCGTGGGCGTGATCCACGAGGACAAGCAGACCGGCGTCACCGAGATCGCCGAGCCCGTGGGCGTCGTCGCCGGCGTCACCCCGGTCACGAACCCGACGTCGACCACGATGTTCAAGTGCATCATCGCGATCATGACGCGCAACCCGATCATCTTCGCCTTCCACCCGAGCGCCCAGCGGTGCTCGGCGGCCGCGGCGAAGGTCATGTACGACGCCGCCGTCGCGGCCGGTGCGCCCGAGCACTGCATCCAGTGGATCGAGCACCCGTCGATCGA
>DAMDHZ010000167.1:0-3470 GCA_032101665.1 Brachybacterium sp. | reverse complement strand
CGTGTCGCGGTGACGGTCGACATGATCGCGACCGGCACGGACGTGAAACCGTTGGAGTGCGTCATCTTCATGCGCGACGTCAGCTCCGGGCAGTACTTCGAGCAGATGAAGGGCCGGGGTGCGCGCACGATCTCGAAGTCGGACTTCCAAGCCGTGACGCCGGATGCCGAGGCGAAGACGCACTTCGTCCTCGTCGACGCCGTCGGCGTGACCGAACATGAGTTCGTCGCTCCGCCGCTCAACCGTGAACCCGGCGTCAGCCTGGAGAAGCTGCTCAAGAAGGCTGCCGCGTACGAGTTGACCGAGGACGAGACGGCGACCCTCGCGTCGCGTCTGGCGGCATTGGAGCGTCAGGTGAGCGACGCCGAACGCGCCGAGCTGGACGACGTCGCCGGGCCGAGTTCCGATCTGGGCTCCATCGTGCGCGGGCTCGTGCACGCCGTGAACCCGGACGTGCAGGCGGCTGCCTCTGAGGGCGCGCCCGACCCGGCAGCGGCGGTGCGTGACCTCCTCGACGAGGCGGTGGCGCCGTTGGCCGACAACCCGGTGCTGCGTTCACGCATCATGGAACTGCGGAGGCAGCACGACCGCATCATTGACGAGGTCACGCGCGACACGATCCGGCGTGCCGAGGGGGTTTCGCGCGCCGACTCCGCGCTGGAGATCGTCGAGTCGTGGAAGAAGTACCTGGAGGACAACCGCGACGAGATCACGGCGCTTCAGGTTCTCGATGAGTTCAAGACCCACCGGGTGCCCTTCAAGGCTCTCGACGACCTGGCCCGGCAGATCGAGCGCACCCCGGAGCGGTGGACGACCGAGAAGTTGTGGGCGGCCTACGAGCAGTTGGACGGCGCCAAGGTGCGCCCGAACCCGCACGCCCGGGCCACCGACCTCGTGTCGCTGCTGCGCTATGCGTTGGATCTCGACGATGAACTCGTGCCGTACGAGGACGTGGTGCAGGAGCGCTATGAAAGCTGGCTCGCGCAGCAGGCGCAGGCGGGCGCGACGTTCTCGGAGACGGAACGCTGGTGGCTCGACCGCATGCGCGACTTCGTCGTCACCTCGGCCGGCATCACGGTCGACGCCCTCGACGCCGAACCGTTCACCCAACGCGGCGGCATCGACGGCGCCCTGCGCGACCTCGGCGCCAACGCCGGCATTCTTCTCGAAAGCCTCGACAAGGAGCTCACCGCATGAACGTCCCTGACGGATGGCGAGCCGTATCGCTCGGCGACGTGGTACGTCCTGAAACCCGCCGCGAGGTACCGACACAGCCTCTGCCGTACATCGGAATGGAGCATGTGGAGGCCGGCAGTGGCCGTATCACCGCGACGTCCGACGCCTCCGCTATCCGGAGCAGTAGCCCTCTGGTGGGCATGGGCGACGTGCTGTACGGGCGCTTGCGCCCGTACCTCAACAAGGTGGCTATAGCCCCGCAAGGGGCCTACGCTTCGGGCGAGTTCATCGTATTTCGCGGCAACGACGAGATCGATGCGCGATTCCTCAAGTGGCGACTGACCGCCGAGGATTTCGTCAGGTTCGCCACCGCTCTAAACTCCGGAGACCGCCCTCGCGTGAAGTGGCCACAGATGGCTGGTTTCAGGTTTCCGCTGCCGCCCCTCCCCGAGCAGCGGCGGATCGTGGAGATGGTGGAGGAGCAGATGGCCCACCTCGACGCCGCCGACGCCACCCTCGCCTCCGCCGAGCAGCGTCTCACGTATGCCGAGGTAGCCCTTGCTCGCAGCTACTTCGATCGCGACACTGGGGATGGTTCTGCCTGGCGCTGGTCCACCATCGGAGATGAGTGCAGCGTTGCCGTGGGGGCAACCCCCAAGCGAAGCGAGCCTTCATTGTGGGGAGGGGACATACCGTGGGTGTCGAGCGGCGAGGTGGCTTTCACTCGCATCACAGACACCCGAGAACACATCTCGGAGACGGCTCTCGGAGACCGTTCTAAGCGGTTGCACCCGCCGGGCACGGTGCTGCTTGCCATGATCGGCGAAGGGCGCACTCGAGGCCAGGCTGCAATCCTCGAGACCTGGGCGGCGCACAACCAGAACTGTGCTTCGATCCGGACAGCGGGGTCGTCTATCCACCCGAATTTCTTGTACCTGTTTCTCAAGTACAAGTACGCGGAAGTGCGGGCTGGCGGTTCAGGCGGAAACCAGCCAGCGCTGAACAAGGCTCGCGTTCGGGCCATTCCTATTCCTGTCCCTCCTCTTGCCGAGCAGCTAAAGATTGCGGCTGCGATGGAGGCCTGGGCTGAGCAGGCACACCGGACCACTTCGGCTATCGTCACCCAGCGCCGAAAGTCCGCAGCCCTACGCCGAAGTGTCCTCGCTGCTGCGTTCTCGGGGCACCTCACATCCACGACCGACCCGAGCGATCTGCTCCAGGAGTCAATCGCATGACCATTCCAGATTTCCAGTCGCTCATGCGGCCCGTACTCGCCGCGCTCGCTGATGGGGAGGTGCGACGTAGCCGCCACGTCAAGGACGCGATGGTCGAGCAGTTCGAGCTGTCCGCCGAAGAGCGAGCCCAGATGCTGCCGAGTGGTCGTCAACGCACCATGGACAACCGCGTGGGCTGGGCCACGACCTACCTGTCGCAGGCCGGGTTGATCGAGCGGCCGCAGCGCGGGCAGCTACGGATCTCTCCCGCAGGTCGTGAGGCCCTGCGACGTTTTCCGGAGCGTATCGACATGAAGGTGCTGGAGACGTACCCGGAATATCTCGCGTTCCGCGACCGCACCCGCATCAGCACCTCCGACGAGCCGAGCGCCATCACACCCACCACGAGCGTCCCGGAAACCCCCGAGCTGGACCGCGCGACGCCGAGCGAACTCATCGAACGAGCGCGCCGCACCAACCGCGCCGCGGTCGAGGGTGAAGTGCTCAAGAAGGCCCTCACACTCTCCCCGACCGGTTTCGAGGATCTCGTCATCCGCCTGCTGGAGGCCATGGGGTACGGGCGTGCCGGCTCGGTGGAGCGCACGAGCGCAACCGGCGACGCAGGCGTCGACGGCATCATCAGCCAGGATCCCCTCGGCCTCGACCGCATCTACGTTCAGGCGAAGCGGTACGCCGAGGACCGCCCCATCGATCGGCCTCGCATCCACGAGTTCGCCGGCGCACTCCTCGGCAAGCAGGGCGACCGTGGCGTCTTCATCACGACCTCGAGGTTCACCCAGGGCGCCCACAACGAAGCCGATCGCATCAACGCGCGCATCGAACTCATCGACGGCGCCAAGCTCGCGCAGCTGCTCGTCGTCTACGGCGTCGGCGTCCAGACCGAGGAGACCGTCGTCCTGTACGGCCTGGACGAGGACTTCTTCGAGAGCCTGTGATCCGCCAGCAAGGACCGCCATTTTGGCGAGGCGGTGCGGGCAATCACCCCACGATCGTCGGACCCGCACACTCGAGAGTTTATCCAGAGTACAACTCACACTCTTACAACTGGAGTGTGAGTTG
>DAMDHZ010000166.1:3106-3650 GCA_032101665.1 Brachybacterium sp. | reverse complement strand
CCGGCCAGGCGGACGACGTGGAAGGGGTCCATGACCGCGACTGCGCCGGGCAGAGAAGGGTACGAGGGCTACTGGGACGAGTTCTTCGCCGCGAAAGACGTGTTCTACGGGCACATGCTGAACTTCAAAGGCCTCGAGCGGCCCGTGGTGGTGCTCGCGATCAACGGCTTCGGCGCGGCCGAGCGGGCCCCGCAGCTGCGTACGTGGGGCTGTCCAGGGCGCGATCAATGCTGGTGATGGTCGGCGATCAGGGCGAGATCTGGGACGCGGTCGGGGCGTGGTGCTGGAGCGGGTGCTGGGGAAGTAGAGCGTCCGAACGAATGGAGAACGATCGATACTTCGTCACCTACCGCCCCCTCCAGCCCGTGAACCGCGACGCCATGGCCGCGTTCCTCTACCGCATGGCGGGCTCCCCCGCCGTGCGCTTGCCCGCGGCGTCGCCGTTCAAGGGCGTGAGCCCGCGCGACCAGCACTACAAGGCCATCATCTGGGCAAAGCAACGCGGCATCACGACCGGGTGACCCGACCGCACGTTCCGGCCCAC
>DAMDHZ010000166.1:0-3096 GCA_032101665.1 Brachybacterium sp. | reverse complement strand
CGCAGCCCATCAATCGCGATGCGATGGCAGCGTTCCTGTACCGGTACGCCGGCAAGCTCGCCTACTCTGCGCCGTCCTCGAACCCGTTCCGGGACGTCAACCGCAGCCAGCTGTTCGCCAAAGAGATGGCGTGGATGAAGAGCACCGGCATCTCCACCGGCTGGGCCGACGGCACCTACCGTCCCCTGCAGTCGGTCGAGCGCGACGCGACGGCCGCGTTCCTCTACCGCTACGACAAAACGTTCTGACGCCACAGGGCGCTGGAGCCGTTCGCCGTCTTCCGGACGATCGTCCATCCCACCAAGGACCGGTCTCCCGGAGAGGGAAGAGAACAGGGAACGAGGACCTCATCGGGCCTGCAGGCAGCAGTAGTAGGGTCGGCTCTACGCAACAGATCAGCAGGTCGTCATTCCGGCCGCGGCGGCGGCCCTGAGAAGGAGGACAGATGAAGGCTCTGACATGGCAGGGAAAGCGCTCGGTGAGCGTCGAGGAGGTTCCGGATCCCCGGATCCAGGAGCCCACGGACGCGATTGTACGGATCACCTCGACCGCCATCTGCGGGTCGGACCTTCACTTGTACGAGGTGCTCACCCCGTTCATGGACAAGGGCGACATCATCGGCCACGAGCCCATGGGGATCGTGGAGGAGGTCGGCTCCGCCGTCACCCAGATCAAGGCCGGGGACCGCGTGGTGATTCCCTTCAACGTCTCCTGCGGCCACTGCTTCATGTGTAGGCAGGGCCTGCAGTCCCAGTGCGAGACCACCCAGGTCCGGGAGTACAACAGCGGTGCAGTCTTCCTGGGATACTCCCGCCTCTACGGTTCAGTGCCCGGCGGGCAGGCCGAGTACCTGCGCGTCCCGCACGCAGACTACGGACCCATCAAGGTCCCCAACACCGGTGAGGACGAACGCTACCTGTACCTCTCCGACGTAGTGCCCACCGCTTGGCAGGCCGTACAGTACGCCGCGCCCCCTCAGGGCGGTTCCCTGGCCGTGCTGGGCCTGGGCCCGATCGGCCAGATGTCCGCCCGGATCGGCCGCCACCTGGGCTACCGGGTACTCGCGGTGGACCCGGTCGCCGAGCGGCGTGCCATGGCCGAGCGCCACGGCATCGAGACGCTGGACTCGTCCGGCGAGGTGGCGGAGCAGCTGAAAGACCTCACCGACGGGCGCGGCCCGGACGCGGTGGTGGACGCGGTCGGGATGGAGGCCCACGGCTCCCCGGTGGCCGGGGCGGTCCACCAGGCGGTAGGGCTACTGCCCTCCGCGCTGGGACGCGAGGCGATGGAGACGGCCGGGGTGGACCGGCTCGATGCGCTGTACACCGCGATCGAGGCTGTCCGGCGAGGCGGGACGATCTCGATCAGCGGGGTTTACGGCGGCATGAAGGACCCCCTGCCGATGCTCACGATGTTCGATAAGCAGATCCAGCTGCGCATGGGCCAATGCAACGTGAAGCGGTGGACCGATGACCTCTTGCCGCTGGTCGATGACCCTTCAGACCCGCTCGGCGTCCTGGACCTCAAGACACACACCGCGTCCCTGGACGAGGCGCCGGAGATGTACGAGAAGTTCCAGAAGAAGGAGGACGGCTGCATCAAGGTGGTGCTCAAGCCGTAGTCCCCGGAACGCTGGCGGAGACCGGTTCCCGCGAGGACCGGGCTCCGCCGCTTCACGAGTCGGAAGATTACTCAGGCGGTGACCTCCTGACGCACAGCGGCGGCCGACGCCGGGTCCTCGGCGGAGTAGATCGCGCTGCCGACGACGGCGACCTGCGCACCGGCAGACCGGACGGCGCCGATCGTGGCGACGGAGACGCCTCCAGCGACTCTGACTGAATCCTGAATCAGAGGTACGACACGCGAACGGGACGTTTGCCGGACCCGCCCCCGTCGGCCGCCGCCCCCACCCCTCGTGAACTGCACCGATACAGCTTCTCCGGTGCGAGAGACGTGATGCGGATCTCGCCCCGCTCCCCCGCCGTCCACAGCCGCCCGCCACCGCGGGCACCTGTCCTCGCCCCCGCCTACAGTGGCCACCATGAGCTCCTCGCGCACCGTCGACCCGATCTCCGCCCTCCGTGCCGGCGATGCCGAGCAGACGGACCGCGCGCTCGAGATCCTCTCCACCGTCTTCGGCTACGACTCCTTCCGCGGCGAGCAGGCCGAGATCATCGACCAGATCGCCTCCGGCGGGGACGCGGTGGTGCTGATGCCCACCGGCGGCGGCAAGTCGCTGTGCTATCAGATCCCCTCCCTGCTGCGGGAGGGCACCGGGATCGTCGTCTCCCCGCTGATCGCGCTGATGAGCGACCAGGTCGCGGCGCTCGAAGGCGTCGGCATCCGCGCCGCCTACCTCAACTCCACGCTGGACTTCCACGAGGCCCAGGCGGTGGAGCAGCAGTTGTTGGCCGGCGAGCTCGACCTGCTGTACATGGCGCCCGAGCGGCTGGTCCTTCCCCGCACCCAGGATCTGCTCCACCGGGCGAAGCTGGCCCTGTTCGCGATCGATGAGGCGCATTGCGTCTCCCAGTGGGGCCACGACTTCCGTCCCGACTACATGGGCTTGTCCGTCCTCGCCGAGGCCTTCCCCGCGGTGCCGCGGGTCGCGCTCACCGCGACCGCCACCGAGGCAACCCACCGCGAGCTCACCGAGCGCTTGCAGATGCAGGAGGCGAAGCACTTCGTCTCCAGCTTCGACCGCCCCAACATCCAGTACCGCATCGAGCCGAAGGCGTCCCCGCGCGAGCAGTTGCTGCGCCTGATCACCACCGAGCACGAGGGCGAGTCCGGCATCGTCTACTGCCTGTCCCGCAAGAGCGTGGAGCAGACCGCCGAGGCCCTGGTGGCCCGCGGTATCCCCGCCCTGCCGTACCACGCGGGCCTCGATGCCCGGGTGCGCCAGGACCACCAGGAGCGCTTCCTGCGGGCCGACGGGCTGATCATCGTCGCGACCATCGCCTTCGGCATGGGCATCGACAAGCCCGACGTCCGCTTCGTCGCCCACCTCGACCTGCCCAAGTCCATCGACGGCTATTACCGGCTCATCGTATTTGAGGGTGTAGCAGGGGTCTGAAGCCGCCTGATTCGAGGAGG
>DAMDHZ010000165.1:0-3728 GCA_032101665.1 Brachybacterium sp. | reverse complement strand
CCTGCCGGGGCCGCCGTGGTCGGGCGGCGAGGTCTCGGTGCTCTTCAGCTCGGCGGACGAGACCGCCCAGGAGCCCTTCGTCCGCACGGGTCCCGACCGCTCGCTCCTCGAGGTCCCGGCGGGCACCGTGGTCGTCCTGCTGATCGGCGAGGACGCCGAGGCGCTCGATCCTCTAGGGTGAATCTCGCCGAAGCTTCCGACGAGGGGGGAGACGACATGTCCCAGCCCACCGATCCGCCGCGCTCCGCCGCCTCCGAGGCCGCCGCACAGCGCCCGTCCCCCTGGGCCGCCGGGGTGGGACGCATCCCGATCATGGAGGTCTCCCCCGTGGTCGACGGAGGCCGGTTCCCGGCCCGGGCCACGGTCGGCGAGACCGTGCCCGTGGGCGCCAACGCCTTCCGCGAGGGGCACGACGCGATGGGCGTGCAGGTCGTGCTCACCACGCCGGACGGGAACGAGCACTCGCGGTCGCCGCTCACGTCGACCAACCCGGGTCTGGACCTGTGGGCCGGCTCGATGCGTCCCGACGCCGAGGGCCGCTGGGCCTTCTCGATCGAGGCCTTCTCCGCCCCGTACGACACCTGGGTCCACAACGCCGAGATCAAGGTCCCGGCCGGCATCGACACCGATCTCATGCTCACCGAGGGCGTGCACGTGCTCACCCGCGTCGTCGAGGAGGCGGGGGCGGGGGCGCGGCCCGCTGCGGACGCGACCCTCGCGCGCGCCGCGATCGACTCCCTGCGCAACCACGCGCTGTCGCCCGAAGCCCGTCTCGCGCCGGCCATCGCCGCCGACCTGCGCGAGGTGCTGCATCAGCGCCCCCTGCGCGACGGCGTCACGGTGAGCGGACCCCATGCGCTCGTGGTCCAGCGCCCGCGCGCCCTGTACGGCTCGTGGTACGAGTTCTTCCCGCGCTCCGAGGGCGCCCACTTCGATGCCGAGCACGGCGGCTGGGTCTCCGGCACCCTGCGCACCGCGGCCGAGGCCCTCGACCGGATCGCCGCGATGGGCTTCGACGTCGCCTACCTGACGCCCATCCATCCCATCGGGACGACGTTCCGCAAGGGCCGCAACAACACCCTCGAGGTGCACCCCGGGGACCCGGGCTCGCCGTACGCGATCGGCTCGGCCGACGGCGGCCACGACGCGATCCACCCGGATCTGGGCACCCTCGAGGACTTCGACGCGTTCGTCGGGCACGCCCACGAGCTCGGCCTCGAGGTGGCCCTCGACATCGCACTGCAGTGCTCCCCCGACCATCCGTGGGTCACAGAGCATCCCGAGTGGTTCTCGGTGCGCGCCGACGGCACGATCGCCTACGCGGAGAACCCGCCCAAGAAGTACCAGGACATCTACCCCCTGAGCTTCGACGCCGACTACGAGGGCCTGTACGCGGCCATCCGCGACGTGCTCGAGCACTGGGTCGCCCACGGGGTCACCCTGTTCCGGGTCGACAACCCCCACACCAAGCCGGTCCGGTTCTGGGAGGAGCTGCTCGCCGAGTTCGCCGAGAAGCACCCCGAGGTGATCTTCCTGGCCGAGGCCTTCACGCGGCCCACCATGATGCACACGCTCGGCAAGGTGGGCTTCCACCAGTCCTACACGTACTTCACGTGGCGCCACACGCCTGAGGAGCTGCGCGAGTACCTCGAGGAGCTCGTCGAGTCCTCCCCGTACATGCGTCCGAGCTTCTGGCCGACGACGCACGACATCCTCACCCCGTTCATGAGCGGTGGCGGACGCTCCGCCTTCACGCTGCGCGCGATCCTCGCCGCCACCCTCGTGCCGACGTGGGGCATCTACTCCGGCTACGAGCTGGTCGAGGACGTGCCGCGCCCAGGCGCCGAGGAGCAGATCGACAACGAGAAGTACGAGTTCCGTCCCCGCGACTGGGCCAGGGCCCTGCGGGAGGGCCGCTCGCTCGAGCCGCTGCTGACCCGTCTCAACGCGATCCGCCGTGAGCATCCGGCGCTCCAGCAGCTCACCGACATCGCGTTCCACACGGCCGACGACGAGCAGCTCCTGGTGTTCTCCAAGCACCTTCGGGCGGACGCGACCGCCACCGGCGCCCCCGACACCGTGATCGTCGCGTCGCTCACCGCGCACGACCGCGGCTCGTGGGGCACCGTCCATCTCGACCTCGAGGCCCTCGGTGTCTCGGGTGAGTTCGAGGTGGAGGACCTCCTGACCGGGGAGCGCTTCACGTGGGGAGAGCACCCCTACGTGGGGCTGGACCCCGACAGCCGCCCCGCCCACATCCTGCGCATCATCCACCCCGAGGAGACCCACCATGCCTGATCGAGACGCCCCCCGCCGCACCACGCCGGCCGACCCCGCCGCGGACGGCGCCGCCGAGGCCCCGAGCGCGCCCAAGCGCACGCGGACCACCAAGGCCAAGGCCGCCGAGAGCACGGAGCCTGCGAAGGCCCCGGCCAAGCGGACTCGGGCGCCCAAGGCCAAGACCGCCGAGGCCGCGGAGCCCGCCGAGGCGACGCCCGCCAAGCGCACGCGGGCCACGAAGGCCAAGGCCGCGGAGGGCACGGAGACGCCCGCCGCGCCCCGGCGGACCCGCGTGACGGCGAGGACCGCGAAGCCCGCCCCGCCGGTCGAGCCCGCCGCGGCGCCGCGGGCGCTGCCCGCGTCCGAGCACGAGCTCGGCGCCGCCGCGACCGGCAGCTACCACGACCCGCACTCCGTGCTCGGCGCCCATCCGTACGACGGCGCGGTCACGGTGCGCACCCTCAAGCCGCTCGCGCACGCCGTCGCGGTCGTGCTGCCCGACGGCACCGCCGTCGAGATGGAGCACGAGTACAACGGCATCTGGCGCGCTGTCGTCGCGCGTGAGGACCTCCCCCGGTACACCTTGCGCGTGCAGTGGACCGAGGACGCGTCGCCCGTCGACGTCGAGGACCCCTACCGCTTCCTGCCCACCCTGGGCGAGCTCGACATCTACCTCATGCAGGAGGGCCGTCACGAGGAGCTGTGGCGAGTCCTCGGCGCGCACGTGCGGGAGGTCGACGGCGTGGCCGGCACGAGCTTCTCGGTGTGGGCTCCCAACGCCCGGGCCGTGCAGGTGGTCGGTGACTTCGACGGGTGGGACGGGCGCACGTGCTCGCTGCGCAGCCTCGGCGTCTCGGGCGTCTGGGAGCTGTTCGTCCCGGGCGTCGGCGACGGCGCGGTCTACAAGTACCGGATCCTGGGTGCCGACGGCGTGTGGCGCGACAAGGCCGATCCGCTCGCCCGTCGCACGGAGGTCCCGCCCGCGACGGGCTCGGTCGTGACCACCTCCTCGTACGAGTGGGACGACGACGCGTGGCTCGCCGAGCGGGCGCAGACCCAGCCGACCGCGTCGCCCATGTCCATCTACGAGGTCCACCTCGCGAGCTGGCGCCCGGGCCTCGGCTATCGCGAGCTGGCCGACGAGCTCGTCGCCTACGTCCAGGAGATGGGCTTCACGCACGTCGAGTTCATGCCGCTGGCCGAGCATCCCTTCGGCGGCTCGTGGGGGTACCAGGTGACGGGCTACTACGCGCCGACGTCCCGCCTCGGGTCGCCGGACGACCTGCGCCACCTGATCGACACCCTGCACCGGGCCGGCATCGGCGTGATCATGGACTGGGTCCCGGCGCACTTCCCCAAGGACGAGTTCGCGCTCGCCCGCTTCGACGGCACCCCGCTGTACGAGCACGCCGACCCGCGCAAGGGCGAGCACCCGGACTGGAGATAGG
>DAMDHZ010000164.1:0-3873 GCA_032101665.1 Brachybacterium sp. | reverse complement strand
ACATCGGCGGCTGGTTCGACGAGGTCCTCTCGCGCGTGACCGACATCTTCTTCGCGGTCCCGCTCGTGCTCGGCGCGATCGTGTTCGCCAACCGCTTCGCCGGCCACATGAACCTGTGGACCGTCGTGCTCGTGCTGTCGATCTTCGGCTGGACGAGCGTGGCCCGCATCATGCGCGGCAGCGTCATCTCCATCAAGAACCAGGACTTCGTGACGGCCTCGACCGCGCTCGGCGCGGGCCGCTTCACGAACCTGCTGCGCCACGTGATCCCCAACGCGATCGCGCCCGTGATCGTCACGGCCACCGTGAACCTGGGCGTGTTCATCGTCGCCGAGGCCACCCTGTCCTTCCTCGGCGTGGGGATCACCAACGTCGTCTCCTGGGGCGCCGACCTCTCGTCGGCCAAGGACGCGATGCGCACCCTCAGCAACAACCCCTACATCCTGTTCGCCCCGTCCATCGCGCTCGCGATCACCGTGCTGAGCTTCATCATGCTCGGCGACGCGGTGCGCGACGCTCTCGATCCGAAGGCGAGGAAGCGATGACCACCACCGCACCCGCGAGCGGCGCGCACGCCGCCGGCTCGTCCGCTCCCGGCGACGAGCCCCTGCTCGAGATCTCCGACCTCGACATCACGTTCACCACCTCGACCGGCCACGTCAACGCCGTGCGCGGCGCGGACCTGACCGTGTACCCCGGCCAGACGGTCGCGATCGTGGGGGAGTCCGGATCGGGCAAGTCCACGACCGCGATGTCCATCGCCCGCCTGCTGCCGCCCAACGGCAAGGTCACGGGCGGCACCATCCGCTTCGGCGGCAAGGACATCACGAAGGTCCGCAATCGCGAGATCCTCGCCCTGCGCGGCAGCGAGATCGGTCTGGTCCCCCAGGATCCGATGAGCAACCTCAACCCGCTGTGGAAGGTGGGCTTCCAGATCCGCGAGGCGCTCGCGGCCAACGGCGTCGCCACGGGTGCCCAGGCGAAGCGCCGCGCGGTCGCCCTGCTCGAGGAGGCCGGTCTCCCGGACGCCGAGCGCCGTGCGGGCCAGTACCCGCACG
Organism: Brachybacterium sp.; assembly: GCA_032101665.1. GTDB lineage: Bacteria > Actinomycetota > Actinomycetes > Actinomycetales > Dermabacteraceae > Brachybacterium. Next base: position 2,815 of record DAMDHZ010000164.1, on the reverse strand, counting down.
AGTACTCCGGCGGCATGCGCCAGCGCGCCCTGATCGCGATGGGCCTCGCGGCCCGTCCGCGCCTGCTCATCGCCGACGAGCCCACGAGCGCGCTCGACGTGACGGTCCAGCAGCAGATCCTCGACCACCTCGACACCCTCACGGGCGAGCTCGGCACCGCGGTGCTGCTCATCACCCACGACCTGGGTCTGGCCGCCGAGCGCGCCCAGCACCTCGTGGTCATGTACAAGGGGCGGGTCGTCGAGTCGGGGCCCGCGCTCGAGCTCCTGCAGAAGCCCCAGCACCCCTACACCAAGCGCCTGATCGCCGCGGCGCCCTCGCTCGCCTCGCGCCGGCTCGTCTCGGCCAAGGAGCGTGCCGAGATCGTCGAGCAGGCCCGGACGATCGCGCAGCCGGAGCCCCCCACGAGCACCGGGACCTTCCCCCGGACGGACGACGACATCGTGGTGAGGGTCGAGGGCCTCACCAAGGTGTTCCCGATCCGCGGCAGCGTGCCGTGGAAGTCGACGCCGTTCACCGCGGTCGACGACGTGTCCTTCGACCTGCGTCGCGGCACCACGACCGCGATCGTGGGCGAGTCCGGATCGGGCAAGTCGACGGTCGCGCAGATGGTGCTCAAGCTGCTCGAGCCCACCTCGGGGCGCGTGCTCTTCGAGGGGCGCGACATCACCGAGATCACGGGTCGCGACCTGCTCGCCCTGCGCCGCCGGGTCCAGCCGATCTTCCAGAACCCGTACGGCACGCTCGACCCGACGTTCTCGATCTATCGCACGATCGAGGAGCCCCTGCGCCTGCACGGCATCGGCAACGCGAGGTCCCGCGAGGCCACAGTGCGCGACCTGCTCGACAAGGTCTCGCTCCCGGCCTCGATGCTCCAGCGCTACCCCAACGAGCTGTCGGGCGGCCAGCGCCAGCGCATCGCGATCGCGCGTGCCCTCGCGCTGGGTCCGGAGGTCGTCGTGTGCGACGAGGCCGTCTCGGCCCTCGACGTCCTCGTGCAGGCGCAGGTGCTGCAGCTGCTCAACGACCTGCAGGCCGAGCTCGGCCTGTCCTACATCTTCATCACGCACGACCTCGCGGTCGTGCGGCAGATCGCGGACCACACGCTCGTGATGGAGAAGGGGCGCGTCGTCGAGCAGGGCGACACCGAGACCGTGTTCCACTCCCCGCGGCAGGAATACACCAAGCGCCTGCTCGCGGCGATCCCGGGCGGGGCCATCCCGCTCGCCGGCTCCGAGACGATCGAGGTCGAGGTGGACACCGAGCCGGGTGTCGACGCCGATGCCGAGGAGATCGCCGAGCGCGACGGCGTGCGCTCCCCGCTCGGCGAGGAACCCACCGACCCGTTCACGGGGGCCGGGCACGTCTGAGGAAGCGCTGACGCCACCGGGTCGGCCCCGGCTCCCGCCACTGCGGGAGCCGGGGCCGACCTGTCTGCGCGTACGGGGGAGTGTCGCAGTGGCGCATTCCACGGCGTCGGCCGGGCCCGTGGCCGATAGAATCGATATCGCCCGCCGTGCGCCCGGCGCCGCGGAGCCCGCCGATGCGGCATGTCCCTGGGGACGTGGCTCGCGCGGCATCCCCGACGATGAATCGAGTAGCCCCCGCATGTCCCTTCAGCACCGCACCGACCTGCGTAACGTCGCGATCGTCGCCCACGTCGACCACGGCAAGACCACCCTCGTGGACGCCATGCTCACCCAGGGCGGCGCCCTCGGCGAGCGCGACAAGCACGAGGACCGCGCGATGGACTCCGGCGAGCTCGAGCGCGAGAAGGGCATCACGATCCTCGCCAAGAACACGGCGATCCGGTACCACGGCCCCTCGGCCGCCGCCGCGGGCGAGCCCGAGGGCATCACCATCAACGTGATCGACACGCCCGGCCACGCCGACTTCGGCGGCGAGGTCGAGCGCGGCCTGTCCATGGTCGACGGCGTGGTCCTGCTCGTCGACGCCTCGGAAGGCCCGCTCCCGCAGACCCGCTTCGTGCTGCGCAAGGCGCTCGCCGCGAAGCTCCCGGTGATCCTCGTCGTCAACAAGACCGACCGCGCCGACGCCCGTATCGACGAGGTCGTCTCCGAGACGACCGACCTGCTGCTGGGCCTGGCCTCCGACCTGTCCGACGAGGTCGAGGACCTCGACATCGACGCGCTGCTCGACGTGCCCGTCGTCTACGCCTCCGGCAAGGCCGGCCGGGCCAGCATGACACAGCCCGCCGACGGCACGCTGCCCGACTCCGAGAACGTCGAGCCGCTGTTCAGGACGATCATCGAGTCGATCCCGGCGCCGGCCTACGACGACGAGATGCCGCTGCAGGCGCACGTCACCAACCTCGACGCCTCCCCGTTCCTGGGTCGCCTCGCGCTCCTGCGCATCAAGAGCGGCCAGCTCACCAAGGGGCAGAACGTCGCGTGGGCCACCCAGCACGGCGACACCAAGACCGTGCGCATCACCGAGCTGCTCGAGACCAAGGGCCTCTCCCGCGAGCCCATGACCCGGCCGGCCCGTCCCGGTGACATCGTCGCCGTCGCCGGCATCCCCGAGATCATGATCGGCGAGACCCTCACCGACGTCGACGACCCGCGTCCGCTGCCGCTCATCACGGTCGACGACCCCGCCATCTCCATGACGATCGGCATCAACACGTCCCCGATCGCGGGCAAGGTGCGGGGCCACAAGCTCACCGCGCGCCAGGTCAAGGACCGGCTCGACGCCGAGCTCGTCGGCAACGTGTCGCTGCGGGTCCTGCCCACCGAGCGTCCCGACGCGTGGGAGGTCCAGGGCCGCGGCGAGCTCGCGCTCGCGATCCTCGTCG
>DAMDHZ010000163.1:0-3882 GCA_032101665.1 Brachybacterium sp. | reverse complement strand
TCCCCGGCGGCCTCCTCCGCGGCGGGCGTCACGCCGCCCGCGTGGACCGGTGGCCGGTGGCATGTCGCGAGCGCGGCTAGCCTGGAGAGGTGAACGCCGTGCCCCCGCCCCGCCTGTCCCGCCGCCGCGCGCTCGGCGCCCTCTGCCTCGGGGCCGGCGGCACCGGCGGGCTCGCGGCATGCGGCCCGTCGGACGAGGGGTTCGGCGACGCCGGCCCCGTGCGGGCGACCGACGAGGCGGTGCCGCTTTCGGCGCTGCCCGAGAACTCGACGACGCTCGTGAACTTCGGCGGCGAGCGGCCTTTCGTCGCCGTCGTCCGCGGGACGGGCACCGACGTCACGGCCTTCTCGGGGTACTGCACGCACCAGGGCTGCGCGGTCGCCACGAAGGGCGACGAGCTCGACTGCCCGTGCCACGGCTCGCGCTTCGACGCCGCGACGGGCGAGGTGCTCGAGGGTCCGGCCTCCTCGCCGCTGCCGGCCGTGCAGGTCGAGGTCGACGGGGACACGGTTCGGCGTGTCTGAGCGGGAGCAGAGCCGGCCGCATCGCGACGTGGTCTCCTTCGTGCGCCGCGGCTCGCGCCTGAGTCGCAGCCGCCAGGAGGCGTGGGACCGCTCGCACGACCGGTGGGTCGTGGACGTCGCCCGCGGCGAGCGCGACACGCTGCCCGCGGCCGACTCCCGGCTCGATCCCGCCGTGGTCTTCGGCCGTCGGGCGCCGCTCGTGATCGAGATCGGCAGCGGTCAGGGTGAGAACGTCGCGGCCGCTGCGACCGCCCATCCCGAGCGCGACCATCTCGCCTTCGAGGTGTACGTGCCCGGGATCGCGCAGACCCTCGACCGGCTCGAGCGCGCGGGCTCGCCCGACAACGTGCGCCTGGTGCCGCTGGACGCCCTGCACTCGCTGTCGACCCTCCTGCCGTCCGCCGCGGTCGACGAGGTGTGGATCTTCTTCCCCGACCCGTGGCACAAGTCCCGCCACCACAAGCGCCGCCTGGTCTCCCCTCCCCTGCTCGACGTGCTCGCCCCCCTCGTCGCACCCGGTGGCGTGCTGCGGGCGGCGACCGACTGGGCCGAGTACGCGGGGCACATGCGTCGCGTCCTCGACGCCGATGGACGGTGGGCTACTCTGAGCGCCGACGGCCCGCGCCCCGCCGGGACCGCGTCGGACCCCCTGCCCGAGGACCTGCCCGTCACGGGCTGGGCGCCCCGTTTCGACGGACGCGTGCTCACGAGCTTCGAGCGCAAGGCGCATGACGCGGGACGCCTCGTGTGGGACCTCGCCTACCGTCGTACCGATCGGACCGACCCCGAGGAGCACTGATGCGGCGATCCGCCCGTGACCTCCCCGCACCCGACAGCGCGACGGACGGCGCCCCCGGCGCTGCGAGCGATGACGTCCTCGACGGCTTCGAGGAGAACCCGGAGGAGGCGCGCCGGGACCGTCGTCGCGGTCGTCGCCGCGTCCTCATCGTCCTCGGCAGCGTGGGCGTGCTCGTACTCGTCGCCGCTCTGGTGGCGGGCGGCTACCTGTTCTCCCTCCAGCGCTCGTTCTACACCAAGTCCGTGCAGGTGGGGTTGCCCTCGAGCTCGCAGACCGCGGGCGCCGGCCAGAACTACCTGCTGCTCGGCTCAGACCGCCGCGACCCCGACTCCGCCGAGGGTCAGCAGGTCACGGGCCAGCGCTCCGACGTGGTGATGCTCGTGCACGTGAGCGCCGACAAGAAGTCCGTCTACGTCTCGTCGTTCCCCCGCGATCTGTACATCGACATCCCCGGCCACGGCACGGGACGCATCAACTCCGCCCTCGCCTACGGGGGCGTCCCGCTCGCGGTCACCACGGTCGAGAACTACGTCGGGGTCAAGATCGACCACGTCGCGCTCATCGACTTCGACGGCGTCGAGGGGCTCGTCGACGCCCTCGGCGGGGTCGACGTGCGCGTCGACCAGTCCTTCGAGAGCCGCGACCGCAGCTTCACCCAGGGCGTCCAGCACATGGACGGCGCGACCGCGCTCGTCTTCGTCCGCGAGCGCAAGAGCCTCCCGGACGGCGACTTCGGGCGCAACCGCCACCAGCGGGCCCTGGTCGCCGCCGTCGCCGACAAGATCATCTCGGCCGACACCCTCTCGGACCCGCTGAAGATCAAGAGCCTGGTCGACACGATCGCCCCGTACATGACGATCGACTCCGCCCTCACCCCGTCGGCCATCGTGGGCCTCGCCGCCGAGCTGCGGGACGTCCGCAACTCCGACATCTACTACCTGGAGGTGCCGCACGGCGGCCCCACCACGACGAGCGGGGGCGCGAGCGTCGTCGCGACCGACGAGGCCGCGATGGACACGTTCCGGGCCGCGATCAGGGAGGACGACATGCACGCGTACTACTCTGCTCACGCGGGCGGGAGCTGAGCGCGCCGGGCCCGGACCCGGTTCCGCGGTCCTTTCCCCGCCCTGACCGACCGACCCCTTCAGGAGGACCGCATGGCCGCTTCGTCCCACTCGTCCAATCCCCTCGTGCGGCTCGCCGTGACCGGCGCCGGGCTCGCCGCGGCGTTCGCCGCCAATCAGGCGCTCGAGCGTGGCTGGAGCGCCCTGTTCGGCGAGCAGGCGCCCACCGACAAGGTCTCCAAGCAGAGCGCCAAGGCCGTCAAGGCCGAGCGGAAGCAGGCCAGGAAGGACGGCGCCTCGCGGGCCGAGATCGCGCAGATCACCGACCCGATGGATGAGATCCCGGTGTGGAAGATGGTGCTGTGGGCCGTCCTGTCCGGCGTCGCGATCCAGGGGCTGCGCATGCTCGCCGAGCGCGGGGCCGAGCGGGGCGCTCAGCGCCTCGTCGAGCGCCGTCCCGATCCCAATCGCGGCTGACGACGACGGACCGGGCCCTCAGATGTCGTCGACGTCGGTCGCGCTCGACCGGGGGTCGACGGTCGTCCCGGTGACCAGGAAGCCGATCCGGCGCACGAGGGACACGGCGTGGTCGCCGAGCCGCTCGTAGAAGCGTCCGAGCAGCGTCAGATCCGTGACCTGCGCCGTCGTGTAGGTCGAACCGTCCCGGTCGAGGCGCGCGTAGATGCGCTGCATGAGGTCGTCGATCTCGGCGTCGCGCTTCTCGACCTCGGCAGCGAGGGCGAGGTCCCGCTCCTCGATGACCCGCCGGGCGTCCCGGATGCCCGCGACGGTCAGCTCGGCCATCGCCCGGAAGTCCTCCCGATCGGCCTCGGGCAGCGCCGGCTCGGGATGGCGGCGGCGGGCGATCAGGGCGATGTGCTCGCCGAGGTCGCCCATCCGCTCGAGCGTCGCGCTCATGCGCAGGGCCGAGACGAGCACCCGCAGATCGGTCGCGACGGGCGACTGCCGTGCGAGCAGGTCCACGGCCCTCTCGTCGATGTCGACCTGCAGCTCGTCGATGTGCACGTCGGCCGCGATCACGCGCTCCGCGAGGGAGAGGTCGACCTCGAGCAGCGCGGTCGACGCGTCGGCCACGGCCGACTCGACGAGCGTGCACATCCCCGTCAGATGCGCTCCGATGGTCTGCAGGTCGCTGTGGAATGCCTCGCGCATGGGTGCTCTCTCGCGTCGGTGGGGTGGCGTCCGCGAGGGAGCCTCCCACGTCCGCATGAACGAGCGGGAGAGGCGGGGTGAACTTCTGAGGTCGCTGCGCCGCAGCGCGGTGCGCGGTGGTCGGGCGGGCCCGTCGCGCCCTAGGCTGTGGCGGTGCCCCCCGCTGTCCTCCTGCTGCTGGCCGGCCTCATCGGTCTCGTGATCGGCGTGGCCGCCGCCGTCGCGCTCCAGCGCAGCGCACGCCGCAAGGGCAGCGTCGAGGAGCCCCCCGCGCCCCTCGTGCCCGGCGCGGCCGCCGAGGTGCTGTCGATCCTCACCTCCG
>DAMDHZ010000162.1:0-4004 GCA_032101665.1 Brachybacterium sp. | reverse complement strand
ACGAGTGCGATCACGAAGACGGCGAGCGCCCAGTACCAGCTGCTCACCCGGTCGGTGAGAGGGACGATCCGCAGCCGGCGGCGCGCGGTCGCGAGCAGGGCCACCTCGTCCTCGGCCTCCCGGACCGGCGGAGAGGGGTGCTCGGCGGCGCCCTCGACGAGATCGGACCGGGTGCTCACGTGCGTCATGCTAGGTCATCGCTCCCGGGACGCCCGGGGCGGCCCGCCTACGATGTCGGCGTGAGTGATCCCGCATTCCCGCACCCGGGCGAGCTGACGCTCGCGGCCACCCCCATCGGCAACCCGCTCGACGCCTCGGTGCGCCTGGTCCGCGCCCTCGAGGGCGCGGACGTGGTCGCCGCGGAGGACACACGGCGTCTCGCGCGCCTGGCCCACGACCTCGGGATCACGATCGGCGGGCGCGTGATCGCCTACCACGAGCACAATGAGGCCGAGCGCACGACGTGGCTGCTCGACGCGCTGCGCGAGGGTCGCTCCGTCGTGCTCGTGACCGATGCGGGCATGCCCGTCGTCTCCGACCCGGGCTACCGCGCGGTGCGCGCCGCGATCGACGCGGGTGTGCCCGTCACGGTCGTGCCCGGCCCCTCGGCCGTCCTCACCGCGCTCGCCGTCTCGGGGCTGCCGCCCGACCGCTTCGCCTTCGAGGGCTTCGCGCCGCGGGGGGAGGGGCGGCGCGCGTCCCTCTTCTCAGCGCTCGCCCACGAGGAGCGCACCCTCGTCTTCTTCGAGTCCCCCCGGCGCACCGCCGCGACGCTCGCCTCGATGGCCGAGGGCTTCGGTGCCGAGCGGCCCGCGGCCGTGGCGCGCGAGCTCACCAAGACCCACCAGGAGGTCCGCCGGGGATCCCTCGGCGAGCTCGCGGCATGGGCGGAGTCGCACGAGGTGCTCGGGGAGATCGTGCTCGTCGTCGGCGGATCACGGACGGTCACGGCCCGGGCCGAGGACGTGGTCGACGAGGTGCTCGACCGCGTCGCGGCGGGGGAGCGGATGAAGGACGCCGCCAAGGCCGTCGCGGCGTCCCGCGAGGGCGTGACCGCCCGCGAGCTGTACCGCCTGGCCCTCGAGGGCGAGCAGAGCTGAGATGCACGGAGCCCCCGACCGATCGGCCGGGGGCTCCTGTGATGCGGGGGAGGAGGTCAGTCCTCGATCTGCAGCAGACCGCGCTGGTACGCCTTGGCGAGGCGGCGCGGCACCGCAGCGGTGCGACCGCGGACGGTGACCTGCACGAGATCGGCGTTCGACGCCTTCCAGTTGGCGCGACGCGAGCGGGTGCGGGCCCGGGACATCTTGAACTTGGGCACTGCCATGAGGACGCTCCTTGGATGACTGTCCGGGACGGACGGCGAAAACGTGGGGTGCGGCGCCCGATCCGGCGGCGGCCGTCGACCGCCCGAGGGCGTACGACAGCGCGCGGAACGACGCGCAACGAGAGACCATTGAACCATATGGGTCCGGTGACGACCCTGCCGGGGCGGGGTGACCTCCACCACCGCGGGCCCGGTCCCGGCCCGCGGAAGGTGTCCAGGGCACCGTCGCGCGCCTCCTACGATGGTCACATGCCTGGCGCCGAGACCCCCCGCGACCCGTCGTCCGCGACCCCGGGTGCGCAGGCGAGCTCCGATCCCTCCCGCCCCGTGCACGTCCGCGCCGACGTGGACCGCGGCGGCTCGCGACGTGATCGCTCCTGGCCCCCCGTTCCCGACGCGCTCCCGGTGCCCGTCGTCGACAACCACTGCCATCTCGATGTCGCCGACGGCGACGTCGAGCTGAGCGTCGACGACCACGTCGCCCGTGCGCGGGCCGCCGGGATCGACGCGATGATCACGATCGGCTCGGACCGCGAGGCCGCGCTCTGGACCGCCGAGCTCGTGGCCCGCGACGACCGCCTGCGCGGCGGCGTCGCCGTGCACCCCAACGAGGCCCCCCTGCACGCCCGCGGGCACGACCACGAAGGCCGCCCCCTGATCCCGCTCGACGAGGCCATCACGGAGATCGACCGCCTCGTGCGCGGACGGGGCATGGTCGTCGTCGGCGAGACCGGCCTCGACTTCTTCCGCACCTCACGCCGGGACGAGGCCGCGCACGCCGCGCAGGTCTCCTCCTTCCGGGCGCACATCGCGCTCGCCAAGGAGCTCGGGCTGCCCCTGCAGATCCATGACCGCGACGCCCATCGCGAGGTGCTCGAGGTGCTCGACGCGGACGGCGCCCCCGAGCGCACCGTGTTCCACTGCTTCTCGGGCGACGCGGAGTTCGCCCGCGCCTGCGCCGACCGCGGTTTCTACCTCTCCTTCGCCGGCAACGTCACGTTCACGAACGCGCAGGGGCTCCGCGACGCCCTCGCCGAGGTCGGGCTCGGCCGCGTGATGGTCGAGACCGACGCCCCCTTCCTCACCCCGAGCCCGTACCGCGGGCGTCCCAACTCCTCCTACCTGATCCCGCTCACGATGGCCCAGATCGCCGAGTCCACCGCATCCGCGCTCGAGGACGCGTGCGCCGCGGTGCGCGCCACGACGCTCGAGGTCTACGGATGGCCCGCCGCGTGAGCGCGCCGAGCGCCGGCCCGGGGAGCGGGGGAGGAGGGCTCCTGACCCCGCGCGACATCCGCGAGCTCGCCGAGGCGGGCGGCATCCGCCCCTCCAAGCAGCGCGGCCAGAACTTCCTCATGGATCCCAACACCGTGCGCGCGATCGTCGAACGCGCCGGGATCAGGCCCGGCGATGCCGTGCTCGAGGTCGGCCCCGGCCTCGGCTCCCTGACCCTGGGGCTGCTCGAGGCCGGCGCCGATGTCGCCGCGATCGAGCTCGACCGGGCTCTCGCCGAGCTGCTCCCGCTGACCGTGCGCGCGCGCGGCGTCGACGACGGCCGCGTGGCGCTCGTGCACGCCGACGCGCTCGCCGTGACCGGCCTGCCGCCGCTGCCGTCCGGGCGCTTGCCCACCCGGCTCGTGGCGAACCTGCCCTACAACGTCGCGACCCCGATCCTGCTGACCCTGCTCGGCCGCTTCGAGGAGCTGACGAGCGCTCTGGTCATGGTCCAGTCGGAGGTCGTGGACCGTCTCGTGGCCGCCCCCGGCAGCCGCACCTACGGTGCGCCGAGCGTCAAGACCGCGTGGTACGGCACCGCCGAGAGGGCCGGCACCATCTCCCGTCAGGTCTTCTGGCCCGTCCCCAACGTGGACTCCGCCCTCGTCGAGGTGCGCCGCCGCACCGAGCCGCTCGGCACCGACGCGGAGCGCGCGGCGGCCTTCGCCGTGGTCGATGCCGCGTTCGCCCAGCGTCGCAAGATGCTGCGCGCGGCCCTCGGCGCCTGGGCGGGCGAGAGCCGCCGTGCCGCCGCTGTGCTCGAGGCCGCCGGGATCGACCCCACGCGGCGCGGCGAGACGCTCGACGTCACGGACTTCCTCGCCATCGCGCGGGCCGGCGAGGAGGTCGCACGGTGACCGATCCGCAGTCCCTGGGCACCGCCGCGGACGTGCGCACCGCGCCCCGCTCCCGCGTCGTGGTCCGCGCCCCCGGCAAGATCAACCTGTCGCTCGCCGTCGGCGCCGTCGACGGACGCGGCTACCACCAGCTCGCCACCGTCTTCCACGCCGTCGGCCTCTACGAGACCGTCACGGTGACCCCGGCCGACGACCTCTCCCTCTCCCTCACGAGCCATGTCACCGGCCAGGTGCCGCTCGACACCTCGAACCTCGCGCTGCGCGCGGCCCGCCTCCTGCAAGAAGCGTACGGAGTGGACCGTGGCGCCGCGATCCACGTCGACAAGGAGGTCCCGGTCGCGGGAGGCATGGGGGGCGGGAGCGCCGACGCCGCCGCGACCCTCCTCGCGCTCAGCCGGCTGTGGGATCTCCCTATCGCCCCCGACGAGCTGCGACGCCTGGGCGGCCGCCTTGGTGCCGACGTCCCGTTCGCGATGCTCGGGCACACGGCGCTGGGCCGGGGCAACGGCGGCGACCTGTCGAGCGTGCTCATCAGCGGCAGCTGG
>DAMDHZ010000161.1:0-4038 GCA_032101665.1 Brachybacterium sp. | reverse complement strand
CGGCGGCGCATGGCCCGCTGTGCCTCGCGCATGTCCTGCTGCTCGCGCAGGGTCTGGCGCTTGTCGTACTCCTTCTTGCCGCGGGCCAGGCCGATCACGACCTTGGCGTGCGAGCCGAGGAAGTACATCTCGAGCGGCACGAGCGTGTAGCCCTTCTCGCGGGACTTGCCCGCGAGCTTGGCGATCTCCGTCTTGTGCAGCAGCAGCTTGCGCTTGCGGCGCGCCGCATGGTTGGTCCACGTGCCCTTGACGTACGGGGCGATGTGCACGGCCTCCATCCACACCTCGCCGCCGTCGAGGTAGCAGAACCCGTCGACGAGGGAGGCGCCGCGGTCGCGCAGGGACTTCACCTCGGTGCCGGTCAGGACGATGCCGGCTTCGTAGGTGTCGTCGATGTGGTAGTCGTGACGCGCCTTCCTGTTGGACGCGATGAGCTTCTTGTCGGGGCCGTCGCTCGCAGCGGACGACTTCTTGGCACCCTTGTTCGCCGCAGACATCGTCTCTCCTCTCGCTCGGTCCGGCCGTGTCCGGCTCGGCGCGCTCCGCGATCGTCGCGGGCTCGCCCGAGGTTCCGGGACGCTCCACTCTACGGTGCGCGTCCGCGGCGGGGAACCGGTTTTCGGCCCGCTCCGCTCAGGGCGCACCATCAGGTCCGGTCAGACGTAGCCGGCGGGGTCGACGGGGGTGCCGTCCTCGTGGACCTCGAAGTGCAGGTGGCAACCGGTCGAGGAGCCGGTGGTGCCGACGTAGCCCACCACGTCGCCGCGCTTGACGCTCGTGCCCTCGGACACCGCGAACTTCTGCAGATGGTGGTACGAGGTGGTCATGACCTTGCCGTTCATGACGCCGTGGCTGACGATCACCTTGTTGCCCGCGGCCGTCCCCGAGGTCTCCTTGATCACCTGTCCGTCCTGCGCGGCGTGCACGGGGGTGCCGCACGCGACCGGGAAGTCGTCGCCCGCGTGGAACTTCCGGGTGTGGTAGATCGGGTGGTACCGCCAGCCGAAGGTGGAGTTCATCTTTCCCGGCACCGGGCGGATGAAGCCCGAGGCGCTCGCACCGCCGGTCCCGCCGTTGTCCGGGACGGTCCGGGTGGGCGTGCCCGCCTGGGCGGCCTCGCGCTCGGTGCGGGTGAGCTCCTGGATCTCGGAGTCGAGCGTCGAGGACTGCCCCTGCAGATCGGTCTCCTGCCCCTCGAACTGGGTCTTCTTGTCCTCGAGGTCCGTCTTCTGCTGGGTCTGCTGGGCGTAGAGGTCGTCGAGGGTCTGCTTGGCGGTGCGCGCGCCCTCCTCCGCCTCCTCCTTGCGCTCGACGGCCTGCTCCGCCTGCACCTTGAGATCGGCGATCTCGGTGCGCACGGCGCCCAGGCGGTCGGTCGCGTTGTCGGTGACCGACTGATCGGTGCGGAGGGTGTCGAGCCGGGTGCCCTGGGACTCGAGGGTGAGGCGGTAGTTCATGGAGCGGTCGACCGCGTCCTGGGGATCGGCCGAGCCGAGGAAGACCGTGGCCGGGTTGGGGACGCCGCCGCCCTTGTAGGCGTCGAGGGAGACCTCGCGCATCTCCTCGTCGGAGCGGTCGACCTCCTGCTGGCCCTCGTCGCTCTCGCCCTGCAGCCGCTGCTCCTCCTGCTGGGCGGTGGTCAGGCGCTCGCCCGTCTGCTGGTCGGCCAGGCGGGCGTCGTCGAGCTCGGTCTGGGCGTCGTCGAGCGTCTGCTGCGCGTCGGGAATCTCGAGCTCGGTGCGGGCGAGCGCGAGGTAGGTGTCCGAGAGGTCCTGGTCGACATCGGCGAGCTGGCCGCGCAGGTCCTCGATCTGCTGATCGATCTCCTGCTTGCGCTTGATCTTGTCGTCCTTATCCTCGGCGTGGGCCCAGGGCGCCGGGCCGAGGACGACGCCCGAGGAGGCGGCGAGCACGAGGGCGCCGACCGCGGCGACCGCGCGGCGATGGAGGGGGATGCGGGGAGACGGAAAGGCGGCGGATGCCATGGCTCAGACCCTCAGGTAGCGGTTCAGGGAGACGACGCTGGCGGCGATCGCGAGGATCGCACCCAGGGCGATGAGGATCGGGCCGGCCCACAGCAGATCGGCGCCGGAGACCCGCACGATCTGGGTTCCCAGGGTGGGGGCGAGCCACCCTTGGACGACGTAGGTCACGGCCACCCACAGCAGCCCTGAGGCCACGAGGGCACCGAGGATCGCGGCGACGGCTCCCTCGAGCAGGAAGGGGGCGCGGATGAAGAGGTTCGAGGCACCCACGAGACGCATGATCGCGATCTCGCGGCGCCGCCCCGTGACGGACATGCGGATGGTGGTGAACACGAGGAGCACGGCCGCGATCAGCATCAGCACGGCCAGGGAGACCGCGAACAGGGTGGACTGGTTGAGCACCCGGATGAACGGGGCGTACACGCTGAGCAGGTCGGTGACCTCGTCCACGCCGTCGCGTCCCTGGAAGAACTGCACGACGGCGTCGGAGCGGTCGGCGTCCTTGACCGTGATGTGGAAGGACACGGGCATGTCCTCGGCGGTCATGTCGGAGGAGAAGCCCTCGCCCACGAACTGCTGCTGGTAGATGGCGAGCGCCTCGTCCTGGTCGCGCTCGGAGTACGAGGCGATGTAAGGGGCCAGGGTGTCGCCGTCGAGGGCGTCGCGCACCGACTGGATCTGGGCGTCGGTGGCCGCTCCCCCGGCGCACGGGGCCGCCGTGGAGTGCGGCGAACACAGGAACACGGTCACCTGGGACTGCTCGACCAGGGTGTGTTTCAGCTCGACGATCTCCTTCTGCATGAGCAGACCCGCACCGACGAAGGTGAGGGAGACGGCGGTCACGATGACGACCGAGATCACCATCGTGATGTTGCGCCACAGGCCCGCGAGGATCTCCCCGAGGATGTACCGGAGCCTCATCGCGCGCCCTCCCCGTGCCGGGTGTCTTCGGCGTCCTCGGTGTCCTCCGCCGTGTCGGTGCCGGGCACGTCGTCGCCGAAGGTGTCGTCGAGCTCCTCGTCGAAGGCGTCGTCGAGGTCGCTCGGGGCGTCCTCGGTCTCGTCGACCAGCTCCTCGTCCTCGACGTCGTCGACCGCGGGGGCGGCGTGCGATCCCGCAGGGTCCTCCATGAGCGCGACGGCCGCGGTCTCTCGCTCTCCTGCGTGCTCGGCGGAGGCGTCCTCGACGGTGCCGGAGATCTCGGAGTCGGGGTCGGCGGACTCGTAGGTGCCGTGCTCCTCGTCGCGGACCACGTGCCCGTCGACGAGCTCGACGACCCGGCGGGACATGCGGTCCACGGCGCCCTGGTCGTGAGTGGCCATGACGACCGTGGTGCCCTGGTCGTTGATCTCGGCGAGCAGCTCGAGGATGCCCTCGGAGGTCGTGGGGTCGAGGTTGCCCGTGGGCTCGTCGGCCAGCAGGATCGTGGGCCGGTTGACGTAGGCGCGGGCGATCGCGACGCGCTGCTGTTCGCCGCCGGAGAGTTCGTGGGGCAGGCGACGGCCCTTGTCGGCGAGTCCCACCATCTCGAGCATCTCGGGCACGAGGCGGCGCACCTGCTTGCGGGGCGTGCCGATCACGGCGAGCGCGAACTCGATGTTCTGGTAGGCGGTCTTGGTGGGCAGGAGGCGGAAGTCCTGGAAGACCATGCCGATCTCGCGGCGCAGTGAGGGCACCTTCCACGAGGGGATGCGCGAGAGGTCCTTGCCGGCCACGTACACGCTGCCCGAGGTCGGGGCGGTCTCCTTGAGCACGAGGCGCATGAGGGTGGACTTGCCGCTGCCCGAGGCGCCGACGAGGAACACGAAATCCCCGCGCTCGAACTCGATGTCGAGGTTCGTGAGCGCGGGGCGGGTGCCTCGAAGGTACGTCTTGGTGACGTCGTCGAATCGGATCACAGAGGTCCTGCCGGTGGTGCGGGAAGAGATGCGGAGCCAGCGTGGCACGCGGGCGCAGGCGGGCGCGGGAGGCGACCGGGCGCGTCCGGTCAAGCCTTGGTCAAGGGGCAGGCACCGTGGCGCGGAGACTGTCACGGAGCGGCGCGGCGTGGCCG
>DAMDHZ010000160.1:0-4109 GCA_032101665.1 Brachybacterium sp. | reverse complement strand
CCGACGGGATGATGATGACGAACCACAAGTGGGTCGTCGAGAGCGAGATCGAGCCTGCGTGATGACCTCCCCGTCGAGCCCTCGAGGTGCGCTCGCCTCCTCCGGGGGTAGGCCCCGTCGTCGCACCGGCCGGTTGCCGCGCCGATCGCTCGTGCTCGGCGCTGGCCTGTTCCCGCTCGTGGTCGCCGGCTGCGGGGCCGGTGGGTCCGAGCCCGCATCCATCACGGGTGATCAGGAGCTGCTCCGGGAACATGGCTTCGCCGACGCGGACGCGCACGAGATCATCGACCGGCTCGAGGCGCTCCCGGTGGCTGAGCGACCGCAGGACCTGATTGCCAGCGTCACCGCGACGTCTCTGCAGCTCCAAGACGATGCAGGGCGCGAGGCCGAGCTGCCCCTTCCCGAGGACCAGTTCTACTTGTCGGTGGCCCCGTTCGTCGAGACCACCCACGAGTGCGCCTTCCACAGCCTGACCACGTGCCGCGGAGAACTGCGCAGCCGCGAGCTCACCGTGAGCGTGGTCGACAGCAGCTCGGGCGAGGTCCTTGAGGAGGGCCCTCGCACCACGCATGACAACGGGTTCCTCGGTCTCTGGCTACCGCGTGGAATCACCGCGGAGCTCACGTGCACCCTCGAGGACTACACGGGGACCGCGTCCATCTCGACCCAGGCGGAGGATGATCTGACCTGTCTGACCAGTCTCCAGCTGACGTGAGCAGGCGAAGCACCCGGTCCGCCTTCTGGCATTCGGTGGTCGGCCCAACTGGGCGGAGCGTGACACCACGCCTGAGTCGGCGGACCACGCTGCGGCGGGGCGGGAGCCTGCTCGTCCTCGCGCCCCTTCTTGCGGCGTGCAGCGGTTCTTCGGATGCGGCGAGTGAGGCGAACGCCGGGTACGTCTCCGGTGATGGGGTTGTCGTCGAGATCCCCCCGGAGGGACGCGCCGATCCTCTGGAGATTCGGGGAACCACCTATGACGGCGACGACTTCGACTCCACGGCGCTGCGCGGTGCACCCTTGCTGATCAACGTCTGGTATGCGTCGTGTCCGCCGTGCCGGGTCGAAGCACCGGCGCTGAAGGCCGTGCACTCCGAGTACAGCGCCCTGGGAGTGGAATTCGTGGGCGTGAACACGCGCGACAAGGCCGGGCCGGCCGCCGCGTTCGAGGAGACCTTCGGCATCACCTACCCCTCGATCCCCGACACCGACGGCGCGGTGATCGCGTCCATGGACGGCAGCGTCTCGCCCAACGCCGTCCCCACGACTTTGATCCTCGATGCTGAAGGACGAGTAGCCGCCCGGATCGCGGGCGCAGCCGATCAGAGCACCCTAGAGAGCCTCTTGGATGCCGTGCTAGCGGAGGCCGCCTGATGGGTGAACTGTTCGCCACCACCGTGCTGAGCGGACCCCTGGCCGCAGCCCTGCTGCTGTCGATGGTGGCCGGTCTGGTCGCGTTCCTCTCGCCGTGCGTGCTTCCGGTGGTCCCCGGCTACCTCGGATACATCACCGGGCTCACCGGAGGAAGCGCCGGGCCGCCCCGCACCGGCGATCCCGGGGAACGGCCATGGCGCCTGGTCACCGGCGCTGTGCTGTTCGTCGCGGGCTTCACGGCGGTGTTCCTGGTCATCGGCGGTTTCGTCGGTGCACTCGGGTCATTGGTGATCCAGTACACGAGCGCGATCAATCGGATCTCCGGGGTGCTGGTCATCCTCATGGGCCTGGTGTTCGTGGGAATCTTCCCCCGCCTCTCCGGTGAGAAACGGATCCGGAAGCGCCCCGATGCCGGACTCGCAGGCGCCCCGCTGCTCGGGATAACGTTCGGCTTCTCCTGGACCCCGTGCATCGGGCCGACGTTCGCCGCAGTCGCGGCGCTCAGCCTCGGGGAGGCCTCCGCGAGCCGCGGCGCTCTCCTGGCTTTCGGCTATGCGATCGGGCTCGGGATCCCGTTCATCCTCTTCGCCCTCGTGTTCCGGCGTGCCCTCGGAATCTCCAGGGTGCTGTCCCGGCATCGCCGCACGCTCCAGATCATCGGCGGCTCCGTACTCATTACCATCGGGCTCCTGCTGGTCACCGGTGTGTGGGAGCAGTGGATGGACCTGTTGCAAGTGCGGATCGGCAACTTCACCACGATCGTCTGAAGGGGCAGGCCGCCGTGCGCAGAGGGCTCAGCGGTCTGTGGTTGCTCGTGGAAGGCTGATGGTGAAGGTGGCTCCCCGTCCGGGCCCCTCACTGGATGCGGTCATGGTCCCGCCGTGCGCATTGACGAGCGCGCGGCTGATCGTCAGGCCGATGCCCGAGCCGGAGTTCTCCCGGGTGCGGGAGCTATCGGCGCGGAAGAACCGTTCGAACAGCCGTGACCGGTCCTCAGCGGTGAATCCCTCACCGTCGTCTGCTACCGCGATCTCCACCGCACTGCCGTGAGTGGCTGCCGAGACCGTGACACTTCCTCCGGGTGGCGTGTGCCGCAGCGAATTGCTCAGCAGGTTCCCAAGTACTTGAGCGAGGCGGTCGGGATCTGCGTGAATCGTCGCAGCGTGGCGCAGGGCCACTTCTCGGTGCAATCCCAATCCTTCCGTCTCAAACCGCTCCCCCCACTCCCGGAGTATCGACTCCAACAGGTGATCGACGGCCAGGGGGCGCAGGGCCACTGGGAGCTGGCCCTCCTCGGCCCGGGACACCTCACTGATGTCGTCGGCCAACCGCGACAGTCGCACGGTCTGGCCGGCGAGGATGGGCATGGCCGCATCGGCTTCGATGACGCCGTCGGCCATGGCCTCGTGATGCGCGGAGAGGGTGGCGATCGGGGTGCGCAGCTCATGCGCGAGGTCGGCGAGCAGCTGGCGTCGGGTCTCTTCGACGGCATCCAGACGTGCAGCCATGTCGTTGAGCGTGGCCGCCAGCGAATCCAGCTCGGTCCCGGCTCCGACGGAGGGCACGCGTGTGGAGTAGTGGCCTCGGGACAGCTCATCGACAGCGGAGGTAAGGCTCTGAAGCGTCTGGCGGAGTCGTCGCGCCAGATTCCAGGTGACGAGGCCTGCAGCTAACAGAGAGACGACCAGGCCGACGCCCAGCGCAAGGGCAAGAGCGTCACGGTAGGCACGCTCGATGTGGACGAGTTCGGCACTGCCGACGGGCAGGTCGGTCTGGAGCAGGTGGTAGTGGAAGACAGCGGGCCCGATGATCACCGTTAGCGCCGTGATGGTGAGGGCACCGGCGAGCAGCACGATGAGCTGGCCGATCATCAGGCGTGAGGCCAAGCTGGTGCCAGGGCGCGCCGTTCGACCAGGTGAGCTGGAGGCGGTCACGAGCTCATCCTTTCCCCATCCGGTATCCGATACCGCGCACCGTGGTGATGAACCGTGCGGACTCAGCCGTTTCGTCGAGCTTCCGGCGGAGGTTGGCGATGTGCACATCGACGAGATGGTCATCTCCGATCCAGGAGTCGCCCCAGACGGCTTCCATCAGCTGTCGGCGACTGAAGGCCTGGCCCGGGCTGTGCGCCAGGGTCATCAGAAGTCCCCGCTCGGTGGGGGTCAGCGGCAGTGGCCGGCCGGCGAGTCGCACCTCCTGGGCAGCAGTGTCGATATCGAGCTCTCCGTACGTGCGCACTGTGCCCGATGACGCCGTCCCGGATTCGGTACGGGGCCTGCGCAGCACGGCCTGTACCCGAGCCACAAGCTCACGCACACTGAACGGTTTGGTGAGGTAGTCGTCCGCGCCTACCGACAGGCCCACCAGGCGATCCACCTCCTCAGACCGTGCTGTCGTGATCAGCACGTAGCAGTCGGAGAACGCGCGGATCCTGCGCATCACCTCCAGACCGTCGAGCCCAGGCAGTCCGAGATCAAGGATGATCACGTCCGGCGACAAGGCGTCGGCCTTCTCCACCGCCTCCGGACCGCTCCGCGCGCTCGCAGTCGCGTAACCGGCCTTGGCGAGGTATGCCTGGACCACATCCGACAGAGCGGCTTCGTCCTCGACAACGAGAACCATCGCTGCTGCTCGATCCGTTTCATTCCTCATGGCTCCAGTCTGGTCTTCGTTCCTGGAGATCGCGCGTCTACAGAGGTGCAGGCGGACTATCTGGATCAGATCTTGAGGAACTCTCG
>DAMDHZ010000159.1:0-4177 GCA_032101665.1 Brachybacterium sp. | reverse complement strand
CGGATCGTCTACACCTCGCTCCTCGACGCACCGGACACGGCCCATGTGCTCGCTCCCGAGCACAAGGCCACCGAGGCACTCCTCGCCGAGTCGGGGCTGACGACGACGATCCTGCGCAACGGCTGGTACACCGAGAACTACGCGGGGGACTTCGCGAGCGCACGCGAACGCGGCGTGATCGCCAACGCGGCGGGCGGCGCGAGGATCGCGAGCGCCCCGCGCGCCGACTACGCCGAGGCCGCCGCGGTCGTGCTCACCACGGACGGCCACGCCGGCACGATCTATGAGCTGGCCGGCTCCTACGCCTGGACCTTCGAGGAGTTCGCGACCGCCGCGTCCCGTGTGCTCGGCAGCGACGTCGAGTACCGCGCGCTCACCGACGACCAGGAGAAGCAGGCCATGCTCGAGGCCGGTCTCGACGAGGGCACCGCGTCGTTCGTCGTCGCCCTCGCCGCCGACAGCCGCCAGGGGCTGCTCGACGCCTCGGGCGAGCAGCTCGAGGCGCTCATCGGCCACCCCACCGCCTCGCTCGAGGACCAGCTCCGCACCTGGTGACCGCGCCGCGGGGCGGGCGAGGGGCACCACTCGCCCGCCCGGGCGATCACCCACGGCCGCGCGTCGCCCCGACCTCAACCGTTGCTGGCTGCGGTCTCCTTCATCCCGGCGCGGGCGACCTCCACCATGTCCTCGCGCTCGACGACCTTGATACGCGGACGGGGCTCGCCCTCGGCGTCGGTCGCGGCGGCCCCGCGGGCCACCTCGTGGGCGTCGAGCGACATCCATCCGTCCCAGGTCGTGTAGGCGACGCCCTTGTCGTCCAGCAGGCGCAGCACCGAGTCCACGTCGCGGTCGACGGCCGGCGTGAGCGCGCCCTCCGTGATGTCGGTCATGAGGGACGTGATCGTCTCGACGGCGTCGGACTTGGTCGCGCCGATCAGGCCGACCGGGCCGCGCTTGATCCAGCCGTTCGCGTAGACCCCGGGGATCGGCTCTCCGATGTCGCGGGTCACGCGGCCGGCCTCGTTCGTGATGACGCCGCGGCGCGCGTCGTAGGGCACGCCGGGCAGCTCGGAGCCGTGGTAGCCGACGGCGCGGTAGACGGCGCCCAGGTCGTACTCCACCATCTCGCCGGTTCCCACCAGGGCACCGCCGTCGTCGAGCCGGGTGCGCTCGAAACGCATGCCGACGACCGTGCCGTCCTCGCCCAGGACCTCGACGGGCCGGTGCCAGAAGTGCAGGTGGAGACGACGCTGCACGGGGCCGCCGTGGGCGTCGGTGGGCTCCTCGCCCGCCGCCTCGCGGCGCTGCTGCTCGGTGAGCCAGCCCTCGAAGGTCGCGAAGATCTGATCGGTCCGCTTGTCGGCGCGGATGACCTCGCGCTCGGCGTCGGTGATCTGCTCGAAGTCGCGCGGGTCCAGCACGATCTGGACGCCGCGGGGGTGGGCCAGCTCGCGGGTCTCGAGCGGGGAGAACTTGGTCTGCGCCGGGCCGCGGCGCCCGAACACGTGCACGTCGGTCGTGGCCGCGGCCTTGAGCCCGTCGTACACATTGGCGGGGATCTCGGTGCGCAGCAGCTCGTCGGCCGACTTCGAGAGCATGCGGGCGGCGTCGAGGGCGACGTTGCCGTTGCCGATCATCGCGACGTGCGCGGCCGTGAGCGGCCACGTGCGGGGATAGTCCGGGTTCCCGTCGTACCAGGCCACGAAGTCCGCGGCGCCGAAGGAGCCCTCGAGGTCGATGCCGGGGATGTCGAGGTCGGCGTCCTTGAGCGCGCCGGTCGCGAAGATGACCGCGTCGTAGCGCTCGTGCAGCTCCTCGTAGGTCAGGTCGGTCCCGAACTCGACGTCGCCGATGAAGCGGATGTCGCCGCGACCGAGGATCCGGTGCAGGGCCGTGATGATGCCCTTGATGCGCGGATGGTCAGGGGCGACGCCGTAACGGATGAGGCCGAAGGGCGTGGGGAGCGCGTCGAAGATGTCGCACTCGACCTCGAGCTCACCGGACTTCACCTCCGGCGTGCGGGCGAGGGTCTCGGCGGCGTAGACGCCGGCGGGCCCGGCTCCGATGACGGCAAGGCGGAACGGCTGGGGGGAGAACATCTCACCTCGGGTTGTTCTGGGCGCCGACGGTCGCGGCGCCGATGGCGGCATGGTCACGCGCCCGGTCCGAGGCGTCGGCCGGCTGCGGCGCACGCGGCGCGCTGCTCGGTGCCGGGGCCATGGTCCGGACGCGGAATTACGTCCCACCTTATACGCGAAATTGCTGAAGGAGCCGGTCACGAGCGACCGACGCGGTAAGGGTCACGTGAAGGAGCGAGGTGCGGGAGCGGGGGCCGACAGAAGCGACGGGTGCTCCCCGTCGGTGGAAGAGCCCGCCGGCGGACCGTGATCGACGATCTGCGGTCCGCCAGCGGGCTCATCCAGGAGAAGGCGAGTGCGCTCGCTGCTCAGCGGCCGGGCGTGGCCTCGGTGTCGGCCACCGCGGCGGAGGCCTCGGCGGCTGCGGCCTTGCGGGCAGGGCGGATGTAGCAGGCCCAGAAGTAGACGCCCACGAAGATCGCGCCGCCGACGATGTTGCCCAGGATGACCGGGATCAGGTTGTCGAACACGATCGCACCGGGCGTGATGGCCGCGAAGGACTCGGGCGTGAGACCGGCCTTCGTGATCGCCTCGCCCTGCCAGAAGGTGTCCGGGGCGAAGTTCTTGACGAGCCAGCCCATCGGCAGCATGAACATGTTGGCCACGGAGTGCTCGAAGCCGGTCGCCACGAACAGGGCGATGGGGCCGACGATCGCGAGGACCTTGTCGGCGGTGGACCGGCCGGAGTTGGCCATCCACACCGCAAGGCACACGGCGAAGTTCGCGAGGATGGCGAGGAAGAACGCATGGCCCCAGGTCAGCGTGACCTTGCCGAGCGTCGCGTTGAGGACCACCAGGCCCCAGGCGCTCTTGTTCGTCGACGGGGTGCCCGCCCACAGCACGAGCAGGGCGACGACCACGGAGCCGATGAAGTTGCCCACCAGCGAGACGACCCAGTGACCGATCCAGCGACCGGCTCCGAGACGCTTGGACAGCAGCGGCATCACGGTCATCGTGGTGCCGGTGAAGAGGTCTGATCCCGAGACGACCACGAGCATCAGGCCGACGCTGAAGACGACGCCGCCGAGCACCTTGGCCGGCCCCACCGGGAACGGCGCCCCGAGACCCTGCTGGGAGGTCACGAAGAAGATGAAGCCCAGCGCGATGAACGCGCCGCCGGTCAGGGAGAGCAGGAACATCTCGAACCAGGGCTTGGTGGCCTTGGCGAGCATCGCGTCCTCCGTCGCCGCCGCCATGGCGGCCGGCGTCGGGATGACGAGTTTGGGGGTGAGGTCAGTCATGGGGAGGTAACGGCTTTCGACGGGCCCGTGAGGGCAGGGGCGAGGGACGCACGAAGCCGCCGCGCGAGCACGATCGACAGGGGACGAGCTCTCCGGGCGCGTCGGCGCGCCGGGCCTCGTGACCCCAGAAGTCTAGGTGGTGGTCGGCGAGCGCGTGGGGGATCGAGGTCCCGGGCCGCGCGCTGCGAGAGCGGCCGCGTCCGGCTCCTCCGGCTCGTGGGGCCTGCGAGGCCGAGCCTCGCCCCGACTCAGCCGGCCTGGCCTGCCGGCAGGCCCTCGGACGGCTGGACCACGACGAAGCCGGGGCCGTGGAAGGCCAGCTGGAAGGACTCGCCCGAGCCACGACCGATGAGCGAGCCGAACTTGAAGTCGTTCTTGAGCTGCGGCTGCAGGTTCGCGGACCAGCACACGGCCGCCTGCGGGTCGACGTACGTCGGCTGCTGCGAGCAGTCCAGCAGCATGGGCGGCCCGTCGGAGGTCACGGCCACCATGCCGTGGCCCTGCAGCAGCAGGTTGAACAGCCCGCCGGCCATGATGCCCGCGCCGCCGAGGGAGCGGATGTCCCACTGGATCGAGGCATCGAAGGCGAGCATGTTCGAGGTGTTCAGGGTGAGCGCGTCGCCCTCGAGCTGCAGCAGGAAGATGTCGTGGGCGCGGCGGGCGTAGAACACCTCGCCGTTGCCCCGCGTGCGCATCATGTTCGCACCCTCGCCCGTGGCCATCTTCTTGAGCAGCTTCATGCCGCCGCCCGAGCCCTGGTAGGAGAAGTCCATCTGCCCCTGGTAGGCGACCATCGCG
>DAMDHZ010000158.1:0-4186 GCA_032101665.1 Brachybacterium sp. | reverse complement strand
CCGAGGTCCTCCTCGGCGCCGTCGCGGGGGCTCTCAGGAATGCGTGAGCTCATCGGTCTCCTCGTGTCGGTCGCGCCGACGGCGCAGGTTCAGGGGGTCGAAGGTCAGCACGAGCGCGATCAGGATGCCGAGGACCCAGAACGCGATCACGGCGTGGGCGGGGGCGATCACCGGGAGGATGAGGCCCGCGCACACGACGACCGACCACGTGTACATGATCCACACGGCGCCGGCCTTGGTGTGGCCGAGCCCCAGCAGGCGGTGGTGCAGGTGCATCGCGTCGGCCTGGAAGGGGCTGCGGCCCGAGCCGACGCGGCGGATGACCGCGAGCGCGAAGTCGAGGAAGGGGATGAACATGACCCCGATCGGCAGCAGGATCGGCAGGAACTGCGCGAACAGGTCGGCCCCGCTCATGCGGGCGGTGTCGATCTGCCCGGTCACCGTGATCGAGGACGCGGCCAGCAGCAGGCCCAGCAGCATCGAGCCGCTGTCCCCCATGAAGATGCGGGCGCGCGTCAGGTTGTGCGGGAGGAAGCCGAGGCAGATGCCGATCAGGATCGCCGTGATGAGCGCCGCGAGGGAGGAGTAGTCGGTCGTGCTCACGGTGCGCGTGAGCATGTAGGCATAGACGAAGAACGCGCTCCCGCCGATCGCCATCACCCCCGCGGCGAGGCCGTCGAGACCGTCGACGAAGTTGACGGCGTTCATCGACACCAGCACCACCAGCACGGTCAGGACGAGCAGGGTGGTCGGCGAGAGCAGGGTGCGCCCGCCGATGGGGAGCGACGTGAACTGCACGCCCTGCCAGGCCAGGACGAAGGCCGCGAGCGCCTGGCCCGCGAGCTTGGTGACCCAGTCGAGGTCCCACTTGTCGTCGGCCGCACCCACGAGGCACACGAGCGTCGCGGACACGACGATGGCCCAGGCCTGGTCGCTCTCGTCGAACAGACCCGCGAGGAAGGGGATACGGCGGGCGATCAGCATCGCCGCGAGCACGCCCGCGAGCATGGCCACGCCGCCCAGGCGCGGGGTCACGGAATCGTGCACGTCCCTCGAACGCACTGCTGTCATGGCTCCGGCGCGGCGTGCGAGGAGCCGCGCCGCCGGGGTGCACAGGAAGGTCACCGCGGCCGCGATCAGCAGGACGAAGAGGTAGATCCTCACCCGGCGCGGCCCTCGGCGCCCTCGCGGGGCAGGTCGAGCGCGGGGGCGGGCGAGGGCTCCGCGGGCTCGACCGTCCCCTCGGCCTCCGGAGGCGTGTCGGCAGCAGCGCTCTCGACTGCGCCGGCAGCCTCGGACGCGCTGTCCGCCGTCCCGGCCTCGGCGGGCTCCTCGGGCTCGGGGGCGGTGAAGATGTCGCCGACGGCGGCGACGATCTCCTCGCGCGTGAGCGCCCCCTCGCGCACGATCTCGGCGGGCTCGACCGTCGTGTCGATGATCGTCGAGGAGGTGCCGAGGCGGGCGGTGCCGCCGTCGAGGTAGACCTCGACGCTGTCGCCGAGCTGGGTCGCGGCGTCGAGCACGGTCAGGGCCGCGTCCTTGCCGTGGCGGTTGGCGCTCGAGACGGCGAGCGGGCCGGTGCGGCGCAGCAGCTCGAGCGCGACCTCGTCGTCGGGCATGCGCAGGGCGACGGTGCCGCGGGTCTCCCCCAGGTCCCATCCCAGCGTGGGCTGAGCGGTCAGGATCAGGGTGAGGGCGCCCGGCCAGAACTCCTCGGCGAGGCGCTCGGCGTACTCGGGCACGTCGACCGCGAGCGCCATCAGCACGGCCGGGTCGCCGACCAGCACGGGTGGCGGCACGTCCCGTCCGCGGCCCTTGGCCTCGAGCAGGGCCTGGACGGCCTCGGGCTGGAAGGCATCGGCGCCGATCCCGTAGACGGTGTCGGTGGGCAGGACGATCAGCTGGCCGGCGCGGACCGCGTCGAGGGCGGCCGTCAGGGCCGCGTCGCGGGTCTCGTCGCTCTTGGTGTCATGGACGCTCACCGGCTCAGTTTCTCACTTCCGGGGTGGTGCTTCGCGGTGCGGGTCGTCGGCGGGCCGCGAGGAACCGGTCACGCCCGGCGAGGTCGCGCACGGTGCGCACGTCCTCGAAGGCGCCGTGGGCCTCGGCGAGGGCGCGCGCGGCGGCGCCCTGGGAATCGGCGTGCTCCATCACGAGCAGGCCTCCCGCGGCGAGCATCTCGGCCGCGCGCGCGATCACTGCGCGCGGCACCTCGAGGCCGTCCGCTCCCCCGCCGTAGAGGGCCGCGGCCGGGTCCCACGCCGTGACCTCCGCCTCGCGCGGCACCGCGTCGGGCGGGATGTAGGGCGGGTTCGACAGCACGGCGTCGACCCCGCGCAGATCGGCGAGGGCACCGGCATCGGTCACGTCGGCACGGCGCACGGTCGCGGTGCCTGGGGCGCCCGGGCGCGCGGCCGCGGCGAGGTTCTCGGCGGCCAGCGCGGCGGCGGTCTCGTCGAGCTCGACGGCGACGACGTCCACGGCCGGCAGCTCGTCGACGACGGCGGCCGCGAGGGCGCCGCTGCCCGTGCACAGGTCCACCACGCGCTGCACCGGGGACGCCGCGGCATGGGCCAGGAGCACGTCGATGGCGACCTCGGTCTCGGGCCGCGGGATGAACACGCCCGGGCACACCCGCAGCTCGCGGTGGCGGAACGGCGCACTCCCGAGGATCAGCTGGAGGGGCTCACGCCGTTCGCGGCGGGCGGCGAGGGTCTCGAGCTCGGTCTCGAAGTCCTCGGGCAGCTCGTCGAGCAGGACCAGCGGACCGCTCGCGCGGGCGGCGCGGGAGAGCAGGGCACGCGCGTCGACGCTCGCCGAGACGATCCCGGCGCCCGCGAGACGGGCGGTCGTGGTCGCGAGGGCCGTGCGCAGGCGGACACGGGCCGGTTCGTCGCCCGCGGCGGTCATCCACGCTCCTGCGCGCTCGCGAGCAGGGCGGCGCGGTCGGCGTCCTGGGCGCTGCGGATCACGGGTCCGAGGTCGCCCGCGAGCACCTGGTCGAGGTTGTTGGCCTTGTAGCCCGTGCGATGGTCGGCGATCCGGTTCTCGGGGAAGTTGTAGGTGCGGATGCGCTCGGAGCGGTCGACGGTGCGCACCTGCGAGCGCCGCGCGGCGGAGGCCTCGGCGTCCTGCGCGGCGTGCAGCGCCTCGAGCAGGCGCGACCGCAGGATCCGCAGGGCGGACTCCTTGTTCTGCAGCTGGCTCTTCTGGTTCTGGCACGACACCACGATGCCCGTGGGCAGATGGGTGATGCGCACGGCCGAGTCGGTCGTGTTGACGCTCTGGCCTCCGGGACCGGAGGAGCGGAACACGTCGATGCGGAGGTTCGCGGGGGCCAGCTGGTCGGCGAGCAGCTCGGCCTCGTCGGTCTCGTCGGCCTCGGGCATGACGAGCACGCCCACCGCGGAGGTGTGGATCCTGCCCTGGGACTCGGTGACGGGGACCCGCTGCACGCGGTGCACCCCGCCCTCGTACTTCAGGTGCGCCCACACCCCGTCGGCGGGGGCGGGGCTGCCCGTGGCGCGGATCGAGACGGTCGCGTCCTTGAATCCCCCAAGCTCGCTGTCCGAGGAGGTGATGACCTCGGTGGCCCAGCCCTGCGCGGTCGCGTACTGCCGGTACATGCGCACGAGCTCGGCGGCGAACAGGGCCGACTCCTCGCCGCCCGCGCCGGCCTTGACCTCGAGGATCACGTCCCGGCCATCGTCCGCGTCGCGCGGTGCGAGCAGCTCCTCGAGCTCGCCGGTGAGATCGACGCAGCGCGCCGCGAGGGCCTCGGCCTCCCCGGCGAGCTCGGGGTCCTCGGCGCCCAGCTCGCGCGCCGTGGTCAGGTCCTCGCGCGCCGCGGCGAGCTCCCGGGCGATCCGCACGATCGGCGCGAGCTCGGCGTAGCGGCGTCCCGCGCGGCGCGCGGCCGTGGCGTCGGCGTGCAGGGCGGGATCGGCCAGCCGCCGTTCGAGCTCGGCGTGCTCGCGCACGAGCGCGTCGAGACCCTCCATCGTCCTCAGCTCCTTTGTCCTCGGCGACCGGATGCGACGACGCCGGCGGCCCCTGGGCGGGGCCGCCGGCGTCGTGGCGAATGCTTACTTGGCGGCGTTCTTCTTGCCGTAGCGCGCCTCGAAGCGGGCGACGCGGCCACCGGTGTCGAGGATCTTCTGCTTGCCCGTGTAGAACGGGTGGCAGG
>DAMDHZ010000157.1:0-4208 GCA_032101665.1 Brachybacterium sp. | reverse complement strand
TGATCGCCCTGCACCCGGCGATGACGTTCACGGGCACCGCCGCGGACCTGCCGCGTCTGATCGGCTGCCCCATGGCGGTCACCGCGCGCGGCGCCGCCGAGGCGATCGCCCAGGCGCTCGTGGTCGAGATGGGCGGGGAGCCGGTGCCCGTCGCCGAGGCGGACCGCGCCCAGTACCACGCCGCGCTGTCCCACGGCGCCAACCACCTCACCGTGCTCGTCGCCCAGGCACGCGACCTGCTGGCCGACATCGGGATCGACGACCCCGGCGCCTATCTGCGCCCCTTGCTCGGTGCCGCGCTCGAGGAGGCTCTGCGCCGGGGCGCGGGGGCGCTCACGGGGCCCGTCCTGCGTGGGGACGCCGGGACCGTCGCGGCGCACCTCGCCGCGATCGCCGAGGCCGAGTCCGCGGCGACCTGGACCCCGCCGCGGGACACGGAGGCGACCTACCGTGCGCTCGCGCTCGCGGCCCTCGCCCGCGCCGGCCTGCCCGCGCACGACGCCGCCGTGATCCGTGACATCCTGTCTGCGCCCGATCCGCGCACCCAGGAGGACGACGCGTGACCACTCTCGTCACCAGCACGGCCCAGCTCCGCACCGCGCGCGAGACCATGCCGGGTCCCGTGGTCGTCGTGATGACGATGGGCGCCCTGCACGACGGCCACCTGCAGCTCGTGCGCCGCGCGCGCGAGGTCGCGGGGGAGGACGGCTCGGTGATCGTCACCGACTTCGTCAACCCCCTGCAGTTCGCCCCGGGCGAGGACTACGACGCCTACCCGCGGACCCTCGAGGCCGACGTGGCCCTCGTCGACGGCCTCGCGGACCTCGTCTTCGCCCCCTCCGTCGAGGAGATGTACCCGGTCCTGCCGCCCGTCGTGTCGGTCGCCCTCGGGCCCATCGCCTCGGTGTTCGAGGGGGCGGCCCGGCCCACGCATTTCGCGGGCGTCGCGACGGTCGTGCTCAAGCTGCTCCACCTCACCCGTCCGGACGTCGCGGTGTTCGGACGCAAGGACGCCCAGCAGCTCGCGATCCTCGAGCGCATGGTCGCCGACCTCGACGTTCCCGTGCGCATCGAGGCCGTCCCCATCCAGCGCGAGGACTCGGGACTGGCCCGTTCGAGCCGCAACCTGTACCTGAGCGACGACGGCCGGCGCGACGCCCTGGCCCTGTCCCGCACGGTGCGCGCCGCCGAGGCGGCCGCCCCGAGCATGTCCCGCATCCTCGCGGCTCTGCGCTCGGAGCGGGACGCCCCCGGCGTCGCGTGGGACTATGCGAGCACGGTCGATCCCACCACGTTCGCGCAGATCGGTCCCGAGCACCGCGGCCCGGTACTCGTGGTGCTCGCCGCGCGCGTCGAGGGAACCCGTCTGCTCGACTCCACTGTGGTGGAGTCGACAGAGGCGTGAGCGACCCCGACCCGCGGTCGGGGCGCTCGCTTTGAGACAATCGCACGCATGAACGACGCCCAGCGCCCCGACCACGACGACGACGTCGACACCTCCGACCAGATCGCCGTCCGCCGGGCCAAGCGGGAGCGCCTGCTCGAGCGCGGGGACGAGGCCTACCCGGTCTCCGTCCCCGTGACCGAGACGATCGCACACATCCGCGCGACGTACGGACACCTCGCCGCCGGGGAGGAGACCGACGAGGTCGCGGGCGTCGCCGGGCGCGTCGTCTTCGTCCGCAACACCGGCAAGCTGTGCTTCGCGACGATCCAGGACGGTGCGGGAGAGCGCCTGCAGATCATGCTGAGCCGCGCCGCCGTCGGCGAGGAGCGTCTCGCGCACTTCAAGGCCGAGGTGGACCTGGGCGACCACGTCTTCTTCCACGGCCGCATCGGCGCCTCTCGGCGCGGCGAGCTCTCGGTGTTCGCGGACGCCTGGCAGATGGCCTCCAAGGCCGTGCGGCCTCTCCCGGTCCTGCACGCCGACCTCTCCGAGGAGTCCCGCGTGCGTCGGCGCTACGTCGACCTCATCGTGCGTCCGGAGGCGCGCGAGATGGTGCGGCTGCGCTCGACCGTCATGCGCTCGTTGCGCGCGAGCTTCGAGGAGCGCGAGTTCGTCGAGGTCGAGACCCCCATGCTCCAGGCGATCCCGTCGGGCGCGGCGGCGCGGCCGTTCGTGACCCACATGAACGCGTTCGACATGGACCTGTTCCTGCGGATCGCCCCCGAGCTGTTCCTCAAGCGCGCCGCGGTGGGCGGCCTCGAGCGCGTCTTCGAGATCAACCGCAACTTCCGCAACGAGGGCGCCGACTCGACCCACTCGCCCGAGTTCGCGATGCTCGAGGCCTACCAGGCCTACGGCGACTACTCGACGATCGGCGCGCTCACCCGGGAGCTCGTCCAGGAGGCGGCGCGGCGCGCGACGGGCTCCGAGACCGTGACCCTCGCCGACGGCAGCGAGTACGACCTCTCCGGGACCTGGGACCAGATCACCGTCTACGGATCGCTCTCGGAGTCCCTGGGCCGCGAGATCACCCCCGAGACGACGGTCCCCACGCTGCGGGCCATCGCCCGCGAGCTCGGCCTCGACCTCGACCATCCCCGGTACGGCCACGGCAAGCTCGTCGAGGAGCTCTTCGAGCACCGGGTGGGCGACGCCCTCTGGCGCCCCACCTTCGTCATGGACTTCCCCGTCGAGACGAGCCCGCTCGTACGCGCCCACCGCTCTGCTCCAGGCGTGGTCGAGAAGTGGGACCTGTACGTGCGCGGCTTCGAGCTCGCGACGGGGTACTCCGAGCTCGTGGACCCCGTCATCCAGCGCGAGCGCTTCGAGCAGCAGGCCCGCCTGGCCGCCCAGGGGGACGACGAGGCGATGCGCCTGGACGAGGACTTCCTCGAGGCCATGGAGTACGCTCTGCCACCGACGGGCGGCATGGGCATGGGGATCGATCGCCTGCTCATGGCCCTCACGGGACGTGGAATCCGTGAGACCATCCTCTTCCCCCTCGTCAAGCACGGGAGCAATTGATGGGTCACATCGACTGGCTGTACGAACTGGGTTCCCTGGTTCCGCCGATCTGCGTGGGCCTCCTGTTCTGGTTCGCGATGCGCGCGATCCTGCGGGCAGACCGTCACGAACGCGAAGCGGAACGTGAGGCGGAACGCGAATATGCCGCCGCGCATCCCGACGCGGGATCGACTTCTCCGGCATCCCCTTCCTGAGAGAACAATCCACATTCGGTGGGTCACAGGGCGTGACGGGTCAATTCGCCAAGAATGCGTCGGGAGGAGTACGGTAATGTCGACAGCATCACCCAATAGCTGGCGCCGCCAGCCCTCTCGAGGAGTGATTCCTTCATGGCACGAAAGACCTTCGTCGAGTTGATCGACGACGTCGACGGCTCCAAGGCCGACGAGACCGTCTCCTTCTCGCTCGACGGTGTGGGCTACGAGATCGATCTGACGGCGGACAACGCCCAGCGTCTCCGCGAGGAGATCGGCTCGTGGACGGGCAAGGCCCGTCGTGTGAGCGGGCGCCGCACGACCCGCAGCGCCTCGTCCTCGGCCACCTCGCCCGAGGAGACGGCGCGCATCCGCGAGTGGGCGCGCGAGAACGGCTACACGGTCTCCGACCGCGGCCGCATCGCGAGCGAGGTCCGCTCCGCATATGAGGCCGCGCACTGATCGATGGCGCGGTTCGAAAAACCCCCGGGAGGAATCTCCCGGGGGTTTTCCCATGCTCGCGGTCGCCGGATCAGAAACCTCGGATGGTCCAGGCGGCGCGATGCTGCGATCCGGATGTGAGACGCACCACGTCCGTGCCGCTGCGGAATGCGTCCGGCGGGCAGGTCATCGGCTCGACCGCCATGCCCTTGCGATGGTTCTCGGGCTCCGGGCGGTCGCCCGTATGGACCTGGACCCACGGGCAGCGCTCGTCGAACAGGACCTCGACGCCGGTTCCGGCGGGGTCGGTCAGGGCGACCCGGGCCTGCCCGTCGGACCGCTCGAGATCGGTGAAGGCGTGATCGAGGAACGTCGACCCCACGGTGCGGCCCCCGGAGAAGTCGAGGTCGCCGCCGTGCTCGACCGCGGACATGCCGGTCTGCGCACCCTCGATGTCCTCGGCGGCGCCCCGGTCGGCGATCGCCTCGATCATCGCCTCCTGGTACTTCTGGTCGACCGTCGTGACGATGCGCAGGCCGCCCTTGGCGATGTCGTCCTCGTCCAGCTTGGCCCGGGAGACGAGCTCCTTCTTGGCCAGGTCG
>DAMDHZ010000156.1:1051-4243 GCA_032101665.1 Brachybacterium sp. | reverse complement strand
GTTCCTGCATCGGATGGACACGACCACGCAGATCACGTTCATGGGCCGCGGCTGAGCGGGGACAGGCAGGGCTACTCGGGCGGCTTGTGCCTGCTGGGGACCGTGAGGGCGCTCTCACGGTCCCCCAGCGGACGCGAACCGAGGCGGGGCGTCGGATAGGCCGGCCCGGCCCGCCCCGCCCTCAGCCCTCCCAGCTCACCTCGGAGGCGTCCTTGTCCGGGCGCCAGCCGCGCCAGGTGGGGTGGCGCAGGCGATCGTCGTCGGTGCGCTCGGTGTAGCGGACCTCGCCCACCAGGTCCGCGCGCACCCACTCGGCGTCGCGACGGTCCGCGGCGGGGACGTCGTCGACGGGCGGGGTCCTGCGGGCGCGCGACCGCAGCTTCGCGGCGATCTCGTCGAGGTTCCGGTCGCTGAAGCCGGTGCCGACGCGTCCCGCGTAGTGCAGCGTCCCGTCGCCGCCCGGGACGGCGATCAGCAGGGAGCCGATTCCACCCGCGCGGGCGCCCTTGCCATGGCGCCATCCGATCACGACCACCTCCTGGTGGCGCTCGTTCTTGAGCTTGATCCAGGTGCGCGTGCGCTTGCCCGCGAGGTAGACGCTCGTCTCCTTCTTGGCCATGACCCCCTCGAGCTGCAGCTCCTTGCTCACGCCGACGGCATGGTCCACGTCGCCGTGATCGGCGTGCGGCAGCTGCACGTGCTCGGTGGGTGAGACGGCGTCGAACAGCGCGTCCCGCCGCTCGCGGTAGGGGGTGCGCAGCAGCGACTCGCCGCCGCGATACGGGATGTCGAAGACCATGAGCGTGACCGGCGTGCCCTCGCGCACGCGCTCGACGTCGGCCTCCCGGGTGAGCCCGAGGCGACGCTGCAGATGGGAGAACGACGGCCGGCCGTGCGCGTCGAGCGCGACCACCTCGCCGTCGAGGATCGTCGTGCCCGCCGCGCGGACGTCCTCGTGGACCGCGTCGGCGAGCTCGGCGAGCTCGGGGAAGGTGACGGTCATGTCCTTGCCGCTGCGACTGGCGACCGCGACACCGTCGGCGGTGACCGCGCAGACGGCGCGCACCCCGTCCCACTTCATCTCGAAGGCCCACTCGTCCTCGTCGATGTCGGCGCGAGAGCCGAGGGTCGCGAGCATGGGAGACAGCGGCCACGGCACGTCACCGGGGTCCTCGTCGAGGCGGGTGTCGGACGCGCCCTTCAGGCCGGTGTCATGTGCCGTCCTGTCGGTTCGTCGGCTGGAGCCGCGGTGACCGCCGTCATCGGAGGCAGCGCCGTCACGCGAGCGCGGCGCCGACGAGCCCGTTGCCCCCGTCCGCCCCGCGACGGGCGCCGGTGCGGGCGTGTCGGCGTCGGGCTGGTCCTTCATCAGGTGCAGGAGCCAGTTCTGCTCGTCCTTCGCGGACTTCTTGCCGCCCATGTGGCCGGTGTGGATGAAGGCGAAGCGCCGCGGCACGCCGCCCAGACCGCCGTCGTCGCGGCCGTGGCAGACGACGATGACCTCCTTGCCGTCGCGCCACTTCTCGACCTCGATGGCACCGGTGTCCCAGATCTCGACCGTGCCGCCGCCGTACTCGGCCTGGGGGATCGTGCCCTCGAAGGTGCCGTAGGCCAGGGGGTGGTCCTCCGTCTGCACGGCGAGGCGGTTGTCGTCGATCTCGAGCGGCGGGCCCTTGGGGACGGCCCAGGAGACAAGCACCCCGTCGTGCTCGAGTCGGAAGTCCCAGTGCAGATGGGAGGCGTGGTGCTCCTGGACGACGAACATCGGCACATCACCCGGGACGGGACGTTCACCCTTCTCCGGGACCGGTTCCGGGGTCCTGGAGGCGTCGCGCTTGGAGCGGTAGACCTCGAGACGGTCGCGCGCCTCGGCCGCCGATGCCGTGGCGGGCGCCGTCCCCGAGCCGCCGCCCTTCCTGCCCGAGTCGCCGCCCTTCCGACCGGAGCCGCCGCGCTTCGCGCCCGAGGCGCCGTCGTGCAGACCGAGCACCGCGATCGGGTCGTCCCCGCTCTCGACCCGCTCGAGCACCTCCGGGAACTCGAGCTGGGCGAGCTTCGGGTCCTCGAGCTCCTCCCAAGTGCGCGGCGCGGCGACCGTCGGCCGCAGCCGCCCGCGCAGCGAATACGGGCACACGGTCGTCTTGTGGCCGTTGTTCTGCGACCAGTCGACGAGCACCTTGCCCCGCCGCAGCGTCTTGCGCTGCTCGCTGACCACACGGTCGGGATGGTCGTCCGCGAGCGCGGCGGCGAGACGATGGGCCACCTCGTCCACCTCGTCGGACGTGGCCGACCCGTCGAGCGGCGCGTACAGGTGGATGCCCTTGGACCCGCTCGTCACGGGGAAGGCCTCCATGCCCATCCCCTCGACGATCTCGCGGCACCAGAAGGCCACCTCGGCGCAGTCGGCGAGGGATGCGCCCTCGCCCGGATCGAGGTCGAGCACCAGGCGGTCCGGGTTCCGGGGCTTCCCGCGCGCCCCGAAGCGCCACTGCGGGGTGTGGATCTCGAGCGCCGCGAGCTGGGCGAGCCACACGAGCACGGCCGGCTCGTCGACGAGCGGGTAGGTCGACGTGCCCTCCTTGTGCTCGATGTCCTCGCGCGGCACCCAGTCCGGTGCGAAGTCCTCGAGGTCCTTGCGGAAGAAGACCTTGCCGGGGGCGTCCGCGGTCCCGACCCCGTCCACCCAGCGCTTGCGCGTGGCGGGCCGCCGCGTCGCCTGGGGCACCATCACGCCCGCCACGCGGCGGTAGTAGTCGATGACCTCGGCCTTCGTGGTGCCCGTCGAGGGATAGAACACCTTGTCGAGATGCGAGAGCCTCAGCCGGTGACCGTCCACCTCGATCTGCTGCTGTTGCTGTGCCATGGCCCCACTGTGCCGCAGGGCATACGGTGCGTCACGCGCTCGACCGGGTGGTCTAGGGGGCGATGCGGAAAAAGGGCGTGCGAAGACGGACGGGCGGTGAGTGGGAGACGTGTGGAGGCGCGGTTCGCGGACAGCAGGAGCAGGAGCAGGAGCGGCGCCGGGAACGTTCCGGGTGATGGCGGATTCGTGTACCCGGGGCGATGGTCACGGAAGGGACGCTGGTGATGTGCTGTGGCGATATGACCAGTGCACATCACCAGCGTCCCTTCCGTGACACAGGAGCCGAGTAGGCGGCCGCGGGGCGCGTCCGCGACACCATTGCCGAGCAC
>DAMDHZ010000156.1:0-1041 GCA_032101665.1 Brachybacterium sp. | reverse complement strand
ACATCGGCGTGGCCGCGCCCGTGCGACCGGCCGGTCCGCCGCGCCTGCGGCCCTGGTCAGCCACGACGTCGACGGGTTCAATGGGGCCATGCGTGCCATCTGGAGCGGTGAGATCTCGTTCGGCCTCGTGGGGGTCCCGGTCAAGCTGTACAGCGCGACCCGATCCCACGACGTCTCCTTCCACCAGGTCCACGACGACGACGGCGGGCGGATCCGCTATGAGCGCCGCTGCGACGTCTGCAACCGCATCATCGACTACGAGCACATCGACAAGGCCTATGACGACGGTGACAAGACGGTGATCCTCACCGACGAGGAGCTCGACGCTCTGCCCGCCGAGGACAACGACGAGGTCGAGGTGGTCCAGTTCGTGCCCGGCGAGCAGATCGACCCGATCCTGCTGGGCACCGCCTACTTCCTCGAGCCCGTGGCCAAGTCCCCGAAGTCCTACCTGCTGCTGCGCTCCACGCTCGTCGACAGCGAGCTGACCGCCGTGGTCCGCTTCACGCTACGCTCCAAGACCCACCTGGGCGTGCTGCGCGCGCACGGCAAGCTGCTCCTGCTGCAGACCCTGCGGTGGCCCGAGGACGTGCGCGAGGTCGACTTCCCGGCCGTGAACTCGCGGGCCAAGGTCACGGACAAGGAGAAGACGATGGCGGCGGCGCTCGTGGACCAGTTCGCGGGCGACTTCCATCCCGAGGAGTTCACCGACGAGTACCAGGAGGAGCTGCGCGAGCTCATCGACGACAAGCTCGAACAGGGCGACGCCCTCGACACCGCCGCGACCTTCGGCCGGAAGCCCGAGGGGGACGACAAGAAGGGCGGCTCCGGCTCGGGCGGCACCGTGCTGAGCCTCATGGACGCGCTCGAGGGAAGCCTCGCCAGACGCGGGGGAGCGAGCACGAAGAAGAGCGAGTCGTCGGCGGGGGCATCGGGCGGCGCAGGAAAGCGCTCGGGAACGACGAAGAAGACTGCATCGACGAAGAAGTCGGCGTCGTCGAAGAGTTCCGCATCGTCGAAGAAGACTGCGGGCACGTCGTC
>DAMDHZ010000155.1:0-4255 GCA_032101665.1 Brachybacterium sp. | reverse complement strand
ATCCCCAGCAGGTTCTGCGGGGTCCTCCTCGCGGGCTGGGGGCCGGAAGCGGACGTGGTGTCGGAATCAGCCATGACCACATGGTAGGTCGCGAACGGGGACGGATGGGAACCGCTCCGCGGCGAGTCCTCGCGTTGGGTGCCGGGACCGCCCGCCTGGTAGAAACGACCCATGTCGCAATCCCTCGACGGCTCGGAGCTGCTCACGGGTCCGGAGGCCGGCGGTCTCCTCGGCTCGGCCGTCTCCAACGCCGGCGGTGTGCTCCAGTCGTGGGAGCTCGACCACGTCGATCATCGCCCCGGTCGTTCCACCAAGGCGCTGTACCGCACGCTCGTGTCCTGGCCGCAGCTCGACGGCCCGCATGCCGCGCCGCGCGAGGAGCTGTTCGGCGCGAGCGCCCACATCGGTGAGCCCGAGAAGGACCTGCGCAACGCCGAGCAGTCGCTGCTCATGACCGACGGCGACATCACGGTGCGCGTGTGGCGCTATCCCAATGACCCCTGGCTGCCGATGCTCGCGCGCGTGTGCTACCCGGATGTGGTCGGGGCGACCCTCGAGGAGCTCGGGGTCGCGACGGGAGCCGCGCCGGGGACCGCACTGCCCCTCGACGTCGTCTCGTACCGCCCCGGGCGCCGCGCCGTGCTGCGGGTGCAGCTCGCCCGGGCGGCCGTGTACCTCAAGGTGATGCAGCCTCACCGCAGCGGTGAGATCGTCGAGCGACATCAGCATCTGGCCTCGGCGGGGGTCCCCGTGCCCGCCGTGCTCGCGCACCACGAGGGGCTCGTCGTGCTCGCGGAGCTGCCGGGGCGACCGCTCGCGCGCGCGGTGCTCGAGGAGGGCGCGGCCGCCTGCCGGGCCGAGGACCTGGTCGCCCTGCTCGATCGCCTGCCCGCCTCGCTCTACACCGCTCCCCTGCGCGCCCCGTGGACCGACTCGGCCGCGTTCTACGCCGGGATCGTCGGCTCCTCGGTGCCGGCACTCGGATCCCGGCTCGATGCGCTCGTGGGCGCGATCCGGGCGGGCCTCGCCGACGTCGACCGGCGCATCGGGCTGCGCCCTCACGACGTCGTCCACGGCGACTTCTACGAGGCCCAGGTGTTCGTCGACGGAGGCCGCGTGGTGGGCCTGCTCGACATCGACACAGTGGGGCCGGGGCGTCGCGCCGACGACCTCGCCTGCCTGCTCGCGCACCTGAGCGTGCTCGCCGACTACGGCGCCACGGGCCGTATCGCCCCCGAGGTGCATGGCCGGGTCGAGCGGGCGATCACCCAGTGGGGCGCCGCCTTCGCCGACCGCGTGGATCCCCAGGAGCTCTCGCTGCGCGCCGCCGGGGTGGTGCTGAGCCTGGCCACGGGCCCGCACCGGCAGCAGGAGGCCGCCTGGGAGGCCGCGACCGAGGCGATCGTCCGCGTCGCCGAGCGCTGGGCGGCGCACGCCCGGTCGCTCGCGGCGAGCGGCCGGCCCGAGCAGCACGTGCCGCCGGCCCGGAGCGACGCAAGCTTCCCGCCGATGCCGCAGGCGCCGTCCTCCCGCATCGCGGCCCGACCACCCGCACACAGCGGACCGGTGCCGGATCCCTCCTCCGATCGGGACGCGCCGACCCAGGAGCGGCGCCTCGGCACGATCCCCGGGGGCCGGCCGTGAGGGCCGTGCTCCAGCGGGTCGACTCCGCGAGCGTCGAGGTCGACGGCGAGACGGTCGGCGCGATCGACGGCGAGGGACTGCTCGTGCTGCTCGGCGTGACGCACGAGGACGGGCCCGAGCAGGTCGCGACGATCGCGCGCAAGGTCTGCGAGCTGAGGATCCTCGAGAGCGAGCGCTCGGTCGCCGAGGCGGGCGCGGCCGTGCTCGTGGTCTCGCAGTTCACGCTCTACGGCCAGACCCGCAAGGGGCGCCGACCCTCCTGGACGCAGGCCGCGCCCGGATCCGTCGCCGAGCCCCTCGTCGACGCCGTCGTGGCGGCGATCCGCGAGCGCGGGGTCGAGGCGGCGACCGGTCGCTTCGGCGCCCACATGCGCGTCTCCCTCGTCAACGACGGGCCCTTCACGGTTCTCGTGGAGGCCTGAACCGCGCAGGCCCGGGCGCATACTGGTGCGATGCCGGAGCTGCCCGAGGTCGACGCCCTCGTGGGCTTCCTGCGCGAGCGGGCCGTCGGCCAGATGATCGAGCGGGCCGAGCTCGCCGAGCTGAGCCTCCTGAAGACCTATGACCCGCCGCTCTCGGCCCTCGCCGGCCGGACGCTCGACGGCGTCTCCCGCGTGGGCAAGGCCCTCGTCCTCACCCTCGGCGACCTCGAGCTCGTGTGCCGGCTCGCGCGCGCCGGCTGGCTCGTCTGGCACGACCGCGTGCCGGCCACGGCGGTGCGGATGGGCCGGGGCCCGCTCGGGCTGCGGGTGCGCTTCGCCTCGGGCGTCGGCTTCGACCTGCGCGAGGCGGGGACGTCCAAGAGAGGCGATGCGCGACGTACTGGCCGCGGCGCACGACGCGCTCGAGGGGCTGCCGCCCGAGCGGATCAAGGCCGCCAAGAAGCGCGGACTGCGCGTGCACTCCCGCGCCGGCGAGCCATGCCCCGTGTGCGGGACCACGATCGCGGAGGTCTCCTACGCGGACACCTCGCTGCAGTACTGCCCCACGTGCCAGACGGGCGGCAGGCGGCTGAGCGACCGCCGGATGGACCGGTTGCTGCGGTAGGACCGGCGCACCCTGATGGTCGAGGACCGCTAGGCCCGCAGCATGGCGAGCAGCGTCGCGCAGTCCGGCGCGGTCGTCCCGGCGGTGGCCGGCTGGATGTCACCGATCGTCGCCTCACGGGTGGCGTGCCCGAGCGAGGTGGACACGAGCACGCGCGAGGCCCACTCGATGTCGACGCGCGGATCGAGCAGACCGTCCTCGGCGCACCGGCGCAGCGCGTGCTCGGCGAGACGCTCGTAGACGCGCCGCAGCCGGGCGATGCGCAGCCGCAACGGGTGGTCGTGCCCGATCGCCTCGGTGCACAGGACCGCCACCAGCTGACGGTGCTCGGGATCGTCGACCAGCCCCTGCCGGATGAGTTCCTCCGCCACGCCCCGATCGCCCTCGAGCAGCCGGTCGATCGCGCTCTGGGCGCGCTGCTCGATCTCGCCGACGACGGCGGCGAGCAGCGCGTCCTTCGAGGCGAAGTAGTGCAGCAATCCGGGATGGGAGATCCCCACCTCGGCCGAGATCTCCCGGAGGCTCGTACCGCGGTAGCCGCGCTCGGCGAACATGCGGCTGGCGACCTCGACGACCGCGCGCCGGCGGTTGGTGGGACCCGACGGCGGCCGGGCGCCGTCGCGGGCGCCCGCCCCGAGCGGACCGGCCGGGCCAGGTCGCGAGGCCGCGGTCATCGAGTCCTTCTCCTCGCGACGGGTGAGGGCCATCCCCCGTTCCGCCCCTCGGACAGCCGCGTTCTCCGTGCTCCTCGTGTCGGTCATGGTCGCTCCCGTGTCGCACCGGGCGCTGTTTGCCCGGTTCCTCGATGGTGCCCGACCGACCGTGCGGTCGCAACACCCCTGAGGGTGGTGCGCGCAGGCGATGTCCGTGGTCACCATGGGATGGCATCCGACCTTCGCCCCCTTCGATGTCAGGAGCGTCCATGTCCTCCCACGATGAGCCCACCCCTGCGGTCGCCGCCGCGGACGACCCCAGCCCGACACCTCTGTCCGTGACTCCCGCGCCCGGTCGGCCCGGCGCACGGCCGCCGCAGTTCGAGGAGCCGACGGCCCCGACCGACGCTCCTCTCACCTCACCGGACCAGGCCGCCGCCGAGCCGCGGACCGCGACGGGAGCCGTGCCGAGCGCCGACGACGCGACCACCGCGCAGCAGGGAGAGCGCCTGACCACGTCGCAGGGAGCACGCCTGCGGGACACCGATCATTCGCTGCGCGCGGGAGCACGCGGCCCCGTCCTCCTCCAGGACCACCATCTGCGCGAGAAGATCACCCACTTCGATCACGAACGCATCCCGGAGCGCGTGGTCCACGCGCGCGGTGCGGCGGCGCACGGCGTCTTCGAGAGCTACGGGACCGCGGCGTCGGTGACCTGCGCCGACTTCCTCGCCCCGGGGCGGCGCACCGAGGTCTTCACCCGCTTCTCGACCGTCGTGGGATCGCGTGGGTCCATGGACACGGCGCGCGACACGCGCGGGTTCGCCACCAAGTTCTACACGGACGAGGGCACGTTCGACCTCGTCGGCAACAACATCCCCGTCTTCTTCATCCAGGACGCGATCAAGTTC
>DAMDHZ010000154.1:0-4355 GCA_032101665.1 Brachybacterium sp. | reverse complement strand
CGCTTGACGGCGCGGTCGATGTTGTCATTGGGCACCGAGGTCTTCTTGGCCTTCTGGATGGCGTCGAACAGCGTCGGGTTGCCCGCGGGGTCGGCGCCGCCGGTGCGGGCCGCGACCTCGATGTTCTTGATGAGCTTGGCGAACAGCTTGCCGCGCTTGGCATCGATCGCGGCCTTCTTGTGCTTGGTCGTCGCCCACTTGGAATGACCCGACATGACTCTCCTTCACAGCTGGGGTGTCCGCTCTCGCGCCCGCGGAGCCGGGCCGGGGACCGAGAGGTCCGGGCCGCGGAGGACACAGGACGGCACGAGGCGCGCCTTGCCATTGTACGAGGGCCCCGTGCTCCCCCCGTCCATGTCCACCGAGGGCGGACGCGGCGTCCCGGACCGGGGCCTCAGGAGGCGACGTGCTCCGGTGTGCCCGTGGCCGTCTCGGCCGGGGCGGGCCGGGCGACGGGGCGGGTCAGCGCGCCGATCAGGCGGCGGTCGGAGGTGATCCGCTCGAGCAGCTCGCGCTCGTCGCGACGGATCCGCTCGGTGCGGCGGCGGGCGTGCCGGGCGCTGTTGCGATCCATCGCGAGCTGGACCGCCGCGCGGATCAGGTCCCGCATGGCCGTGCGGGCGTTGGCGCCGTGGCGTGACGCCCAGGCCTCGGCCCGGCGCCGGGACCGCATCGAGAGCATCATCGTGACCTCGTCGGGCGTGAACCAGCCCGCACGCCCGTAGGCGCTCAGCTGGCGGCGGACGATCGCCCGCTCGCGCCACCGCAGCCACGCCATGATGGCCGCGAGGATCACGAAGATCGGGATCTGGACGATCGCGTAGTAGGTGAGGAAGCCGCTCAGCGGCGCCTCCGGGTCGACGTCGATGAAGAACGTCGCGCCGTTCCACAGGGCGTGCAGGCACATGCCGAGCGAGAGGCCGCCGATGCCGAGGCCGATGTACAGCGGCAGCGAGCGGCGCTCGGCGGCGATGCCGAGCCCGAGGCCCGCGAGCGAGGTGAAGCCGGCGTGCGCGAACGGCGACATGAGGCCGCGCATGAGGAAGGTCTGCCAGAACGCGGAGGTCTCCCCTGCGGCCTGCGACTGCGCGAAGGCCTGCCCGAAATACAGGATGTTCTCGGTGAAGGCGAAGCCGCCCGCGATGAGCACGGCGTACACCACCC
Organism: Brachybacterium sp.; assembly: GCA_032101665.1. GTDB lineage: Bacteria > Actinomycetota > Actinomycetes > Actinomycetales > Dermabacteraceae > Brachybacterium. The sequence continues at coordinate 3,191 of DAMDHZ010000154.1, read as the reverse complement.
CGTCGAGGGGGCCGGCGATGTAGCGCCGGCCGAAGAGGAGGAGCACGAGCAGTCCCGCGGACTTCATCGACTCCTCCACGATCGGGGCCTGCACGACCGCGCCCAGGAACTGCGCGACATCGGCCTCGGTGTCACCGCCGATCAGGGTGAGCTCGACGACCGTGCCGATGACGAGCGCGAGCGCGACGGACATCGCCGCCCCCCAGCCGAAGGCGAACAGGAGGGAGCTGCGGGGCTGGGGCGTGTAGCGATCGAGCCACCACACGGCCGAGAGCACGATCGCGACGGGCACGAGCGCCGTCGTGAAGGCGACCAGCGCGGTGCCGGGCCCGATGCGCACGGCGACGTACACCGACACGCCCGCCGCGATCAGAGCGAGCAGGGCGAAGCCGCCGATCCAGGCCGCCCGGCGCACCCAGGGCCGACGTGCCCGTACCGGGCCGGCCGGCCCGTCCCCCAGGCTGCCCGGACCCCGCGGGTCGCTGCGGGCGACGTCGTACGCGTAGTCGCCGGGCGCGAGGGGCTCGCGATCGGAGGCCGGAGGGATCGGGGGCGCTCCGCTCACGGCGAGACCCGGATGCTCGGATCGGGGCGGCCCTGGCGACGGACCTCGACCATGCGCTGGCCCACGGTCCACGCGCTCCCGCCGACCAGGATCGCCATCGCGACGAGCATGGCCCACGGCCCCACGAGCCCGGCCAGGAAGGTGCCGATCAGGATCACGACGAACCGGTCGGCGCGCTCCATGAGGCCGACGTCGGCGGTCATGCCGAGGGACTGCGCCCGGGCCTTGGCATAGGAGACGGTGGCCCCCAGGACGACGGCGGCGAGTGCGAGCACGCCGCACGCGATCGTGAGCGGGCTGCGATCGGCGACCGCGAGGTAGTGGATGGCCAGGGCGCCGAGCACGACGCCGTCACCGATGCGGTCGAGCGTCGAGTCGAGGAAGGCGCCCCACGGGCTCGAGGTGCCCGTCATGCGCGCCACCAGGCCGTCGAGGCTGTCGGCGAGCACGACGAGCGTCAGCACGATCGGCCCGATCACGAGATGGCCCGGGATCAGCAGCACGAGGGCGAGCACGCACGTGAGGATCGTGCCGGCCCAGGTGATGAGGTCGGGCGTGATGTGCCAGCGCACGAGCAGTCGGGCGACGGGCGAGAACGCCGTGCCCACCGCGGGGCGGGCCTCTCGTCCGAGCATCAGGCTCCCCTTCCCTCGCCATCGGGCTCCGGCCACGCCTCGGCGTACTGCCGGCGGGTGTCGGCCAGGAGGATAGGGAGCGCCTTGGTCCGCCCCACGACCGGCAGGAAGTTCGCGTCACCCTCCCAGCGGGGGACCACGTGCTGGTGCAGATGGGCGGCGATCCCGGCCCCGGCCACCGCACCCTGGTTCATGCCCAGGTTGAAGCCGGCGGGGCCGCTCACCTCGCGGATCACGCGCATCGCGGTGCGGGTCAGCTCGGCCACCTCGAGCACCTCGTCCTGCGTCAGCTCCGTGTAGTCGGCGACGTGTCGGTACGGGCACACGAGCAGGTGACCGCTGTTGTACGGGAACAGGTTGAGGATCACGAAGGCGGCGCTCCCGCGGTGGACGATGAGGGCGTCCTCGTCGGAGCGGTGGGGACCGGCGCAGAAGGGGCACTGCTCGGCGTCGCCGGGATCGGTCGGCTTCCCCTCGCCCTGGATGTAGACCATCCGGTGCGGCGTCCACAGCCGCTCGAGGCCGTCGGGCTCACCGGGGAAGTCGCCCGCGCCGTCGATCCGCACGTGCTCGTCGCGCTCGCTCACACCTGCGCCTTGTCCCGGATGGCCGCGACGATGCGCTCGACCGCCTCGTCGACGGGGATCCCGTTGTCCTGGCTGCCGTCGCGCAGGCGGAAGGAGACGGCACCGAGTGCCTGGTCCTCGCCGCCCGCGATGAGCTGGTAGGGCACCTTCTCCTTGGTGTGGGTGCGGATCTTCTTGGGCATCCGGTCGTCCGAGGCGTCGATCTCGACCCGCACGCCGTGGGCGCGCAGCTTCGCGGCGACCTCCTCGAGGTAGGGGACGTACTCGGCCGCGACGGGGATGCCGACCACCTGGACGGGTGCGAGCCAGACGGGGAAGGCGCCCGCGTAGTGCTCGAGGAGCACACCGAAGAAGCGCTCGATGGACCCGAACAGGGCCCGGTGGATCATGACCGGACGCCGGCGCGAGCCGTCGGAGGCGGTGTACTCGAGCTCGAACAGCTCGGGCTCGAAGAAGTCGAGCTGGATCGTGGAGAGCTGCCAGGTGCGCCCGATCGCGTCCTTCGCCTGCACCGAGATCTTGGGCCCGTAGAAGGCGGCGCCCCCCGGGTCCGGGACCAGCTCGAGACCGGAGGCGGTCGCGACCTCCTCGAGGGTGGCCGTGGCCTCCTCCCACGTGGCGTCGTCGCCCACGGACTTCTCGGGATCGCGGGTGGACAGCTCGAGGTAGAAGTCGTCGAGGCCGTAGTCGCGCAGGAGGTCGAGCACGAAACCGAGCAGGCTCGTGAGCTCCTCCTTCATCTGCTCGCGCGTGGTGTAGATGTGCGCGTCGTCCTGGGTGAAGCCGCGGGCCCGGGTGAGGCCGTGCACGACGCCGGACTTCTCGTACCGGTAGACGCTGCCGAACTCGAACAGGCGCAGCGGCAGCTCGCGGTAGGAACGGCCCCGCGAACGGTAGACGAGGTTGTGCATCGGGCAGTTCATCGGCTTGAGGTAGTAGTCCTGGCCCTGCTTGGTGACGTTGCCCTCCGCATCCATCTCCTCGTCGATGTGCATGGGCGGGTACATGCCGTCGGCGTACCACTCGAGGTGCTTCGAGGTCTCGAAGAGGTTCTTCTTGGTGATGTGCGGGGTGGAGACGAAGGAGTAGCCGGCCTCGACGTGGCGACGGCGCGAGTAGTCCTCCATCTCCATGCGGATCATCGCGCCCTTGGGGTGGAACACGGGCAGCCCGGAGCCGATCTCGTCGGGGAACGAGAAGAGGTCGAGCTCCGCGCCGAGCCGGCGATGATCGCGCCGCTCGGCCTCCGCGATGCGCTCCTGATGGGCGCGCAGCTCGTCCTTGGTGGGCCATGCGGTCCCGTAGATGCGCTGCAGCATCGGGTTCTTCTCGCTGCCGCGCCAGTAGGCGGCGGCCGAGCGGGTGAGCGCGAAGCCGTTGCCGATGAGCTTGGTGGTGGGCAGG
>DAMDHZ010000153.1:0-4678 GCA_032101665.1 Brachybacterium sp. | reverse complement strand
GCGGCCGCCTCCCTGCGCGCCGCCGAGCACATCGTGTGGATCGCGGGGGGCCTCACCAAGGGCGCCGACGTCGACGCGCTCGTCGCGGACGCAGCACCGCGCCTCCGCGGTGTCGTGCTGATCGGTCAGGACGAGACCCCCTTCACGCGCGCCCTCGGACGACACGCCGCCCACATCCCCGTCGTGCGCATGCCCCCGGGCGACACTGACACCGAGGACGGTCGCCGGACGTTCATGCAGCGCACGGTCGACGCCGCCGCCTCCCTCGCGTGCGCGGGGGACGTCGTGCTGCTGGCCCCCGCGGCCGCCTCGATGGACCAGTTCACGGACTACGGACAGCGCGGCGTCCTCTTCGCGGAGGCGGCCCGCCGCCGAGCGGGAGGCACCGCGTGACCACGCAGCAGACCCGGCGCGCCCCCGCGGGCTCCTCGCGCCGCGCGCCCTCCGGCTCGAGGAGCGCGGACGCGTCCGCCGACCGGCGCGCGGCGCCCGTCCTGCACCCGACCGAGGAGCACCCCCTGGGCGACGTGCGCGGACAGGTGCGCGCGGGCATCGCGACCTGGCTGCGATCCCCGGCCCTCGACTTCTACGCGCTGCTCGTGATCGGCGCACTCCTGATCGGGACCGGGCTCGTGATGGTCCTGTCGAGCTCGACGGTGATCTCGATCGCCAAGGGCGGCTCCCCGTTCGCGGGCCTGTTCCGCCAGGGCGGCTTCGCGCTCATCGGCTTCCCGCTGCTGATCGTCGCAGCGCTCATCAGACCCCACGTCTACCGCCGCCTGGCCTGGCCCCTGCTCGGGATCGGCCTGCTGCTCCAGCTGCTCGTGTTCACGCCGCTCGGCATCGGAGCGGGCGGCAACCAGAACTGGATCCGCGTGGGCCCGATGACGCTCCAGCCCTCCGAGGCCCTCAAGCTCGCCCTGGCCGTCTGGCTCGGGGCCGTGCTCGCGACCAAGCACAGGCTGCTCGGCCAGACCAAGCAGCTCCTGCTCCCGGTCGCGCCCGTCGCGGTGCTCTCGATCGGCCTGGTCCTGCTCGGCCACGACCTCGGCACCGCCATGGTCATGGTCATGCTCGTCTCGGGCTCCCTGTGGGTCGCGGGCGTGCCGCGCCGCTGGTTCGCCTCGCTCGGCCTCGTCGCCGTCCTGGGCGTCACGGCGATGGTCGTCTCGAGCCCCAACCGCATGGCCCGCATCGGCAACTGGATCCACGGCGAGTGCGCCGGCAGCTCGTGCGACCAGTCCCGTCACGGCCTGATGGCGCTCGCCGAAGGCGGCTGGACCGGTGTCGGACTGGGCCAGTCCCGCCAGAAGTGGGGCCTGCTGCCCGCCGCCGACAACGACTACATCTTCGCGATCCTGGGGGAGGAGCTCGGGCTGCTCGGCACCCTCGGTGTGCTCGTCCTGTTCGCCCTGCTCGCGCTCGTCCTGTTCCGCATGATCACGCGCGTCGACGACCTCTTCGTCCAGATCACGGTGGCCGGCATCAGCGCGTGGCTGCTCGGGCAGGCCTTCACCAACATGATGGTCGTCACCGGGCTGCTCCCCGTGCTGGGCGTGCCGCTGCCCTTCATCTCGGCAGGCGGCTCGGCGCTCGTCACCTCGATGCTCGCCCTGGGCATCCTGCTGTCCTTCGCCCGTCACGAGCCGGGTGCCGCGGACGCCGTGCGCGCCCGGATCGGGAGGGTCCGGCGCGGTGCGACCGTGGTCCCGGCGGCGGCCGACGCGACCCCCGCCCCGCGCAGCCGCCGCCGCGCCCGCGCCTCGGCCGCGAAGGCACGGCGCGCGTCCTCCGGATCCACCTCGACGCGCTCGGCGGCCCGGGCCGCGTCGTCACAGTCCTCAGGCACGCGCTCGGGGCGGACGGGGCGGTCCTCACGATGACCCGCGCCCCCCGCATCCTGTTCGCCGGTGGCGGCACCGCCGGTCACGTCTCGCCCATGCTCGCCACGGCCGCCGCGCTGCGCGCAGCCCACCCCGAGGCCGTCATCACCGTGCTCGGCACCCGCGAGGGCCTCGAGGCGGACCTCGTGCCCGCGGCCGGCTTCGAGCTGGTCACGATCGACAAGGTCCCCTTCCCGCGCCGCCCCGGCGGGGCCGCGCTGCGCTTCCCCCATCGTTTCGCCTCCACGGTGCGCCGCGTACGTTCCCTCGTCGGCGAGCGGGGGATCGATGTCGTCACCGGCTTCGGCGGCTACGTGTGCCCACCGGCCTATCTCGCGGCCACGCGCGCCCGGGTGCCTCTCGTGGTCCACGAGGCCAACCGTCGCCCGGGCCTGGCCAACCGGCTCGGAGCCCGCCGCGCCGCCGTCGTCGCGACCGCTTTCGACGGCACCGGGCTGCCGCACGCCCGCCGCGTGGGGATGCCGATGCGGCGAGGCATCGCGACGCTCGACCGCGCCGCGCGGCGCGACGAGGCCGTCCGTTCCTTCGGCCTCGATCCCTCGCGCCCGGTCCTGCTCGTGACGGGCGGGTCCCTCGGCGCCCAGCGTCTGAACGAGGCCGTCGCCGAGGCGTCCGCCGAGCTCACGGCGGCCGGCGCCCAGATCCTCCACGTCACGGGGCGCGGCAAGGCCGCCATCCCCGAGCGACCCGGCTACCGCGTGCTCGAGTACGTGAGCGCCATGGAGGACGCCTATGCGGCCGCGGACCTCGCCGTGACCCGCTCCGGAGCGGGAACCGTCAGCGAGGTCACCGCGGTGGCGCTGCCCGCCGTGTTCGTGCCGCTACCCATCGGCAACGGCGAGCAGGCCCTCAACGGCCAGGACGTCGTCGCCGCGGGCGGAGCCCTCATGATCGACGACCACGACCTCACCGCGTCCGCCGTCACCGAGCGGGTCCTGCCGCTCCTGCTGGACGCCGAGCGTCTGGCCGCCATGTCCGAGGCGTCGCGCGCCTTCGGGATCCCCGACGCCGCCGAGCGCCTGGCCGAGCTCGTGATGAGCGCCGCACGCCGCGCCTGACCGTGCCCGTGTGCGCCTGCCGATAGCGTGTCAGCCATGACCTCTCCCGCACCCGAGCCCGCGCACGTGCGCACGATCCTGCGGCCCGGCCCCGTCGTCACCCGCGAGGACTGGCCCGCCGCCCCCGTCCGCTCGATCCACGTCGTGCGGATCGGCGGCGCGGGCATGTCGGCGGTCGCCCGGTTGGCCCTCGAGGCCGGCATCGCCGTGAGCGGATCGGATTCCCAGGACGGCCAGTTCATCGCACCCCTGCGCGAGGCGGGCGCACGCATCGGCATCGGCTTCGACGCCTCCCTGCTGGCCGACGACGTCGACGTCGTGGTGGTCTCGACCGCCGTCCGCGCCGACAACCCCGAGGTGGCCGCCGCCCACGACCGGCAGATCCCCGTCGTCCACCGCGCGGCCGCCCTCGCGGGCCTGCTCTCCGGCCGCGAGCTGATCGCGGTCGCCGGCACCCACGGCAAGACCAGCACCACGGCGATGGCGACGGTCGCCCTGCGCGGCGGGGGAGACGACCCGGCCTGGGCGCTCGGCGCCGCGGTCCCGGCGCTCGGGCGCAACGCCGGCCAGGGGAGCGGGCGCGTCGCCGTCGTCGAGGCCGACGAGTCCGACGGCTCGTTCCTCGCCTTCGCCCCCCGCGCGATCGTCGTCACCAACCTCGAACCCGATCATCTCGACTTCCACGGCACTCCGGAGAACCTCACGGCCGCCTTCGACGCCTTCACCGAGCGTCTCGGGCCGGGCGGTGTGCTCGTCGTGTGCGGCGACGACGCCGGCGCCCGCGCGCTCGGCGAGCGCGCCGCCCGTCGCGGCACGACCGTGCAGCGCTACGGGAGCGGCACCGACGAGCCGTGGCACCTCGTCGCCGAGACCCCCACCGCCCACGGCACCGAGGTCGCCTACGCGACCCCGCGCGGAGAGGTCGCCGCGACCCTCGCCGTCCACGGCCATCACAACGTCCTGAACGCCCTGGGTGCGCTCGCGGCCGCCCACGCCGCCCTGCCCGCCGCCCCCGTCCAGTCCCTGCTGGCCGGGATCGCCCCCTTCACGGGCGCCTCGCGCCGCTTCGAGAAGCGGGGCACCGAGGGCGGCGTGACGGTGTACGACGACTACGCCCACCACGCGAGCGAGCTCGCCGTGACCCTGGCGGCCGCGCGCGGCATCGCCGGAAACGGCCGCGTGATCGCCGTGTTCCAGCCCCACCTGTTCTCGCGGACCCGCAGCTTCGCCGCCGACTTCGCGCACGCGCTCGGCGCCGCCGACCGGGCCTTCGTGCTGCCGGTCTATGCCGCCCGCGAGGACGACGACCACATGACGACCGCGCGCACCATCACCGATCACGTCGCGCCGGGCACGTCGGTCGTGCCGCTCGACGACCGCGAGCAGGCGCCCGCTCTCGTGGCCGAGATCGCCCGCCCGGGCGACGTCGTGCTCATGCTCGGCGCGGGCGACATCGTCGAGGACACCCCGCGCGTGCTCGACGCCCTCCGCACCGCCGGGGCACAGGCCTGATGGCTCGGCGTCCGCACGCGCCCCGGCGTCCTGCCGTACCCCGGTCCGAGGCACACCCGCGGGCGACCGGCGCGCCGAGCCCGCGCACGGCCGAGGCCCCCGGCCCGCGCGGGGCCCGCCCCGAGGCGGCCGAGCGGTCGCCCGACGGCGCGCCGGAGGAGCAGCGTGGGCGCGCCGCGGAGCCTTCCTCGGAGCGCGCCCCGG
>DAMDHZ010000152.1:0-4781 GCA_032101665.1 Brachybacterium sp. | reverse complement strand
GGCGTCTTCGATCTCGGCGACACCCGCATCCGCGAGCTCATGGTGCCGCGCACCTACATGGTCACGGTCTCCGGGGACGCGACCGCGGAGAAGGCGGTGCGCCTGTTCGTGCGCTCGGGCTTCTCCCGCATCCCCGTGATCGGCGAGAGCGTCGACGACCTGCTCGGCGTGCTGTACACGAAGGACGTGATGCGCGCCCTCCACTCGCCGTGGAACCCGGGCGCCGACCGTCGCGTCACCGAGATCATGCGCCCGGCCATGTTCGTGCCCGAGATCGCCGGCGCGGACGACGTCATGCGCCAGATGCAGGAGCGGCGTATCCACGTCGCGATCGTCGTCGACGAGTACGGCGGCGTGTGCGGCATCGTCACGATCGAGGACATCCTCGAGGAGATCGTCGGGGAGATCGCCGACGAGCACGACCGTCGCGAGCCCGAGATCGAGGACCTCGGTGACGGCGTGTACCGCGTGCCGGCACGGGAGTCGATCGCCGACGTCGGCGAGCTGTTCGGCCTCGACATCGAGGACGAGGACGTCGACACCGTCGGCGGGCTGCTCTCCAAGACCCTCGGGCGGGTGCCGGTGATCGGCGCGGAGGGTGACGCCCACGGTCTGCACATGGAGGCCGAGCGCACCTCCGGGCGCCGCAAGCGCCTGTCCTCGGTGCTGGTCAGCCGCACCCCGCGCACCGAGGACGCCGATGGCGAGGACGAGACCCGCGAGGACGGACACAGCGATGCATGAGATCACCCCCCGAGCCGAGGCATCCGGCGCCGAGCACCGCTCGGGCTTCGTCGCGATCGTCGGACGTCCGAACGTCGGCAAGTCGACGCTCACCAACGCGCTCGTGGGAGAGAAGGTCGCGATCACGTCGTCGAAGCCCCAGACCACGCGCCGCGCGATCCGTGGCATCGTCACCCGGCCCGAGGCGCAGATCGTGCTCGTCGACACGCCCGGTGTGCACCGCCCCCGCACCCTGCTCGGGGAGCGGCTCAACGACTTGGTCCGCGAGACCCTCACCGAGGTCGACGTCGTCGGCTTCTGCCTGCCCGCCGACCAGAAGGTCGGCCCGGGCGACCGATACATCGCTCAGGATCTCGCCGAGATCACCTCGGGTCGCCGGGGTCCGAAGCTCGTCGCGATCGTCACCAAGTGCGACCTGGTCCCGCGCGACCGCGTCGGCGAGCACCTGCTCGAGGTCTCGCGGCTGCTGGACTTCGACGACATCGTGCCGATCAGCGCGGTCACGGGGCGCCAGATGGACGTGCTCACCGAGGTGATCGCGAAGAACCTGCCGGTCGGACCCCAGCTGTACCCCGACGATCAGATCACCGAGGAGACCGAAGAGTCCCTCATCGCCGAGCTCATCCGCGAGGCCGCGCTCGAGGGCGTGCGCGACGAGCTGCCGCACTCCCTGGCCGTGACGATCGAGGAGATCGCCGAGACGGACCCGGACGGGGACCCGTTCAAGGAGGTCGCCCCGGGCGAGGGACGGCTCGTCGTGCGCGCGTCGATCTTCGTCGAACGCGACAGCCAGAAGGGCATCGTGATCGGGCGGGCGGGCAGCCATCTCAAGGAGGTCGGCACGCGGGCCCGCCGCGAGATCCAGCGCCACCTCGGCCGCCCGGTGTTCCTCGACCTGCGGGTCAAGGTCGCCAAGGACTGGCAGCGCGATCCCAAGCAGCTCGGGCGGCTGGGGTTCTGAGGGCGTCTCGGATCGTGACACCGGCGAACGACCCGCGGAGCCGGTGGTAGCGTGCCTGCCATGCGTGGATCGCTGCTCCTGCTTAGCCGCCGCGTCGAGGCCTGACCCGCCGGGACCTCGCCGCGGCCAGTTCCCGTGCCCCCGGCGACCCAGCGATCAGCGAAGGATCCCTCTCGTGACCACCACGCGCCCCACCGACACCGCGACCGTCGAGCCCACGGCTCCCGTCCCCGACGGCGAGGTCGCCGCGACCGCCGCCCCCGACGTGCCCGTCACCGGCTGCGACGGCACCGACCCCCAGCAGCCGTCGGGTATGCCCGTCCACCGCTACCTGCCGTTCCAGCAGCAGATCCGTGTGGACCTGCCCGACCGCACCTGGCCCGACCGCGTCATCAGCCGCGCCCCTCGCTGGTCGGCCGTGGACCTGCGCGACGGCAACCAGGCGCTCATCGACCCCATGAACTCCGAGCGCAAGCTGCGGATGTTCGAGCTGCTCGTCCGCATGGGCTACAAGGAGATCGAGGTCGGCTTCCCCGCCGCGAGCCAGACCGACTTCGACTTCGTGCGCAGCCTCATCGACGAGGACCGGATCCCCGAGGACGTCACGATCCAGGTCCTCACCCAGGCCCGCGAGCATCTCATCGAGCGGACCTACCAGGCGATCGCGGGTGCCAAGAAGGCGGTCGTCCACCTCTACAACTCCACCTCGGTGGTCCAGCGCGACGTCGTGTTCCGCTCCGACGAGGACGGCGTGCTCGACATCGCCGTGCAGGGCATGCTGCTGTGCAAGAAGTACGAGGAGACCGTGCCGGAGACGGAGGTCGTGTACGAGTACTCGCCCGAGTCGTACACCGGCACCGAGCTCGAGTACGCGGTGCGCGTGTGCAACGCCGTCATCGAGATCGTCAAGCCCACGCCCGAGCGCAAGATGATCGTGAACCTGCCGGCGACCGTCGAGATGGCCACCCCCAACGTGTACGCCGACTCGATCGAGTGGATGCACCGCCACCTCGACCGGCGCGACTCGATCGTCCTGTCGCTGCACCCGCACAACGACCGGGGCTGCGGTGTCGCGGCCGCGGAGCTGGGCTACATGGCCGGCGCGGACCGCATCGAGGGCTGCCTGTTCGGTAACGGCGAGCGCACCGGCAACGTCGACCTGGTGACGCTGGGCCTGAACCTGTTCGGCCAGGGCGTCGACCCGCAGATCGACTTCTCCGACCTCGACGAGATCCGTCGCACGGTCGAGTACTGCAATCAGATGCGCGTGCCCGAGCGCTCCCCGTACGGCGGGGATCTCGTGTTCACCGCCTTCTCCGGCTCCCACCAGGACGCCATCAAGAAGGGTCTCGAGCGCATGGAGTCCGACGCGGCCGCGGCCGGCACCTCGGTCGCCGACGCCGTCTGGCGCGTGCCGTACCTCGCGATCGACCCGCGGGACATCGGGCGCTCCTACGAGGCCGTGATCCGCGTGAACTCGCAGTCCGGCAAGGGCGGCACGGCCTACCTGCTGCGCACCGAGCACGGGCTCGACCTGCCGCGCCGCCTGCAGATCGAGTTCTCCACGATCGTGCAGCACAAGACCGACTCCGAAGGCGGCGAGGTCTCGCCCGCCGCGCTGTGGGAGGCCTTCGTCGACGAGTACCTGCCCGCCAAGGACGATGCGGCCAAGTGGGGCCGCTACGGCTTCCGCGGCGTCGAGCACCGTTCCGAGGGCGAGGGCAGCGACCGGGTGACGGTCGAGCTGCTCGTCGACGGCGAGGAGCGGACGATCCAAGGGATCGGCAACGGTCCGCTGGACGCGTTCGTCAAGGCGCTCGACGGCCGCGGGGTGAAGCTGCGGATCCTGGACTACGCCGAGCACGCCCTGACCGAGGGCGAGCACTCGCTCGCCGCCGCGTACGTCGAGTGCGAGATCGGCGACCGGATCTTCTGGGGCGTCGGGATCGACGGGTCGATCACCCGGGCCTCGATGCAGGCGATCGTCTCGGCGCTCAACCGCGCCGAGCGCGACGCCGCCTGACGGCCGGCGCCAGAGGTACGAGGCCAGAGGCTGGGCGCTGCGCGCGGCGGGTCCGCTCCGGGATGGGGCGGGCCCGCCGTCATCGGGTCTTCTGACCCGCATGAGCGGCCATGCCGGGCGCGTCGACGTCCAGGCCACGGCATGGTCGAGATCGCGGTCCGGTGGAATTCTCCGGGGATTGCACCGGAAACGGCGATCTCGATGCGCCGGGGGAGACGGCCGCCTCCATCGGGATCTCGACGAGCGGTCTCCGGATCGGCTTTCTCTCTGGGCCCGGCCCGGATGGTGCCTGTCTGTCGTGGCTGTTGAGCGCGCCAATTCCTCGTGTTCCGTCCGGCGCGGGGGCTCTCTTCTCCACCGAGAGACATGTCCTCTCTGCTACGGAAGCGTTTCCCTTGTGCGGTGACAGCTTTTTTCCGCTGCCACGGGACGCGTTCCTCGCTATCACCGGGAACGTGTTCTCCTCCGCCACGGCGCCTGTTCCTTCCCACGGAAGCTGTTTCTCTCCGCCACGGCGCCTATTCATTCCCCACGGAGCCTGTTGCCCTCCGCCGCCGAATGCGTCAACGCCGCTCCGGCTCCCCCTCGGTGACTCATTCGCTGTTCCCTCCCCATGCAGGGTTGTCCACATTCTTGGAACGCGTGTCCGCGGGGGATCTCGTGTGTCAGGCCCCCTTGGAAGAATAGAGGGCATGAAAGATCGACGGGATGGTGCGAGGGCCGAGGGCCCGGAGCGGGATGATGACGCCCGGGTCCCAGGTGCGGGTGGTCCCGTCGTGCCGTCGCGAGACGGGAGCGACGTCCCCGGAGTCGGCGAGAGCGGCGTGTCAGCTGTTACCGGGGCTGATGCGCCGGTGCGCGGCTGCGACGCGCTTCCTCAGAGCACTGTGCTCACTTCGGTCCACTCCGGCACTGAAGGCGAGGCCGCCGCATCCATTGGGGATGCCCTGTCCCAGGTCCTCGCCCGAGCTGAGGTGCTCGGTCGGGGCGGTGTGGCCCGTGAGGTGGTGGCGTCGATCCTCGCCGGTGTGCTCGCCGCGGTCGAGACCCCGG
>DAMDHZ010000151.1:0-4844 GCA_032101665.1 Brachybacterium sp. | reverse complement strand
CCGAGGCCCGCATCCTCATGCTCTCGAGCAACAACATCCTCAAGCCGTCGGACGGCCGTCCGGTCACCATGCCCGCCCAGGACATGGTCATCGGTCTGTACCACCTGACGACGGTCAAGGACGAGGCCGAGGGCGCCGACCGTGCGTTCTCCTCGGTCTCCGAGGCGATCATGGCCCACGACGCGCATCAGCTCGACCTGAACGCGCCGATCCGGATCCGCTTCACCGACATCGTCCCGCCCATGGGCTGGGAGGCGCCGGAGGACTGGAGCGAGGGCCACCCGATCACCCTCACGACGACGCTCGGCACCGTCTACTTCAACGAGACGCTGCCGGTCGACTTCCCGTACGTCGAGGGCCAGGTCGGCAAGAAGCGCCTGGGCCAGATCGTCAACGAGCTGGCCGAGCGCTACCCGAAGGTCCAGGTCTCCGCGTCGCTCGACGCGCTCAAGGCCTACGGCTTCTCGTGGTCGACCCGCTCGGGTGTGACCTTCGCGTTCTCGGACGTCGTGGCCCCGCCCACCAAGGCGGACATCATCGCCGCGTACGAGAAGAAGGCGGCGCAGGTCCAGGAAAACCGCGACCTGGGTCTGGTCTCCGAGCAGGAGCGCAACTCCGAGCTGATCGACATCTGGACCGAGGCGACCAACGAGGTCGACCAGGCCATGCGGGCCAACTTCGACCGCGACAACACCATCTACCGGATGGTGGACTCCGGCGCCCGCGGCAACTGGATGCAGATCCGCCAGATCGCCGGCATGCGCGGCCTCGTGACCAACCCGAAGGGCGAGATCATCCCGCGCCCGATCCTCTCGAACTACCGCGAGGGCCTCTCGGTGCTCGAGTACTTCATCGCCTCGCACGGCTCCCGCAAGGGCCTCGCGGACACGGCGCTCAAGACCGCGCAGTCGGGCTACCTGACCCGTCGTCTGGTCGACGTCTCCCAGGACGTCATCGTGCGCGAGGAGGACTGCGGCACGTCCAAGGGCCTCGTCCTGCCGATCGGCGTCGAGGAGGCCGGGGTCGTCCGTGAGGCCGACAACGTCGAGACCACGGTGTACGGGCGCACGCTCGCGACCGCGGTCACGGCCGCCGACGGCACGGTGCTCGCCGAGGCGGGCGCCGACGCGGGCGACGAGCTCATCGCGCAGCTGATCGCCGCGGGGGTCACCGAGGTCAAGGTCCGCTCCGTGCTGACCTGCGACTCCGCGGTGGGGACGTGCGCCAAGTGCTACGGCCGCTCGCTCGCGACCGGCCAGCTCGTGGACATCGGCGAGGCCGTCGGCATCGTCGCGGCCCAGTCGATCGGTGAGCCCGGCACGCAGCTGACCATGCGCACCTTCCACACCGGTGGTGTGGCGAGCGCCGACGGCGACATCACGCACGGTCTGCCGCGTGTGCAGGAGCTCTTCGAGGCCCGCACCCCGGCCGGCTTCGCGCCGATCACCGAGGTGGCCGGCCGGGTCGAGATCGAGGAGACGGACAAGCAGCGCCGGATCACGATCACGCCCGACGACGGCTCCGACCCGATCTCCTACAACGTCTCGCGCCGCGTGACGCTGCTGGTCGGCGACGGCGAGCGGGCCGAGGTGGGTCAGCAGCTCACCCAGGGCTCGGTCGACCCGAAGCAGGTGCTGCGGATCCTCGGTCCCCGTGCGGTGCAGCAGCACCTCGTGGACGAGGTCCAGAAGGTCTACATCTCGCAGGGTGTGGACATCCACGCCAAGCACATCGAGGTCATCGTGCGCCAGATGCTGCGTCGCGTGACGATCATCGAGTCGGGAGACACGGACCTGCTGCCGGGCGACTTCACCGAGCGGGTGGTCTTCGAGAAGGAGAACCGTCAGATCATGTCCGAGGGCGGGCAGCCCGCCTCGGGCCGTCCGGAGCTGATGGGCATCACGAAGGCGTCGCTCGCGACGGACTCGTGGCTCTCGGCCGCCTCCTTCCAGGAGACGACCCGTGTGCTCACCGAGGCCGCCCTGAACCGCAAGAGCGATCAGCTCATGGGGCTCAAGGAGAACGTCATCATCGGCAAGCTGATCCCGGCGGGCACCGGCCTGCCGCGGTTCCGCCGCATCGATGTCGAGCCGACCGACGAGGCCAAGGCGCAGATGTACCAGGTGCCGGGCTACGACGAGCTGGACTACTCGGGCTTCGGCAGCCCGCAGCCGTCCGTCAACCTCGACGACTTCGACTTCTCGGACCCGTTCCGCACGGACTTCCGCTGAGTCGCTGATCGTCGGCGCTCGGTGGCCTCCGGGCCGCCGGGCGTGACGCCGAAGGGCGGTCCCACCTCACGGTGGGGCCGCCCTTCGGCGTCTCTCCACCGATGGCGCACACGGTCGGCGCGGGCATTCCCGGCGGACCGGCCTGGAGTGTCGGGACGGACGGCCCGGCGTGTCGGTGCGTGCGTCGGGCGCATCGATGTCGGAGCGCGCTGTGAGAGCCGGCTACCCTTTTTCGGCCGGCGGTGCTGCGCAGCGTGGTCGGGGAAGAGGATGTCGCCCGACCGTGCGGGAAGTGGGGCTGGACCGGGACGACCGGGAGCGCGTCTCGCGCTACTCCCTCGGCATGCGTCAGCGCCTCGCCCTCGTCCAGGCGATCATGGAGGGCCAGACGGTGCTCATGCTCGACGAGCCGTTCAACGCGATGGACACCGCCGGGGTCGAGATCGTCCGCCAGGTGATCGACGAGGCCCGCGAGGCGGGCACGACCGTCGTCTTCACCACCCACGACCAGCGGCACATCGACGAGCTCGCCACCAGGTGACTGGGGATCGAGGCGGGCTGAGCTCGACCCTGCCGCACGGCCTCACCGCCGGGCCGCGCCTCGCCCGATGTCCCGCCCGTCACACCAGGCGTGTTGCGCCAGGCACCTTCGTGCCGCGCGGCGTGACCTGGCCGACGCCGACCGTCACGGATGGGTAAAGGACCCCCTGGCTTTACCTCAAACCCTCCGGGGTTCCCTTCCGGGCGCCCCCGGCGCCCCGGCACCATGGAGGACGCGGGCAGGCAGACGCACTCCTTCCCCAGCGGGCACACGACACCCGCTCCGTGCGCCGAACGAGATGCAGGCCCCCGCACGACGACCCCGCGCCGAGCGCGCAGCAGACGGACGACCTGCGCCTCGCGGCGCGGCAGACGGAAATAGGTGGACACCGGTGAAGAAGACCCCCCTGATCGTGAGCGGCCTCGCCGCGGCCCTCGTGGTCGGCGGCTCGAGCAGCGCCTACGCCATGACCCATGAGGTCGATGTCAGCGTGTACGGCAAGTCCTCGACCGTGCGCACGTTCTCGGGCACCGTGGGCGACGTGCTCGAGGCCCAGGGCGTCGACATCAAGCCCACCGACAAGGTCACCCCTTCGGTCGCGACCCCGGTCGACGAGAGCACCGCCATCACGGTGGTCCAGCAGCGCCCCGTGACCGTCACGATCGACGGCACCCAGCACACCTTCATGACCTCCGGGACGTCGGTCGCCGACGCGTTGCAAGGTTTCGAGTTCGACGCGTCCACCGCCACGGTCTCGCCGGCCCCCACCACCCAGCTCTCCGCGCAGGGCACCGCCATCACCGTCACGACCATGAAGGACCTCACCGTCTCCGGCCAGAACGGCTCGGCCACCTTCCGGGTCACCGAGCCCACGCTCGGGGAGGCGGCCGCCGCGCACCTGAGCGACTACCAGGAGGGTGACGCCTTCTACGACGCGTCGAACCAGCCGGTCGCCGCCGACACCGCCGTCACCTCGGGGATGTCGGTCCGCATCGAGCGCGTCCGCTACAGCGAGACCACCTCGACCCAGGAGATCGACTACAAGACGGTCACCGAGGACGACGCGAACGCCGACAAGGGCACCACGACCACCAAGACCGAGGGTGTCACGGGCTCCAAGGACGTCGTGACGCGCACCAAGACGGTCGACGGGAAGCCCGTCGAGGAGACGGTCGTCTCCGAGAACGTCACCAAGCAGCCGCAGGACAAGGTCGTGCTCGAGGGCACCAAGGAGGCCGCGCCCGAGCCGGCTCCCGCCGCCTCGGAGTCGTCCTCGAAGGGCTCCGGATCCTCCTCCTCGGACTCGTCCAGCTCGGCCGCCACGGGATCGGGCTCGTCGTCCTCGAGCTCGTCCTCGCGCTCGTCGTCCTCGTCGAGCACCGACCAGGGCGGCACCGCGTCCGGCGACACCACGACCTGCAAGGCGTCGTTCTACGGCCGTGGCGACGGCACCGACGGCGGTCCCACCGCGAGCGGTGAGACCTTCAACTCCGAGGCGATGACGGCCGCGCACAAGTCGCTGCCGCTCGGCACCCGGATCCGCGTGACCAACACGGCCAACGGCCAGAGCGTCGTCGTCCGCATCAACGACCGCGGGCCGTACGTGAGCGGCCGCTGCCTCGACCTCTCGGCCGGCGCCTTCGACGCCATCGGCGACACCGGCGCGGGCACCATGACGGTCTCGTACCAGAAGGTCGGCTGACGCCGCCGACTGTGCGACGAAGCGCCCCGGGAACGTCCGGGGCGCTTCGCGCGTTGTGGGGGAGGTGCGCCGCTCGGCCGCACCGGGGCCGGGATGCGTCGGGACTGTGATGTGCGACCGACAAGCCCCGGACCTTTGACCCTGTGTGAACGGCGTTTGTAGACTGGAGCCTGCGTCCGGAGTGCCCTCTGGCAGCCCGCTCGCACCGCATCGGATCGACCACCGACCCCTCGGGTCCGCCGTCGGATCGCCCGCGGTGCGGTCGCGCGTTCGGACCACGTATCGGGACCAGCGCCCTCGAGCCGACCATGTCGGCCGGGGACGTGGGGGTCCCCCGCGAGGAGCGGATCCTTGCGGCGTGCCCGCAGAC
>DAMDHZ010000150.1:0-4862 GCA_032101665.1 Brachybacterium sp. | reverse complement strand
TGGTCGCCCAGAACATCGCCGAGCAGCTCGCGAGCCGCGTGTCGTTCCGACGTGCGATGCGCAAGGGCATGCAGTCGGCTCAGCGCGCCGGTGCCAAGGGCATCCGCGTGGCGGTCTCCGGCCGTCTGGGCGGCGCCGAGATGAGCCGCAGCGAGTTCTACCGCGAGGGACGCGTGCCTCTGCACACCCTCCGCGCGAACATCGACTACGGCTTCTACGAGGCGCGCACCGCCTTCGGCCGCATCGGCGTGAAGGTGTGGATCTACAACGGCGATGTCACCGCCAAGGAGCTCGCGGCCCAGGCCGCGGCGCAGGCTCCCCGCTCCGGGCGCGGTCCGCGCGCCGAGCGTCCGCGCGGTCGTCGCAACGAGCGCAACGCCGCCGCTCGCCGGGAGGAGCAGGGCACCGCCCCCCAGGCTCCCGCCGAGCAGCCGGCGGCCGCGCCCGCCGAGACCGGAACGGAGGCCTGAGCATGCTGATCCCGCGCAGGACCAAGCACCGCAAGCAGCACCACCCGACCCGCCGCGGCATGGCCAAGGGCGGCACCGAGCTGGCGTTCGGCGACTACGGCATCCAGGCTCTCGAGCCGGCGTACGTCACCAACCGTCAGATCGAGGCTGCTCGTATCGCCATGACGCGCTACATGAAGCGCGGCGGCAAGGTGTACATCAACATCTTCCCGGACCGTCCGCTGACCAAGAAGCCCGCCGAGGTCCGCATGGGCTCCGGCAAGGGCGCGGTCGAGTGGTGGATCGCGAACATCAAGCCCGGTCGCGTCATGTTCGAGATCGCCGGTGTCCCCGAGGATGTGGCTCGTGAGGCTCTGCGCCTCGCGATCCACAAGCTCCCCATGAAGTGCCGGATTCTGAGCCGAGAGGGTGGTGACATCTGATGGCAGCGACCAAGCTCACCGCTGAGGAGCTCGACAAGCTGGACGACGTCAAGCTGGCCGACGAGCTGGCCAAGGCCAAGGACGAGCTGTTCAAGCTCCGCTTCCAGTCCGCCACCGGCCAGCTCGAGAGCCATGGCCGGCTGCGGTCGGTCAAGAAGGACATCGCACGGATCTACACGATCCTGCGCGAGCGCGAGCTGGGGATCCGTCAGGCCCCCAGCTCGGCCGAGTGACTGCGAAGCGAGGAACTGAGACGTCATGAACGACAACACTGCTGAGGTCGAGAACCTCGACAAGGAGGGCGCCCCGGCGTCCTCCCACGAGCGCCCCTACCGCAAGGTGCTGCGCGGCTACGTGACCAGCGACAAGATGGACAAGACCATCGTCGTCGAGGTCGAGGAGCGCGTGAAGCACTCGCTGTACGGCAAGGTCATGAAGAAGACCAACAAGTTCAAGGCCCATGACGAGGAGAACGTCGCCGGCATCGGCGATCGCGTCCTCATCATGGAGACCCGCCCGCTGTCGGCGTCCAAGCGCTGGCGCCTGGTGGAGGTCCTCGAGAAGGCCAAGTGACCTGACGGTCGCGCACGAGACGGGCCGGTCATCCCTCAGGGATGGCCGGCCCGTCCGTCGTCCCCGGCCCGGTCCGCGCCCCCGGTGGCGTCCTGACGATTCCTGTCGATGCCCGCTCGCGGCCCCCCGGTGGCGTGTTCGCGCTGGGCATAACGGCAATGGTCAGCGTGCATCTCCCGAGGTCATGGGCCCGCACCTGATCTGACAAGCAGGCCGGATGGTGGTTGGGTGGTGCGCCGTGCTCAGCCCCCGCGGGGTGGTGGCCGCCGTCCCCGAGGCGGGCGGCACGCCCTTCCGTGCTCGGGGTGCGAGGCCGCAAGCGCTGCTCCGGCAGCCCCTCGTGCACTCCGCCGATCGAAGGCCCTGGATGAACTCCCCGACCCCGTCGCACCCGCTCTCCCCGTCCCCCGACCCGCGCCCGATACCCGCGCCCGGTGGGGCCGCGGACGGCCCCGGCTCCGGCGGTCGCCGACCGCGGCGCCGCGCGAAGACCCCCGATCCCCGCCTCGCCGTCGACGACGTCCATGTCGTCGACCGTCCGCGCATGCGCACGGCGATCGGCGGGACCGTGGTCGGCAACATCATGGAGTGGTTCGACTTCGGCGTCTACGGGTACATGGCGATCATGCTCGCGGGCCTGTTCTTCCAGACCGGCAGCGAGCAGCTCGACCTCATCCTCGCGCTCCTCGGCTTCGCCGTGAGCTTCCTCGTGCGTCCCTTCGGCGGCCTCGTGCTCGGGCCCCTCGGCGACCGGATCGGCCGTCAGAGGGTCCTGTTCTTCACGATGGCCATGATGGCGACCGCGACCGCGCTCATCGGTGTGCTCCCCACCCAGTCGCAGGTCGGCGTGTGGGCCGCCTTCGGCCTGTACGCCCTCAAGCTCGTCCAGGGCTTCTCGACCGGCGGCGAGTACGCGGGTGCGACGACCTACGTCGCCGAGTTCGCCCCGGATCGCAAGCGCGGCCTGTTCGCCTCCTTCCTCGACGTCGGCTCGTACCTGGGCTTCGCCCTCGGGGCCGGCTCTGTCGCCCTGACCCACCTGATCACCTCCCAGGTGTGGGGCCCGGACGCGATGGAGAGCTGGGGCTGGCGCATCCCGTTCCTGCTCGCGATCCCGCTCGGGGGGATCGCCATCTGGTTCCGCGCGCGTATCCCCGAGACCCCAGCCTTCGAGGCGGCCGACGAGCTGCGGGACGCCGAGCCGGGGCAGATCGTCGGCCTCGAAGGCCTGCACGCGCGCAAGAACGCCCTGGGCATCATCCGTCATCACTGGCGCGAGCTGGTGGTCGGCATCGCGCTCGTCGCCGCGACCAACACCGCGGGCTATGCGCTCACGAGTTACATGCCGACCTACCTCGGCGATCAGTTCGGCTACGACGAGATGACGAGCGCCGCCGCGACCATCCCCGCCCTGCTCGTGCTGTGCGCGATGATCCCCGTCGTCGGCTGGGCCTCGGACCGGGTCGGGCGCCGCGCCGTCTACGGTGCCGCCGTGGTCGCCGGGATCGTGCTGACCATCCCGGCGTTCTGGCTCATGCACGCCGGCTCGTTCCTGCTGATCCAGCTCGCCATGTTCCTGATGGCGGTCCCGGTGGCCCTCTTCGCAGGGCCCTCGGCAGGCTCGCTGCCGGCCCTGTTCCCGACCGCCGCGCGATACGGCGCGATGGGCCTGTGCTACAACGTGTCGGTCTCCCTCTTCGGCGGTACCACCCCGCTCGTCTCGCAGGAGCTCATCCACCTGACGGGCAACAGCTACATGCCCGCGCTGTGGATCATGCTGTTCTCGGTCCTCACCGGCGTCGCGATCCTGGGCCTGGGCATGCGCGAGAGCGCGAACCGCCCGTTGCTCGGCTCCTTCCCCTCGGTCGAGACCGAGGAGGAGGCGCGTGAGCTCGTCGCGACCCAGGACGCCAACCCCCTCATCGACACCTCGGAGATGCCGATCGTCGCGGAGGCCGAGGCCGTCCTCGAGCAGGAGGATCTGGCCCGCGCCTGATCCCGCCGCCGGCGCGCCGCCGTCGTCGACGCCCTGCCCGCGGCCACCGTGCCCAAGCCCACACCGTGCGCGGCGCCCCGCTCTTCCGGGGCGCCGCGCACTCGCGTATGCTGGACGGGTTGTGATCACGCGTCGCCCCGGCTCTGTCGGCGTCGGCGCGGATCTGCGGACGGCAGCGTCCATCCCCCGACGGAGACCTCGCACCGCACGAGCACAGGCCCCGGCCCGTGCGTCATGTGTGCCCGAGTCCGCCGGAGGGTTTTTTGATGCCCGCCGTCGTCCCGGCGAGGAGCGATCCTCGCGCAACGGTCCACCATCCGTTCCGTCAGGCTCGGCCCGCACGCGGGTGAGAACCGGCGAGACGACAGGAGTACTCAGTGATTCAGCAGGAGTCGCGACTGAAGGTCGCCGACAACACGGGTGCCAAGGAGATCCTCTGCATCCGCGTTCTCGGTGGCTCCGGTCGTCGTTACGCAAGCATCGGCGACACCATCGTGGCGACCGTCAAGGACGCCATTCCCGGTGGCAACGTCAAGAAGGGCGACGTCGTCAAGGCGGTCGTCGTGCGCACCACCAAGGAGCGTCGTCGTCAGGACGGTTCCTACATCCGCTTCGACGAGAACGCGGCGGTGATCCTGAAGGGCGACGGCGAGCCGCGCGGAACGCGCATCTTCGGCCCCGTCGGTCGCGAACTGCGCGACAAGCGCTTCATGAAGATCATCTCGCTGGCACCGGAGGTGCTGTGACATGGCAAAGATGAAGATCAAGAAGGGTGACCTGGTCCAGGTCATCACGGGTCGCACGAGCGACGCCGACAAGGCCGGCAAGCGCAGCCTCGCCGCCGGCGACAAGGGCAAGCAGGGGCGCGTGCTCGAGGTCTTCCCCGAGACCCAGAAGGTGCTCGTCGAGGGCATCAACCGCCGCACCCATCACCTCAAGGCCAGCCCGGCGGGCGGCAGCGGCGGCATCGAGCAGCGCGAGGCGCCCATCCACGTCTCCAACGTCGCCCTCGTCGACCCCGAGGACAACAAGCCGACCAAGGTCGGCTTCCGTGTCGAGACGGTCGAGCTCGAGGGTGGCCGCTCCAAGCAGGTGCGCGTGCGGTTCGCCAAGCGCTCCGGGAAGGACATCTGATGACCGAGACCACCGCGACCCGCGAGCTGCCGCGCCTGAAGAAGCGCTACCGCGACGAGATCAAGGGCGCCCTGACCGACCAGTTCGGCTACACCAACGTCATGCTCGTCCCGGGCCTGACCAAGATCGTGGTCAACATGGGTGTCGGTGACGCCGCCCGTGACTCCAAGGTCATCGACGGCGCGATCCGCGACCTCGCCGCCATCACCGGCCAGAAGCCGCAGGTGACCCAGGCCCGCAAGTCCATCGCGCAGTTCAAGCTGCGCG
>DAMDHZ010000149.1:0-4929 GCA_032101665.1 Brachybacterium sp. | reverse complement strand
GATCCCGCAGATCGAGGTCACGTTCGACATCGACTCCAACGGCATCGTGCACGTCTCCGCCAAGGACCGCGGCACGGGCAACGAGCAGTCCATCCAGATCACCGGTGGGTCGGCCCTCTCCAAGGAGGACATCGACCAGATGATCAAGGACGCCGAGGCCCACGCGGCCGAGGACCAGGAGCGTCGCGACCTGGCCGATGCCCGCAACACCCTCGAGCAGCTGGTCTACCAGGGCGAGAAGCTCCTGAAGGACAACGGCGACAAGATCTCGGACGGTGACAAGACCGGCGCCGAGGACGCGATCAAGGACGCCAAGGAGACCCTCGCCAAGGAGGACGCCTCCAAGGACGAGCTCGAGTCCAAGCGCGACGCCCTGAACGAGGCGCTGCAGAAGGTCGGCACCGCCATCTACTCCCAGCAGGGCGACGCCCAGGCGGCGCCGGGGGCCGAGGGCGAGCAGGCCGGTGCGACCGGTGCGTCCTCGGACGATGACGTGGTCGACGCCGAGATCGTGGACGACGAGGAGGACAAGTGACCGAGGACTCCAGCAGCCCCACCCCGGGGCAGGAGCCGCGCGACGGCTCCGGCGCCGGTCGGGACGAGCCGCGGTTCTCCTTCTCGGACAAGCGCCGGGTCGACCCGACGGACGGCACCGTCCGTCCGTCGGACGCCCCGGCGCCCGGGACCGGGGAGGAGCCCGAGGACCCGATCGACACCGAGGCGGCGAAGCTCTTCGCCGATGCCGCCTCGGGCGACGGCGCCGAGGTCGTCTCGGAGCGCGTCGTCGAGCTCGAGGGCCAGGTGGCCGATCTCGAGGAGGAGCTCAAGCGCTCCCAGGCCGAGTACGTCAACTCCCGGCGGCGGATCGAGGCGAGCGCGGTCACCTCGACCGAGGCCGCCGTCGGCCGCGTCCTGACCTCGCTGATCGGGGTCCTGGACGACGTCGAGCTGGCGCGTCAGCACGGGGACCTCGCCGAGGGCACCCCGTTCGCGTCGATCACCGCGAAGCTCGAGGACGCCCTGGCCACTCACGGCATGGAGCGCTTCGGTGCTCCCGGCGAGGTGTTCGACCCGACGATCCACGAGGCCCTCATGCACGAGGACTCCGCGGACGTCGAGACCAACACCATCAAGACGGTCCTGCAGCCCGGCTACCGCATGAAGGACCGCGTGCTGCGGCCCGCTCGCGTGGCCACCTACGGCCCGCAGTGATCCTCTGCGGGGAGGTCGCCCCGGCGCGACACTCTCCCTGAGCGACGACGGCGGATCGTTCGCGCAGTTCAGCTGCCGGACGGTCCGCCGTCGCGCTTCGCGGGCACCAGCCCGCACCGGTCGCCCGCAGGGCGGCCTCGATCGACTCCATGACCATCACGACCACGCATCCGAAGGGAGGCGCCGACGATGTCCGGACAGGACTGGCTCGACAAGGACTTCTACGCGGTGCTCGGTGTCTCGAAGGACGCGAGCGCCCAGGAGATCAAGAAGGCGTACCGGAAGAAGGCCAAGCAGCTGCACCCGGATCGCCATCCCGGCGACAAGGACGCCGAGGACCGCTTCAAGGCGGTCGGCGAGGCCTACGCCGTGCTCAACGACCCCGAGCAGCGCCAGCAGTACGATGCGATCCGCGCCATGGGCTCGGGCGGCGCCCGCTTCTCCTCGGGCCCCGGTGGCGCAGCCGGCGCCGAGGGCTTCGAGGACATGTTCTCGGCCATGTTCGGCGGCGGTGGACAGGGCGGCACCCGCGTCCGCTTCGGCGGCCAGGGCGGCGCTCAGGGCAACCCCAACATGGAGGACATCTTCTCCATGTTCGGCGGCGGTGGCCGGGGCGCAGGCAGCTTCGGCGGCGGCGGGTTCGGCGGTGCGGGCGGCGGTTACGGCGCCCCGGCCACGGGTCAGGACCTGTCGGCCCGGACCACGCTCAGCTTCCGCGAGGCGGCGCTCGGCACCGAGATCCGCCTCAGCGTGGGTGGGCGCTCGGTCACCACGCGCACGCCCGCCGGGGTGCGCGACGGCCAGAAGATCCGTCTGCGCGGCAAAGGCCAGCCGTCCGTGAACGGCGGTGACGCGGGCGATCTGATCCTCACGATCTCCGTCACCCCGCACCCCGTGTTCTCGCTCGAGGGCAACGACCTGCGCGTGACCGTCCCGGTGCGCTTCGACGAGGCCGTGCTCGGCACGACCCTCGAGGTGCCCCGCCTCGACGGCGGCGCCGTGCGCATGAAGGTGCCCGCCGGGACGCCGTCGGGCCGCACCCTGCGCGCCAAGGGCAAGGGGATCACGACCTCCAAGGGCACCGGTGACCTGCTGGCGACCCTCGAGGTGACGGTGCCCGCGCACCTCGACGACGCGACCCGCGCGGCCGTCGAGCAGCTCCGGGCGGCACAGCAGGACGAGAACCCGCGGGCCTCGCTCGCCGCCGACGCGGCGCGGTGACCGCGGACGACGAGGGCCGTGACCGTGCGGCCCTCGCCCCGG
Organism: Brachybacterium sp.; assembly: GCA_032101665.1. Taxonomy (GTDB): domain Bacteria; phylum Actinomycetota; class Actinomycetes; order Actinomycetales; family Dermabacteraceae; genus Brachybacterium. The sequence goes on along the minus strand of DAMDHZ010000149.1, from coordinate 2,454 downwards.
AAGGGAGGTGAGCGGTGATGACACCGACGCAGGGGTTCGACGAGCATGCCCCCGTGTTCGTGATCTCCGTGGCGGCGGAGCTGTCCGGGATGCATCCGCAGACCCTCCGCCAGTACGACCGGCTGGGGCTCGTGACGCCGAGCCGCTCGGCGGGACGAGGTCGCCGCTACAGCGCGCGCGACGTCGCCAAGCTCCGTCAGGTCCAGCACCTGTCGCAGGAGGAGGGCATCAACCTCGCGGGCATCAAACGGATCCTCGAGCTCGAGGACCAGGTGCGCGCCATGCACGAGCAGCTCGGCGCGGTCCAGCGAGCCGTCGAGCAGCAGCTGAGCCCCGCCTCGGCACGCCGGGTGTTCGCGGCCGACAGCGACGGGCAGGTGACCTCGCTGCGCCGCGGCCAGCGGCCTGAGCGCCAGCAGGCCGGTGCCCTCGTGCTGTGGCGGCCCCGCCGGCCCTGACGGCGGATCGGGCCGCGTCACCGAGGGCGCACGCCCTCGACCGCGTAGATCTCGCCCAGGCGCTCGGCCACGCGGCGGAGGTCGACCTCCTCGGCGGCGCGGCGGCCCGCCTCCGTCAGGTCGGGCAGGCGCCCGCCCAGGAGGTCGCGCAGGCGCGTGGCCGTCTCCTCGACGACGGCCGTGCCGCGGCCGCGCACCATGTGGGTGACCCGTCCGTCGGGCAGCCAGTCGCGGTAGATGGGGATGTCCCGCACCACGACCGGCGTCCCGCACGCGAGCGCCTCGAGCAGCACGATCCCCTCCGTCTCCTCGTGGGTGAGGAAGCAGAAGGCGTCCGCGCCCCGGTAAGCGTCACGCAGCACGGCGGGGCGCACATACCCGGGGAAGAGGCAGTTGTCCGGTGCGCCCTCGATCGCGGCGGCCACGTCCCGCGTGATCATGCGGGCGTCGGTGTGCCCGTACCAGACGAACGTGACCTCCGGCAGCGCCCGTGCGACCTCCACCCAGTCCAGGATGCCCTTGCGCACCATCTGCAGCCCGACGCTCATCACGACGGGCGCATCGGGTGCGAGGCCGAGCTGCTCGCGCAGGCGCGTGTGCGCGGACGCGTCCGGGGAGAAGAACGTGGTGTCGACCCCGTTGGACAGCACGTGGATGTTACGGCGCAGCCCGTAGGCGGGGCGCACGATGAGCGAGCGCGCGTAGGCGGTGGGCGTCAGCACCGCGTCGCCACGCCGATAGATCCACGCGATCCATCGGCGGAACCACGGGGCGAGCACGTTGGATCCCGTGAAGGAGTCCCGGAAGTCCTCCTCGGTCGAGTGGGCCCAGACGAGGACCGGGCGCCCCCGCAGACGGGCCCAGCGCGCCAGGAGGGGCGTGTCGGGGAACGGCGTGTTCAGATGTGCGACGTCGAAGGGACTCAGCGGGTTGGTCACGACCGTGTGGCCGAGCGTCTCGACGGCCGTGCGCTGATGGCGCATCGCCTCCCCGATGCCCGACTGGGCGGCCAGGCGCGCGAGACCGCGCGGGATCAAGACCTTCAGGGGGCGGTCGGGCACCTCGACAGCCGGCGCGGCACGGCGCGGCACGCGGCCCAGGACGGCGTCGAGCACGGCAGCCGCCCGGGCGCGGAGACGATCCGCTCCCCTGGCGGGGAGACGGGTGCGGGAGTGGAACACCGTCACGGCCCCGGTCGCTGGTCTCACGCGGCCGCGCGAGCCGGACGACGCGCCGCGATCACGTCGCGGTACACCTCGAGCGCGCCGCGCCCGAAGGCGTCGGAGCCGCACGTCTCGTGGGCGTGCGCCGCCGCGGATCGCGACATGCGGGCACGGTCGGCGACGTGGTCCAGAAGGTCGGACAGCCGGTAGGTGAACTCGCCCGCCTCCTCGTACTGCCAGCCCGTGATGCCGTCCAGCACGACGCCCGCGAGCGAGGGATCGCGCCGGCACAGCAGCGGCAGGCCGCACGCGAGAGCCTCGATGAAGGTCAGACCCTGGGTCTCCGAGAGGGACGCCGAGATGAAGACATCGCCCAGACGGTAGTAGCGCGGGATCTCCGCCGGATCGACGCAGCCGACGAAGCGGACGTTCTCGCCGATGCCCAGCTGCCCGGCGAGGCGCTCGGCGTCGGCGCGGATCGGACCGTCGCCCACGAGCACGAGGGTGCAGTCCGTGCGACGCGCCGCCGCGACGTTGCGCAGCACCTCCTCGATGTTCTTCTCCTTGGCCAGTCGGCACACGGACACGAGCACGCGGTGCGCGTCGGGGATGCGCAGCTCACGGCGCAGCGCCCGCACCTCCGCGCGCTCGGCGACGGTCCGGGCGGGTCGGAACCGGCGCAGGTCGAGCCCGGTCGGGACCACGTGGATGGGCCGGCGCACCCCGTACCCCGTGAGCAGCGCACGCACCTTGACGGTCGGCGCGATGACGGCGTCGGTGCCGTTCAGGAGCTTGCGGGAGAAGGCCGCGACGGCCTTCTTGCCCATCGTGCG
>DAMDHZ010000148.1:0-5007 GCA_032101665.1 Brachybacterium sp. | reverse complement strand
TCGCCAAGATGATCGACGACGAGAAGTACTGCATCGACATCCTCACCCAGGTCTCAGCGCTCACCCGAGCCCTGCAGGGCGTCGCGACCGGGCTGCTCGACGCCCACCTCAAGCACTGCGTCCTCGACGCCGCCAAGCTCGGCGACGACGACGCGGCGATCGCCAAGATCCAGGAAGCCACCGACGCGATCAACCGCCTCGTCCGCTCCTGAGGCTCACGAGCAGCGCACCCGCGCACACGAAGGAGAAGGACCCATGCCCCGTTTCGCCCCGCTGACCGCGGAGACCGCCGTCGGCGCGTCCCGGGACCTGCTCGGCGAGCTCGTCGAGCGCCACGGCACCGTGGGCGACATGGTCTCCACGATGGCCCACTCCCCGGCCGTCCTCGGCGGCTACCTGCAGCTGAGTAGAGCGATGCGCCGCGCCAAGCTCGACCGGAGAATCAGCGAGCTTCTCTCCATCGCGGTGCAGGCGCAGCAGGGCTGCGGCCTGTGCCTCGACGCCCACGTCGCGGCCGCCCGCTCCCTGGGCGTCGCCGAGGAGGAGATCAGCCTCGCCCACCAGGGCACGTCGAGCAATCCCGCCATCTCGGCCATGATCCGGCTCGGGCGGCAGGTCTATCGGGAGCCGACCTCCGTCACCGACGAGCAGATCGACCAGCTCCGCGCGTTCGGCTACAGCGACCGCGCGATCGCCGACGTCGTCGGCGTCGTCGCGCTCAACATCCTCACCGGCGCGTTCAACCTCGTCGCCGGGCTGGGACCCGAGGACCAGCACTGACGCCCGAGGGCATTCTCTTCGGCGACCCGACTGTGCACGGGGCCTTTCGACCGGCGGGTGCGGGCCGCGTCGTCGGCCTCGCACCGGCTGGCCTGGCAGCGGGAGCCGTGCTCGCAGCAGTCGCCCTGGCCTCGGCCAGAGCGGGGTCTGGCGGTCAGCTCCCGGGTCGGATTGGCATGTCGCCGGTGTTTGCCGAATACTTGTCCGGGGCCACGGCGTGCTCCGCGGCACTCTGGGGCCACCGAATCGAGCGGAAGGCGGGAAGGCAGTGCAGCGTTTCCTGAGCATCGCGCGCCGCTTCTCGCCGGTGCTCGCGGTCCTCACCGTCGCAGCTCTGCTGATGCTGCAGCCGCCGGCTCGCGCCGCTGACCATTTCTCGATGTCTGCGTCACTGGGCACCGCCGCCGCCGATGCCGGCGCTGCCGAGATGGCGACCGGCCATTCCCCGGAGAACAGCGCTCCCATTGTGGTCCACGGCCAGTTCTCGACCAAGAACGTCGGTGACCAGCAGGCGGCCGCGGCCGCCGGCCATTTGTCCATGGGGACCGTGTCCTCCGGGATGGGCATGGCGTCGGGCTGCGGCCCGGACTGCGGCTCGCCGGCGAGCCCGTCCCCGGGTCCGATGGACTGCGTCGCAGCGGGCTGCCTGATCCTGCTGGTGCTGCTGGTCGGGATCGGAGGCCTGCGGCCGGCAGCCCGCGGAGGCGGCTGGTCGCTTCCGCGCCCATCACGGCGCACTCTTATGGAATCGTTGGTCCTCCGCTGCTGGGCTCGCCCTCCGCTGAGCCTCGCCGAGCTGTCGATCAGTCGCACCTGAGCCGGTCGCAGGTCCATCCGCGCCCGTTTCGGGGCAGCAGACATGCAGCCGTGGCCGTTCCCAGCCGGAGAACCGGCAAGTAACCACGGACCCGGCAAGTAACCACGGAACCTGTGGGCGGGTGTGCCGACCCGCGACGCTCGCGACGCCCCGGCGTCCATTCTCTGACGACTCCTTTGACAACTCGCGACGACCCCACCGGCTGGAGTTGAGCGGTCCATGCATCCTCGGCGACGTCGGGCACGTCTTCCCCGGTGGCCGTCGACCATCCCAGCTGAGAGACCCATGACCAAGAACCAGAAATCATCCACTAAGTCTTCGAAATCGTCGCCATCGCAGCGCTCGACCGGCGGGCGTACGGCCAGCAGCCGGTCCGCGCGGGACCGGCTGCGGCAGATGCAGCTCCAGGAGGCCAAGGCCCGACGGGCGCGACGGCTGATCACGGGTGCCGCGATCGCTGTCGTGGTGCTGGCCGTCGCCGCCGGAGCGGTGGTCATCGCCAGCCTCCAAGGCGGTGGATCCGACGGCCCCACCGGCGGGGCTGCCGCCGCGGGGCGTCGGGACCTGCCGCCATGGTCGCTGCCCGCCAACACCTCTGACGCGGCGAAGGCCGTCGGCCTCCGAGTCGGCCCGATGGAGGGAACGGCGGCCCACTTCCACTCCCACCTCGACATCAGCGTCAACGGGCAGCCCATCGCCGTGCCGGCCAACATCGGCGTCGACCCCGCTAGCGGCCAGATGTCGGAGCTCCACACCCACGACGAACGCGGCGTGCTGCACGTCGAGGCCCCCACCGCCGACGGCCGCTACACCCTCGGCCAGGTCTTCACCGAGTGGCAGGTCCGCCTCGACGCCGAAGGCATCGGCGGACTGGACAACAGCAACACCGACAGCCTGCGCGCCTACGTCGACGGGAAGCGATTCCAGGGAGACCCCGCCACGATCCAGCTCACCGCCCACCGGCAGATCTCACTGGTCTACGGGCCGCGAGACGCCACCGACGACCCGGCGGCCAGCTACGCGTTCGAGCAGGGCGAGTAGACGATGCCAGCGAGAGGACCACAGACCGCGGCCCGGACCGTTGCGCTGGCCGCCGCCGTGCTGAGCCTGGGGCTGGCCGCGGGCTGCACGAAGTCCATAGACCCCGCCTCGCCGTCGAAGGACGGCTCCGCCGGGCCGGCCTCCGGTGTGGTGTGCAGCTCTATCAACCCGGACAGCGCAAGCCCGCCTCGACCGCCGAAGGGCCCGACGTCAGGACCGGCGGGAACGTGACCACCGACCATCCCGGCAAGGTGGTCGTGGTCAACGTGTGGGCGTCCTGGTGCGGGCCCTGCCGCAAGGAGGCCCCCGACCTCGCCGCCGCGAGCCGTGACACGGCCAAGACGGCCCGGTTCGTCGGCCTCAACATCCGCGACGACCGCGAAGCCGCGCAGGCCTTCACCCGCGCCTTCAAGACCCCCTACCCGAGCATCTTCGACCCCGAGGGCAAGCAGCTGGTGAAGTTCTCCGGGCAGCTGTCCACCACGGCCATCCCGACCACCCTGGTGATCGACCGCGCAGGGCGCAGCGCTGCCCGCATCACCGGACCCGTGGATCGCGACACCCTCGCCGCGCTCATCACCGACACCGCCAACGGCAAGTAGCCGACCGGCCCCAGGCATCGACCAGCGCTGCGGCCGGCCCGGGAGTCGACAGACCACGAGAAAGGAAATCTGGTGCTCGAGTCACTGGGAAGCTGGGCCGCGCAGACGGTCAGCGGGGCGATGCCATTGGCGTTGCCGGTCGCGTTCCTGGCCGGCCTCGTGTCGTTCTTCTCGCCCTGCGTGGTGCCGCTGCTGCCGGGATATATCTCCTACGCAACCGGCCTGTCGGCCGCCGAGATCGTGGCCGCTCGACCGCGGACGAGGATGTGGCGCGCGCTGGCGGGGACCGTCTTGTTCGTCGCCGGCTTCGGCGTCGTGTTCGTCGGCAGCGCCACCCTGGCCGGGGCTCTCGGCGGCATCGTCCTGCGATGGCAGGGACCCCTCACCCGCGCGATGGGCGCGATCATGATCGTGCTTGGCCTGATCTTCGCCGGCCTGGTCCGCTTCGGCCAGCGCGACCTACGGCCCACCCGGCTGCCTCGGGTCGGCCTCGCCGCTGCTCCGCTGGTCGGTCTCGTCTTCGGCCTGGGATGGACGCCCTGCACCGGCCCGACGCTCGGCGCGGTGCTGACGATGGCGCTGAACGCGGGCAGCGCGGCCAAGGGCGCATGGCTGGCCGTGGCCTACACCCTCGGGCTCGGCGTGCCGTTCATCGTCGCAGCGGTGGCCTTCCAGCGCATCAGCCGTGCCGTCGCCTTCCTGCGGGCCCGGCAGGAACTGATCATGCGGATCGGCGGCCTGTTGATGATCGCGACCGGGGCGCTGATGATCACCGGCGTTTGGGGCTGGCTGATGGGCGTCATCCGGCAGGTCGTCAGCGGATTCGTCACCGTGATCTGACCGCGTTCCGAGCCCGACCCGCCGGCTCGCCGCCCCGGGCTCGGGCAGGTGAGGTGATGACTGCTGGCCGCGGCACCCTTGCCGCGATGGGCAGCAGGAGTCATGATCGGCAGCTCCGGCATCGACCACCCGTGCGGGCAGCCGCGTTGCCTCTCACCAAGTGAGGGCATCAAGTGAGGGCGCGTCATCTGCGTTTCGGTGTCAGGCCGCAGACCCCGTGACCCGCACCGCCATCTCGTCCACGTTCGGCATGCGCTCCTTCACCGACGCCTCCGCCTCTGCCGCCACGCGGTCGGCCTCGGCCAGGCTCAGCGACCGCGTGCGCAGCAGGGCGTCGCCGTGCAGGCGATGGCCGACCCACCGCAGCCGCACCTGCTCCACCGACTCGACCTCGGTCAGGTGCTCCAGGGCGTGCTCGGCCCGGTCGAGGAGCTCGGGCTCGATGCCGTCCATCAGCCGCCGGCCGACCGATCGGACAGTGCCGACCAGCAGCACCGCGATCATCGCCGAGATCAGCAGCCCGACGATCGGGTCGGCCAGCGGGAAGCCCAGCAGCACGCCGATCCCGCCGGCGACCACCGCCAGCGAGGTGAACCCGTCGGTCCGGGCGTGCACGCCGTCGGCGACCAGCGCGGCCGAGCCGATCTTCCGGCCCACGCGGATCCGGTACACCGCGACCGCCTCGTTGCCCAGGAACCCGGCGATCCCTGCGGCGATCACCCAGCCGATGTTCTCCATCGGGCGTGGGTTGATCATCCGGTCGATCGCCTCGTAGGCGGCCACGATCGAGGACAGCGCGATCATCAGCACGATGAACAGGCCGGCGAGGTCCTCGGCCCGGTTGAAGCCGTAGGTGTACTTCCGCGTCGCGGCCCGCCTTGACAGTGCGAACGCGATCCACAGCGGGATCGCGGTGAGCGCGTCGGA
>DAMDHZ010000147.1:0-5127 GCA_032101665.1 Brachybacterium sp. | reverse complement strand
CCCGGCGCCGCTGATGAGGAAGGCGCCGTAGAGGCCGCGGCGTCCGACAGGAGCGTGCTCGACCACCATCGTCGCCGCTCCGCCCATCTCGCCGCCGACGAACAGGCCCTGGAACATCCTCATCACGAGCAGGAGGATCGGCGCCGTCACCCCGATCGCGGCATCCGAGGGGATCAGACCGATCGCGGCCGTCGAGAGTCCCATCCCGATCACCGTGATGAGCAAGGTGATCTTGCGGCCCATCCGGTCCCCGATGTGGCCGAAGACGACGCCGCCGACGGGACGCAGGAGGAATCCGACCGCGAAGGTCGCGAACGACGAGAGCTGCGCGACGAAGGCGGAGTCCTGGGAGAAGAAGACCGCGGGAAAGACGGCGGCCGAGGCGAGTCCGTAGAGGTAGTAGTCGAAGTACTCCATCAGGGTCCCGATGGACCCGCCGGCGATCGCGCGGCGCTGTCTGGCGCTCAGCGGCTGCCTCGCGCGGCTCATGCCTGTCGCCTCGTCCCGTGCGACGAGCCGGCGTTCCGTGTCATGTTCACTGGGTCCTCCTGGGTGACCGCCCCGATGCGGTCCGACGCGGTCAGAGCTCCTGGCCGGTCAGCTCCGACCGGCGCCCGCCACGCTACCATCGACTTAACTACGATTCTACCTGCTTAGTAGAAATTCTCATCGGGGGTTCCCGGCCCGGTGACACAATTGGGGCCCACCCGAAGTCTGGAGATCGACGTGACCACCCTGCTCCCTGAGATCGATGCCCGGTTCACCGACATCGAGGAGGCCCATCGCGTCCTCGCGCCGGTCATGCAGGCCATCGCCGGCGTGGTCGGACAGCATTGCGAGGTGGTGCTGCATGACCTCACGTCCGGGGACCTCGACCACTCCATCTACGCGATCGTCAACGGTCACGTGAGCGGCCGTGCCGTCGGCGGCCCGTCGACGAACCTCGGGATCGAGGTGCTGCGTGACCCCGGCGCCGACCACAACGCCTACGGCTATCGAGGGCACACCACGGACGGCCGCGAGCTCATCAGCTCCTCGGTCTACTACCGCGACCACGGGGGGCGGATCATCGCCGCGCTCTGCATCAACATGGATCTGACGCCGATGCAGTCCGCGGCGACCGCGCTCGCGGCCCTCATGCCCGGGCCCCGGTCCGTGCCCCGGGACGCGCCCGAGGAGCTGGTCGGGCCCGACGTGTCGAGCGTGCTCGAGGACATGATCTCCGAGGCCATCGCGGCCATCGGCAAGCCGGCCCCCGACATGGCCAAGGCCGATCGGATCGAGGTGCTGCGCGTGCTCGAAGCCCGCGGGGCCTTTCACATCAAGCGAGCCGCCGACCGGGTCTCGGCGCGGCTCGGCGTCTCCCGGGTGACCGTGTACGGATACCTCGACGAGATCCGCCGCGGCTGAGCCGGGAGACGCGTCTCTCAGAAGTGCGTCTCGACCGCCTCGACGACGACGCCCGCGCGGTCCACGACGGGCACGAGACGCCACTTGTCGAAGGCGGTGCACGGGTGTGACAGGCCGAGCTTCACGACGTCGCCGATCCGTACCGGCACCTCGCCCGCCCAGCTCAGGAAGGTGTGCTGGTCGTTGAGGGCGGTGACCTCGGCCGTGAGCGGCCGCTCCTGGCCCCCGAGCTCCGAGGTCACGGCGATCGGGACCGGCAGTCCTTCGTCGAAGGGGAGGTCGCGCTTGCCCGCGTCGAGCAGCGCCAGACCGGGCTCGGGCTGGGAGACCACTCGCGCGTAGGCGTGCATGGCGGGCACGAGCGCCTCGGCGGCATCGACGTCGCGGATGACGTCGAGCGGAGAGATGCCGCGGTAGAAGCCGCTGTCGTGCACGATGTAGGCGCCGGAGCGCAGGATCGCGCGGGCGTCCCGCACACCGGCGAAGCTCTCGGCGACGAGGTCGAAGTACGCGCTCCCTCCGGCCGTGACCCAGGGCGTGCCGGAGACCATCGGGCGGATCCGGTCGACGAGGGCGGCGAGGCGATCGCAGTACGTCCTCACGGCGGTCAGGGCCGCGTCCGAGCGATCGTGGCCCAGAGCGCCCTCGTATCCGGCCACACCGCGCAGCGTGAGGGCGGGCGAGGCCTCAATGCGTCGCGCGATCGCTTCCGCCTCGTCCTCATGGCGGGCACCGGTGCGGCCTCCGGCGGCACCGAGCTCCACGAGCACGCCCAGACGGGAGCCGGCCGGCAGCGCCTCGTCCATCCTGTCGATCACGGCGAGGGAGTCGGCCCAGCTCACGAGCTCCTGCTCGGGATGCTCGTCGAGCCAGCCGGAGAGCCGGCGCAGCAGTCGCGGGTCGGCGCACATGTTGGCGATCTGCACGGTCGGGATGCCCGCCCGCAGGGCCACGTCGGCCTGCCAGCCGGTCGCGACCGTGATGCCGGTCGCCCCGGCCTCGAGCTGTCGGCGCCACAGGGCCGGCGCCATGGTCGTCTTGCCGTGGGGCATGAGCTCGAGACCGCGACTCGCGGTCCACGATGCCATCGTCGCCAGGTTGTGGCGCAGGGCGGCCTCGTCGAGCACGAACAGCGGTGTCGAGAACTCGGCGAGGGGGATGCGCAGCGTGTCGATGTCCTGCCCGACGGTGCCGAGCGGGAAGGACTTGTCGTCGGGGCGTACGGTCCGGGTGTTCATCGCGCCATCACCTCCGCGAGCCGCGTGAGCTCGTCGGCGTCAGCGAGCGCGGAGCCGACCGCCACGACGCGGACGCCGACGTCCAGGAAGCCGGTCGCATTGCGGGCGTTGACGCCACCGGTCGCCACGAACCGCACGTCGGGGAAGGGCCCCCGCATCGTCGTGAACCACTCGGGCCCGAGGACGGACGCCGGGAACGCCTTGAGCCAGCGCAGCCCCGCCGTGCGGGCGCGCTGCACCTCGGTCGCCGTCGCGACGCCCGGCAGCGAGGCCATGCCGGCCTGCTCGCTCGCGCGCACGACGTCGAGGTCGAGCCCGGGACTCACGGTGAAGGTCGCGCCGGCCTCGGCGGCGATCCGCACGGTGTCGTCGTCGATCACGGTGCCCGCCCCGACCTGCTTGCCACGGGTGCGACCGGCCTCGACGACGGCGGCCAGGGCCTCGCGATCCGCCGGGGACTGGACAGGCACCTCGACCGCCTCGATCCCCAGGTCCCACGCGATGCCGGCGAGCTCGAGGCTGCGGTCGACGCCCATGCCGCGCAGGATCGCCATCACGGGGGCCGAGGAGAAGACCTCGTCGAACCTCGTTGCTGAGGTGGTGTCTTCGATGGTCATGATCGTGCTGGTCCTTCCGTCGGGGCGTGGTGGGGGACGTCATGGGTGCTGGACAGGGCGCGTGCGGCGAACTCGTGCCCGCGGCCGAGCCGGCCTGCGGAGGGCTCGTCATCGAGCAGGGCGTCGAGCCAGCCCGCGGCGAACGCATCCCCCGCGCCCACGGGCTCGACGACGTCCACGTGCAGCGCCGGGGCGACGACGCGCCCGCCGTCGGAGTACTCGACGGCTTCGATGTCGGCGTCCTTGACGACGAGGTGCGGGACCGCCGGGAACAGGGCGCGGACGTCGTCGGCGGTCTGCGTCGCCCACAGCGCGGCCGCCTCGTCGCGGCCGGTCCAGACGATGTCGGCATCGAGCGCCGCTCGGCGGATGGTGTCCGCGGCCTCCGCGGCGGTCGCCCAGAGGGCGGCGCGGTGGTTGACGTCGAAGCTCACGAGGGCGCCGTGCGCATGGGCCGAGTCGATGGCGGCGTGGACGAGGGCCCGGCAGGAGTCCGAGAGGGCGAGCGTGATGCCCGAGAGGTGCACGATGCGCACCCGGCTCCAGTCGACGTCGGCGAGATCGTCGGGGCCCAACTGCGAGGCGGCCGAGCCGCGGCGGTAGTAGGTGACGCCGACGCCAGGGTCCTTGACGTAGAGACCGGTCGGCGCGCTCGGGTCGAGGTGGACCGATGAGGTGTCAACCCCGTGCCGCTCGATGCGCGTTCGCGTGCGTCGACCCAGCGCATCGTCGCCGAGCGCGCTGAACCACGCAGTGCGCCGCCCCGCCATCGCCAGGTGGCAGGCGAGGTTCGACTCCGCTCCCCCGACCTCGACCCGGAAGTCCTCGGCCGCCTCGACGGGTTCCGGTCGAGCGGGAACGACGAGCGCCATCGTCTCACCGATGCTGAGCACGTCCACGGGACGAGCGCCGTCGCGATCGCGTCCTTGCACCGGGCACCTCTTCGTCGTCGGGGGCAGCTGTCCGACAGAAATTCTGCTCGGTTGACTGGAATAATTCAAGTGGGGTGGTCGACGCGGAAGGGGTACAGGAGCGAGAGAGCACGAGGGGCGGGGCGGGCGACGAGGCGATGTGACGGGTCCATGCTCGAGTGCGACTGCGCCTCGCTCAGCGTCATGGAGGCGGGGCGGCGGGAGGATCACGAGGACTCACGGTTCGGACGGATCGTCGTCGGCGTTCCCGGCTGGCTCCGGCGGGCTGCTTCGACCAGGTCCGCTCTGGTCGAAGGGCGGGCAAGGGTCGCACGGCCGTTGCGGGTCAATGCCTGTCGACGCAACTGGCGGGCTCGCCTGGTGATCGGGACGCGATGGGTCCGACGCGGTCTCGAACCCCTGGGGATCGAAGTCGGGGGCGGGCTCACCCTCGGGGCCGCTCTGCCGTACGGAAGGACCGGCCTCGTCGACCTTGCTTCCGATGGTCGCTGGAGCGCCGGTGGTCTCGCGTGGTCCGAGGGGTGGGAGGTGGCAGGTCGCCGTCGCGCCGCCGGGGCTGGCCCAGGTGACGGTGGGTGCGCCGTGGTCGTCGCGTGCAGGGGTGACGGTCCAGCCGGCGTGGTCCTTGAGGAGGTTGCAGCGTGCGCACAGGCCTTGGGCGTTGGCGTAGGACGTGGGACCACCTCGGGCATACGGGGTGATGTGGTCGATATGGCGCACTCGCGCGTTGCACCACGGACTCGCACACGTGGACTCGCGCCACCGGATCATCTGCTCGAGCGGCGCCGGGAACGCCCGGGCACGCGACTCCATTCCGACCAACTCCCCCGTCCTCGGATGGGTATACAGACGCCTCATCACCGCTCCAGTCGTGCCGTCGGGGTGTTCGTCCCAGCCGGTGTTCTGGATGTATCCCGGTGGTTTCCCGGC
>DAMDHZ010000146.1:4091-5142 GCA_032101665.1 Brachybacterium sp. | reverse complement strand
CCCGTCACGATCGGCCCCGACGCCACGCTCGAGGACTTCGACGAGCTGTGCGGCCAGTACCGGGTCTCCGGCCTGCCCGTGGTCGACGCCGACCGCCGTCTCCGCGGGATCTGCACCAACCGGGACCTGCGCTTCATCCCCGTCGCCGAATGGGGCACCACCCGGGTGCGGGACGTGATGACGACCGAGCTGTTCACGGCCCGCTCCGACGTCTCCGCGAGCGAGGCCACCGCGCTGCTGCGCCGCAACAAGCGCGAGCGGCTCCCGCTCGTCGACGGCGACGGGCGCCTGACCGGCCTCATCACCGTCAAGGACTTCGTGAAGTCCGAGCAGTTCCCGAACGCCTCGAAGGACGGCCAGGGTCGTCTGCTCGTCGGCGCGGGCGTCGGCTTCTTCGGCGACTCCCTCGAGCGGGCCGGGGCGCTGCGCGACGCGGGGGCGGACGTGCTCGTGGTCGACACCGCCAACGGCCACGCACGGCTCGCCCTCGACATGATCCGCACTCTCAAGCAGGACCCGTCGTTCGCCGACGTCCAGGTGATCGGCGGCAACGTCGCGACCCGCGCGGGCGCCCAGGCGCTCGTGGACGCAGGGGCCGACGCCGTCAAGGTGGGCGTGGGGCCGGGCTCGATCTGCACCACGCGCGTCGTCGCGGGCGTCGGCGTCCCCCAGATCACCGCGATCCACGAGGCCTCGAAGGCGTGTGGCCCCGCGGGGGTCCCGCTCATCGGCGACGGCGGCCTGCAGTACTCGGGCGACATCGCCAAGGCCCTCGTCGCGGGCGCCGACACCGTCATGATCGGCTCGCTGTTCGCTGGCTGCGAGGAGACCCCGGGCGACCTCGTGTTCATCGCCGGCAAGCAGTACAAGGCGTACCGCGGGATGGGATCGCTCGGCGCGATGGCCTCGCGCGGCAAGAAGTCCTTCTCCAAGGACCGCTACTTCCAGGCCGACGTCGAGTCCGACGACAAGATCGTCCCCGAGGGCATCGAGGGCAAGGTCCTGTACCGCGGACCCCTCGGGGCCGTCGCCCACCAGCTCGTGGGCGGCC
>DAMDHZ010000146.1:0-4081 GCA_032101665.1 Brachybacterium sp. | reverse complement strand
AGCATGTTCTACGTCGGCGCGCACACCGTGCCCGAGCTCAAGCAGAAGGGGCAGTTCGTGCGCATCACCCCCGCCGGCCTCAAGGAATCCCATCCGCACGACGTCGCGGCCATCGCCGAGGCGCCCAACTACTCGATCCGCTGATGTCCGGCGACGGGCCGCACGACGTCATCCGGGTCCGCGGCGCGCGGGTCCACAACCTGCGCGGCGTCGACGTCGACCTGCCCAAGCGGCGCCTGACCGTGGTCACGGGGGTCTCGGGCTCGGGGAAGTCCTCGCTCGTGTTCGGCACGGTCGCGGCCGAGTCCCAGCGCCTCATCAACGAGACCTACTCGACCTTCGTGCAGACCTTCATGCCCTCGGCCCCCCGCCCCGAGGTCGACGAGCTCGCGAACCTCACCACGGCGATCATCGTCGACCAGAACCCGATGGGCGCGAGCGGACGCTCGACCGTGGGCACCGCGACCGACGCGTACTCGCTCCTGCGCACGCTGTTCTCTCGCTGCTCGACACCGCACATCGGCAGCTCGCAGGCCTTTGCCTTCACGGTCGCCTCCGCGAGCGGCGCCGGGGTGCTGCGCACCGCCGACGGTCGGGCCGAGAAGAAGTCCTTCGAGGTGATCGGCGGCATGTGCCCGACGTGCGAGGGCACGGGGCGCTTTTCGGCCCTCGACGTCGACGTGATCGTCGACTCCGCGAAGTCGCTCAACGAGGGCGCGATCCTGCTGCCGGGCCACCCGGTCGGCTCGTGGATGTGGCGCGCCTACGCCGACACCGGGAAGCTCGATCCCGACAAGAGGGTGAGCGACTACAGCGACGCCGAGTGGCAGTGGCTGTACGAGCAGGAGCCCACCAAGATCGTCTTCTCGGGCATCAACTACACGTACCAGGGGCTCGCGAGCCGCGTGCGTCGCTCCTACCTCGATCCCGCTCGGCCGCCCAAGCAGAAGCACATCCAGGAGTTCGCCGCCCGGGTCGCGACCTTCGGGCCGTGCCCCGACTGCCACGGCACGCGCCTGACCGCCGGTCCCCGCGAGGCCACCGTCGCCGGCCGGCGGATCTGGGAGCTCACGGCCCTGCAGGTGACCGACCTGCTCGCGTGGGTCGAGGAGCTCGACGAGCCGAGCGTCGCCCCGCTCCTCTCCAATCTCGCCGGCATGCTCCGCGCCATCATCGACATCGGGCTCGGCTACCTCTCGCTCGACCGCGAGTCCGACACCCTCTCGGGCGGCGAGGCGCAGCGGATCAAGATGGTCCGCCATCTCGGGAGCGCCCTGACCGACGTCACCTACGTCTTCGACGAACCGACCGCGGGTCTGCATCCCCACGACATCGCGCGCATGAACGACCTCCTGCTGCAGCTGCGCGACAAGGGCAACACCGTGCTCGTGGTCGAGCACAAGGCCGAGGTGATGGCGATCGCCGACCAGCTCGTCGACCTCGGCCCCGGAGCAGGGGACGACGGGGGCACCATCCAGTACGTCGGCGACCTCGAGGGGCTGCGGGCGACCGACACCGCGACCGCCCGCTCGCTCGAGCACCGCCTGTCCCTGCGCGAGACCCTCCGCACTCCGACCGGCCCGGCGATCGAGATCCGCGGCGCGCGGGCCCACAACCTGCGAGACGTCGACCTCGACCTCCCCCGTGGCGTGCTCACGGTCGTCACGGGGGTGGCGGGGAGCGGCAAGTCCACGCTGATCGAGGGGTCTCTCGCCGGGCGCGACGGCGTCTGCCTCGTCGACCAGGGCCCGATCTCCGGCTCCCGTCGTTCCAATCCCGCGACGTACACCGGGCTGCTGGACCCGATCCGCAGCGCCTTCGCCAAGGCCAACGGCGTCAAGCCCGCCTTGTTCTCCTTCAACTCCGAGGGAGCGTGCCCCGAGTGCAAGGGCGCGGGCGTGGTCTACACCGACCTCGGGCTGATGGCCGGCACCGCGATCCCGTGCGAGGTGTGCGGGGGCCGCCGCTACCAGGCGTCCGTGCTCGGCTACACCCTCGACGGCCTCTCGATCGCCGATGTCCTGGACCTGTCGGTCGCCGAGGCGGCCGAGCGCTTCACGGGTGCCAAGGAGGCGCGGATCCTCACCCGGCTGCAGGACGTCGGACTCGGCTACCTGCGGCTCGGACAGCCGCTCACGACGCTCTCGGGTGGTGAGCGCCAGCGGCTCAAGCTCGCCGCGCGCATGGGCGCCGGAGCCGACGTGTACGTGCTCGACGAACCGACTACGGGCCTGCACCTGCAGGACATCGACACCCTCGTCACGATGCTGCACGCCCTCGTCGACGGCGGCGCGACCGTGATCGTGATCGAGCACTCCCTCGCGGTCATGACCCAGGCCGATCATCTGATCGACGTGGGGCCCGGGGCGGGCCACGACGGCGGGCGCATCGTGTTCGCGGGGTCGCCGCGCGAGATGGTCGAGGACGCAGGCGTCGACACCCTGACTGCGCAGGCCCTGCGGGAGTGGGTCTCGGCCTGATCCGGGGCGCCCCGGCCGCCAGTCAAACAGAATGGGCGTTCGCTATGATGCTCGGCATGCCCCGGATCTCCGAGAGCCGCCGCATACAGCAGCGCCGGCGCATCGTCGACGCGATGCTCGCGTGCATGCGGCGCCAGGGGCTCTCCAAGACCTCGATGGCCGACGTGAGCCAGGAGTCCGGCCTCTCCGCCGGGGCGATCTACGGGTACTTCGCCGGGAAGGACGAGCTGCTCCTGGCCGTCGCGATGCGCGCGCTCGAGAGTCACGGCGAGACGCTCGCCGAGCTGAGCCGGCGCCGCCCGGTCCCGCCGCCCTCCCGGATCCTGCGCGCCCTCCTGAGCGAGGTACCCGAGGAAGCCCTCGAGGGCGGGGTGCTGCTGCAGGTGTGGGCGGCGGCGGTCCAGCACGAGGACATGCGCGACGCCGTGCTCGTCGTGTTCTCGACCCTCGACGAGCGCGTGGGCGCGTACCTGCACGCGTGGTTCACCCAGATCGGGCGTGAGGACCCCGCCGAGAGCGCACGCCGCGCGGCACCCGCGCTCACGGCGCTGACCCAGGGGTTCCTGGTGCGCGCCTCGCTCACGGGCCGTCGCGACGTCGACGCCTTCGTCGAGTCCGTGGGCGCTCTGCTGGATCCCGACGCGCCGCTCCGCTGAGGACCCTGCGCGGGGCGGCTCGCTCCGCCCGGACATGCGACCGCCCCCGCGCCGGAGGGCACGGGGGCGGTCGCGGGCCGGAGCGGCCCGCTCAGGCGCCGCGGGCCGCGCGGCCGGAGCGGACGCGGGCGACGATGCCCCAGATCAGGAGGATCAGGCCGATCAGGCCCAGCAGGGCCGGGAGGCCGACGCCGACGAAGAAGCCGCCGATCATGCCGCCCGCCGGGAGCGGGGCGATCACGACGTTCTCGGTGCCCGTGCAGGTGACCGTCACGTGCGCGTCGCCCGAGGCGCTGACCGTGTCGACGACCGCGTACTCGTCGCCACCGGAGGTGAAGGTGAGATCACCGGACTGCGGGCTCGTGGAGATGGCGGAGGCGGGGTCGCCCGTGGTGGTGCACGTGGCCCCGCTGTCCGAGGACGGCACCGCGACCACGTACGACCCGGAGGTCACCGACACCTGGCCGCCGTTGCCGAGAGCCGTCGCGTCGTCCCCGATCGAGGAGAGCGAGAAGAGCAGCCCGAACACGGTGCCCAGGATCGCGCCCAGGATCACGCCGATGCCACCGAGGATCATGGCGATGATGCCGACGATGATCCGCTTGAGACCCTTGCGCTTGGCGGGCGCCTGGTACTGTCCGTAGCCGCCGGGCGCGGGGGAGGAGTACCCGCCGGCCGGCTGACCGTACCCGCCGCCGGCATTCGGCGATCCGTAGGACGGGGCGCTGCTCTGGCCGTAGGACGGTGAGCTCTGGCCGTAGGACGGGGAGCCCTGCCCGTACGACGGCTCCGCGTGCGGCGAGGCGGGCTGCCAGCCGCCGTTGCCCTGTGTCCCGTCGTTGCCCTGGTACGGCTGAGACATGGCTCCTCCTGGTGCTCGGCGCTCCGCGAGCGCAGTGGTGTGTCGGGACCATCATGTCAGGAGCGCGAGCTCACGCCCCCGCC
>DAMDHZ010000145.1:0-5272 GCA_032101665.1 Brachybacterium sp. | reverse complement strand
CTGCCCGACGACGCCGTGGTGTGCTCGTGCAACAACGTCGACGCGGGCACGATCCGCAATGCCGTCACCGAGCACGAGTGCCACACCGTGGGCGCGATCAAGGAGTGCACGAAGGCGGGGACGGTGTGCGGCTCGTGCGTGCCGACCCTCACCAAGATCCTCAACCAGGAGCTCGAGAAGAGCGGCATCACCGTCTCCCATGCCCTGTGCGAGCATTTCGCGCAGTCCCGCGCCGAGCTGTTCAAGCTCGTCGAGGAGGGCGGCCAGGAGACCTTCACGGAGGTCGTCACCGCCTTCGGCACCGGTCGCGGCTGCGCGGTGTGCCGCCCGACGGTCGCGTCGATCCTCTCGACGCTCGGCGCGATCACCGGGCGCCGCCACAACCCGGTGGGCCGCCAGCTCGGCTCCCTGCAGGACACCAACGACTTCGTGATGGCGAACATCCAGCGGGACGGCACCTACTCGGTGATCCCCGCGATGCCCGCCGGTGAGGTCACGCCCGAGGGCCTCATGGTCATCGCGCAGGTCGCCCAGGACTACGGTCTGTACGTCAAGCTCAACGGCGCCCAGCGCGTCGGCCTGTTCGGCGCGCGCCTCGAGCAGCTCCCGGAGATCTGGAAGCGCCTCGTGGACGCGGGCTTCCAGTCGGGCCACGCGTACGGCAAGTCGCTGCGCATGGTCAAGGCGTGCCTGGGCACCAACTGGTGCCGCTTCGGCGTGCAGGACTCGACCACGATGGCGGTGAACCTCGAGAAGCGCTATCGCGGTCTGCGCTCGCCTCACAAGATCAAGATCTCGGTGTCGGGGTGCGCCCGTGAGTGCGCGGAGGCCCAGGCCAAGGACGTCGGCGTGATCGCGACCAACCGCGGCTGGAACCTGTACGTCGGCGGCAACGGCGGTGCCCAGCCCGCGCACGGCAAGCTGCTCGCCGAGGACCTCGACGACGCGACCCTGCGGCGCTGCATCGACCGCTTCCTCATGCTCTACGTCCGCGAGGCCGACAAGCTCCAGCGCACCGCGCGTTGGGTCGAGGAGTACCGGGGCGGCATCGAGGAGCTGCGGCGCGTGATCGTCGACGACACGCTCGGCATCGGCGAGCAGCTCGAGGAGTCCATGCAGCGCCACGTCGACTCGTACGTGGACGAGTGGGCGGAGGCCGTGAACGACCCGGAGCGCGCGGCGAAGTTCGTCTCCTTCGTCAACGCCCCGCGCGAGATCGACGACGAGCTGCGCTACGTCCCCGAGCGCGGACAGGCCCGCCCGGCGACCGCCGAGGACCCCGTCACGTACGGCTCGCTCCTCGAGGCGCGCGAGCACGGCGACGAGCACGAGGACCCGGTCCCCGCGTTCGCCCAGCAGCCGTGACCGGCGACGCCACCCCCACGAGCCCCACGAGACGAGAGACGACGAGCCATGAATGCCCTGACTGATCGGTCGATGATCGAGATCTGCCCCGTCGCGGCCCTGAGCGTCGAGCGCGGCGCCGCGGCGCTGCTGCCCGACGACACGCAGATCGGCGTGTTCCTGCTGGACGACGGGAGCGTGCACGCGATCCAGCAGCACGACCCGTACTCGGGAGCCAACATCCTGTCCCGCGGCCTCGTCGGCACCCACGTCGTGCCGGGCGGGACACCCGAGGAGTCCGTCGTCGTCCCCACGATCGCCTCGCCCATGTACAAGCAGGTGTGGAACCTGGACACCGGCGAGGTGATCGACGCCGGTGGCGGCGAGAAGAAGCAGATCGACGTGTTCGACGCGGAGGTCCGCGACGGCGTGCTGTACGTCGCCGCGTCGCCGCGCCCGCGCGCCGACGCCCGATGACGGACGTCGAGGACAGGCGAGGCGACCCGCTCGCGGTCGAGGCGCTCTCCCCCGTGCGGCTCGAGCCAGGGTCCGTCGCCCTCGTCGGCGGCGGCCCCGGGGCCTTCGACCTGCTGACGGTCCGCGGTCTCGCGCTGCTGCGCCAGGCCGACGTCGTCGTGGTCGATCGGCTCGGGCCCGCGGGTCTCGTCGAGCTGCTCGGCGGGGGCGTCGAGGTGATCGGCGTGGGCAAGACTCCCGGCGGCCGTTCGATGCGCCAGGCCGACATCGAACGGGTGCTCGTCGAGCAGGCGCACGCCGGCAAGCGGGTCGTGCGCCTCAAGGGCGGCGACCCGTTCGTGCTGGGCCGCGGCGGCGAGGAGGTCCTCGCGTGCCGCGCCGCGGGTGTGCCCGTGCAGGTGGTGCCCGGCGTGACCTCCTCGATCGCCGGTCCCGCGGCCGCCGACGTCCCCGTGACCCACCGTGGCGCCGCTGTGGCGCTCCACGTCGTCAACGCCCACGGCGACCTGGGGCCCGCGGACCTCGCGGCGCTGCGGGACCCGGGCACCACGACCGTGCTCATGATGGGTGTCGAGTGGCTCCCACGCCTCGTGTCGCAGGTGCTGCTCAACGGCATCGATCCGGCGACCCCCGTCGCGGTCGTGCAGAGCGCGACCACGCCGCAGCAGCGCGCGGTGCGCGGCACGATCGGCACGATCGAGCGGGTCGTGGCGGACGAGGGCATCGGCTTCCCCTCGGTCATCGTGGTGGGGCGCACCGCGGCAGAGGGCTTCCTCTCCCCGCCCGAGCCGGCCGGCGAGATCCACGGGTCGGGCCGCGAGGCGCTCCCCGACGGCGCGCCGAGGCCCGTTCCCGCGCACGACGGCGCGCCCGTGCTCATCGGCTGCGCGCACGGCACCCGGAGCCGGGCCGGCCGCGACGTGATCCGCGCGATCCTGACGCGGGTCCAGCACCAGCTGGGCTCGACCGCCGTCCGCGAGGCGTACGTCGACGTGCAGGACCCTGATGTCGCCGCGGTGGTCGACGCGGTCGCCGCACGCTCGGCGGACGGTCGGCGCACGCGGCCCGAGAACGCCCCCGACGCGGTGGTCGTGCCGCTGCTGCTGTCGACGGGCTACCACGTGGCCTGGGACATCGCGCACGCCGTCGAGGGTCATGCGGCGCTCGCCGCCCCTCCCCTGGGCCCCGACCCCCGCTTGGCCGACGTCATGGCCCAGCGTCTCGAGGAGCGCGGGCTCGGCGAGCACGACGCGGTCGTGATGGCGGTCGCGGGCACGCGCGACCGCGCGGGGCAGGAGATGGCGGCGCGCATGCGCGAGCTGCTCGCCGCGCGGCTCGGGCGCCCCGTGGCCCTCGGCTTCGTCGCGGCCGCCGAGCCGAGCGTGGGTGCCGCCGTCGCGGCGCTGCGCGAGCAGGACCCGGGCCGCCGCGTCGTGGTGGCCAGCTATCTGCTCGTGCCGGGACATTTCCAGCGTGTCCTGGCCGATGCCGGGGCGGATCTGGTCGCCGAGCCGCTCGGCGACCACCCGCTCATCGCGGACATCGTCGCCGAGCGTTTCGCCTCCGCCGTCGGCGCCTGAGCACGGCGCCGACGGCGACGGACATCCGGCGGCCGTCTGCGCCATGAGACCGTGGGGCGCACACGGAGCAGAGGGGGCACGGACGGTGAACACGCAGGAGCTCGCGCGCCGCATGGGGGCGGCGCTCCTCCTGGTCGCCCTCGTGATCTTCGCGGGGGCCTCGCTCTGGGCGCTGGCGGCCCCGGGTGTCCAGTACGCGTGGCCGCTCACCATGATCAGCGATCTCGGAGCCCGCGGCTGCTTCACGGCCGACGGCAGATGGATCTGCTCGCCTCGTGCCGCCGCCTTCAACGCGGGACTGCTCGGGTCGGGCCTGTCGCTCGTGGGCGCGGCCACGGCACTGCGAGCCGCACGGCACCCCGCCCCGCGGGGTGCCGTTCTGGGTGCGGGGCTCGGCCTGATCCTGCTGGGCCTCTCCCCCTCCGACACGGCGCACGGGCTGCACATGGCCGGCGCGGTCCTCGCCCTGCCGGTCGCCTCGGCGCTCCTCGTGGTCAGCGCGGTGTGCGAGGTCCGGCGGGCCGATCTGCCTCGGACCACGTCGCGTTCCCCCGGCGCCGTGGTGGGGCCCGCCATCCGCGGGGCGCTCGGGACGGTGGCGCTCATGTGCACCTCCGCGCATCTGCTCCCTCAGGCCCGCTTCCACGGCGCGGCGGAGATGGTCTCGCTGGTCGCGCTGTTCCTGGCGCTTCTGCTCGAGGCGTGCACGCTGCTCCGCACGGCGCCTGCACCTCGACGCTCCGACGGCTCAGCCGCCGAGATGACGGAAGCTCGGCCACACCGCCGCCCAGCCGCCCCGCGGGCCGGAGCAGCTGACCATCGGTGAGCCCGCCACCCCGAAGGGATCGCTCGCTCCGCGCGTGAGAGCGCCCGCGTCGGTGCAGGACGCGAACCGGTCGCGCTGCGCGACCGCTCGGTCACCGACCAGCAGCACCTCGCCGGTGGCCGGAGGTCCCATCTGCCACAGAGCGTTGTGCCCGGAGGCGACATCGATGCCGTCGGCCCCCGACGTCGGACGGTAGAAGTCGACGGCTCCGGCCAGCGCATAGCTGTCGGTGATCACGGCGGACTCGGGGCTCGCGCGCGCTCGGTCGACCTGGGCGACGTACCCCGGCCAGTCGACCTGGTCGCGGGCCACCGGATTGATCGCGGAGACGGCCGCGTACACGGGCGAGGGCACCGGGAGCACCGGCAGCGCCAGGACCGCCGCGATCGCCGCGTTCGCGGCGAGGACGGCGGGAGCGCGCCTCCACGCGAGGGAGGTCGTGCGGCTGATCGGCCCCCACCCCAGGGACAGGGCGGTCAGGAACAGACCGACGGCGTAGTAGGGCTGGGCCGGAGCGACGAGGTTCCACAGCACGAGGACCACGCCCGCGGGCAGGAGCAGGCCCACGCGGGATCCGTCGTGCGCCGACCAGGCCAGGCCGCGTCTCCAGACCCCCACGAGCGGCGGCCCGACGAAGGCCACCAGCAGCGGGAGGACCAGGGAACGGTTCAGCGTCCCGTGCAGGGCGATGAGGTCCCCGGAGACCTGCCGCATGGGCCACCCGTGGAGCGCCTGCGCCATCACCTGGGGAGCCCCGATCACGACGGCGAGAGCGGCACCGAGCGCGGCCTGGCGCGAGAACAGCAGGTCCCGTCGTACGACCAGGAGCGAGAGGGCCAGCGCGCCGACGAGCGGGAGGATCAGGAGCTTGTTCCAGCACGCCGCACCAGCGATGACCCCGGCCCAGACCAGTCCGCGCCGATCCCCGCGGTCCGCGAGGACCACCATCACAACGACCGCCTGCCATGCCAGCAGGTCGAGGGTGCCGGTGAGGAAGACGTGTCCCAGGATCAGCGGATAGACCGTCGTGGCATGAGCCCACGCC
>DAMDHZ010000144.1:3396-5342 GCA_032101665.1 Brachybacterium sp. | reverse complement strand
ATGAGCCCAGTGTATGGAGCGCTTCCGAGTTCCACGTCGTCGAAGTACAGGGACGGCCGGTCGGCCGTCGCGTGTGGGTGGGGAAGGACCAGCTGAGCACGCCGACCGCCTTCTTCGAGTCCGGGGACGACCGGCTTCTCAACATTGAAGTGAGCCAGGCCATTCGTCTCGCGTCGGCGACGATTCAGAATGAGCTCGGAGATGCGCTGAGAGCAGTGCAGATCCGGTGCCTCGAACCCCGGCTCGAGGGGGTGTTCCACACGTTCCTCGAGGACGTCAATGCCAGCGTGGATGCGGGCGGGACTGTCTATGACGCACTCGCTAGTACGGTGCGCGAATGGCGCCGACTGCTGATGATCGCCCGCGAGGGGATCAGCGAGCAGGCGCTGGAGGGCCTCTATGGGGAGCTCAGCATCCTCCGCCAGATCGTTGCGGTTCATGGCGCCTCGGCGTTGACCCTGTGGGAAGGCCCGGAGCGGGGCCGGCATGATTTCGTGGGCGACGTGGTCAGCATGGAGGTGAAGACCGCCGCACTCCAGAACCGCCAGGCCGTCACGATTCACGGTCTTCGTCAGCTGGAGCCGTCGGAAGGTTCTGATCTCTACCTCGCCGTCACTGAGGTGGATCCCCACCCGCGCGGAGAGCGGCTCTCCGACCTGGTCGAGGAGATCGTCGACGCAGGAGTCGACGAGTCTGGTATGCGCAAACGGCTGGCGGCCTTGGGATACGTCGTCGACATGCCAGGAACGGAGGACCATCGGTTCAAGCTGGTCTCCACGAAGTACTGGCATATCACGGAGAGCACCCCGGTGCTACGCCGCTCCGTCCTGCCCGAGGCTGTCGTCAACGCTGTCTCGGACCTCAGCTACTCACTGGACCTGTCCGCCCTGGGGGACGGCTTCAGCGAGGAGTTCGACTTCACCAGAATCGCTCGAGAGGAGGCCTGACTTGGTGGCTGAGGTTCGACTGCGCCGCTACTCCAAGCCTCGTGGGCCGGGTGACCAGACCAGCGGAGGCCGCGGCAAACTTCTGAACACCCAGGGTCATCTCACCCGCCTGGACGTCCTTGTTCGGGAGACTCTGCAGAACTCATGGGACGCGGCAGATCATGAGAACTGGTTCCCCGCCTACGGCGCCAGCATCCGCCGCGCGGACACCTCTGTCCGGGAGATTCTCTCCACGCAAATCTTCACGGAGATCACTGAGGATCTGAAGCTGGGAAAGTTGCAGGCTGCGCTGACCTCTCCCGACCTCCATGTGGTGGAGATCTTCGACCGTGGGACCACCGGCTTGAACGGGCCCGTCAGGTCAGGCGAAGCCGCCCCACCCGGACAGCCGAACAACTTCAACGCCTTCGTCTTCGACATCGGGACCACGAAGCCCCAGGGGGGCGGCTCTGGAGGGACCTACGGCTTCGGCAAGACGGCGACCTTTGAGGCGTCGGCAGCCCACGCCGTTGTCTACTGGACCCGGTGCGAACGAGGCGACGGGACTCTCGAGGACAGGCTCATCGCCTCGGCTCTCCACGATGAGTTCGACATCGGTGGCAAGCGGTACACGGGAGCCCACTGGTGGGGAGACATGGACCAGGAGGAGATCCTCCCCTTGCGCGGTGACCACGCCAAATTCCTGGGCGAGGCGCTGTTCGAGACGCATTTCGGCGAGGAGGAGACGGGGACGTCGATCCTCGTCCTCGCTCCTACCGTGCTCACTCACCGGGACGGCGACGTGGACGAGTGGGTCCCGGTGGGCACGGACGAGCAGTGCGACACGCTCGGGCAACAGATGCTCGATGCGCTGGTGGCGAGTGCCTGGCCCAAGGTGGTGCCATACGGTGACGGGGATGCCCCCATGATCGTCCAGTTCTCCGTACGTGGTGAGGAGGTCGACATCGCCACTGTCGTCGAGGAGCGTCTTCCCGTGTATGCGCACGGCCTCGCCGCCAT
>DAMDHZ010000144.1:0-3386 GCA_032101665.1 Brachybacterium sp. | reverse complement strand
CAGCTCGGAGAAGACGCCGCCTCTCCCTGGTCTGTCCCGGTCGGCATCCGAGAGGAGGCTGTGACTCCGATCCGTCTGAACCCCAAGGCCTCTGCCGGCTACCCGCTTGAGGACTACTTCGGCGGGCGGGATGATCGGACGACAGGACACCTCTATATGGCGAAGGTTCTAAGGGACCCGCTGGCCTCCGATGAGGAGGCACGCAAGCGGGACAGCCTTTCCGTGATGCGTTCCGAGACGGAGATCGTGGTCAATTACACTCCGATGCCCGTCGACGAAGGTGAGATGTACGAGTGGTTCGGCGTTTTCAAGCCGACTCCGGAGTGCGATCGGCATTTCGCTGCATCAGAGCCGGCGACGCATGACGCCTGGAATGTCTCGATCCCGGACAACCCCGTGGCGGTCTACGTCGTAGGCCACACGATGCAGAACGTAGCCACCAAGGTGCGCGGCTTTGTCCGCAAGGACTCGGCGAAGAAGATCCGGGGAGAGGTCCGGTCCGCGCGCGTGCTTTCCCGTGCCCTCAACTCATTCGTGCCGACGGGCTCGGACACCTCCCTTTCGGGACTTCCCGCCCCGAGTTCTCCCGGAAGCATGTCGAGCTCGGAAGACACGACTGCACAGGGGGACCACGCGGGTGGATCCTCGTCCGGCGGACGTCGAAGGCCAGGCAACCAGGGTAACGCCACGGTGCAGCTTCGAGGCAGCCGGCAGCTCCCAGGTGGAGCCTGGGAGATTGACTTCGAAGTGCAGAACGAGAAGGGACGCGAGCGAATCGTGGAGGCAGTGGTCAAGGCGCGTGAGTGGGGCGGTGCGGTGGAGATGGACGCGTCGAATGTTGACGTGGAGTGGGCCCTGGGTACTGAACGTCGTTCGGGGCCTAGCATCACGATCACAGGACCGACTGAGGGGTCGGTGAAGATCACGCCCCACTTCACCGCGGCGATGACCTTCGACCTCGTCGTGGGCAGGGGGGCTTGATGGCGCCGTTGTTCCTCTCACCGTTTCCCCGTCTGGACCCGAGCTCCGCCTCGTGGCAGCGGTGGGCGGTCGACTGCGATGGTCGCGATGTCTCTCTCCAGGATCTCGCGGAGCATTGCGATGCAAACTCTTCTCTCACATTTCTGATCGACGTGAGTGTTGATGCTGACGCGCTGGAGGCACTCGAATCACCGGGGTCTCCTGTGCTCGTGGTTTCTGTGACCTGCTCGGCGACGGCGTTCATCCTCACACACCGAACACCGTTGACGCGGAGCGGCGACCGTTTCGTCGCGCGTGGAGAGCTACGTCTTGATGCACATGAGGTCACGGCTCAGCTCGATTTGGCGGCCACGATCGTGGCGCCGGTTGCTGACCAGCCCTGGCTCAGAGACCGGATCGTGGCGGAGGCCAAAACGGAGAAGGTCTCGCTGGAACCGAGTCAGCCCGGCTTCCCGGTAAGCGTGGTGTCGTTCAGGAACGAGTCCTGGCAAGCGGCCCCGTGGCGCTTCGACCTCTACGCTGTGGGTCTCGAGGACGGATTCAGGTCGTCGATGCGCCTCTATGTGAACGAGGACTATCCCCAGGCGATCGACCTGCTCGACGGGACAGCACCACGCATTTCTATGGCACTGCTTGAGGCTGACATCGCACGCCAGCTGATCGCCGCCGCCCATCGCCTCAGTCGGGATCTTGCGGAGAGCGGGTCCGATGCGTCTCTGAGCGGTGATGTGGACGCGGTGGCCGAGGAAAACCCTGAGTCCATCGCCGCTGCCGCGGCTCGGATCGCGGCTCGGTTCTTCCGACGTTCACTGCGGGAGGTGTGTGGAATCTACCGAGATGAGCCCGAGTACTTCGAGTACCTCTTGATGTCCGCGACTCACTTGCTGGAGGGAGACGCATGAATCAGTACACGCTCATGCCGCGACTGTCGCCGACAGCTGCACGCCAGCAGCGCATCTTCCTGTGGGAGAGCGACGGGGTGATGGAATTCGACCGTGGGGTGGTTGAGGATGCCGTGGCGGCTCCTGATGCCTTCCCCTCCACCGGCGGAGCCCCTGCCACAGTGGACGAGCTGCTGCGGTTGCGTGAGACCCTGCTCGAAGAAGTCTCTGTCGCGCCGCAGTCGAGCATGGCGGACTTCGATCTGGCTCTCGGCCGCGCCCTCTTCACAATGTCCTCTGGACAACGCGCGGAGTTCGCTCATCCACAGGTCTGGGACTTCCTAGCTCTCGCCCTGCTCCCCGACCTGGCAACGCGTCGAATTCGCTCGTCCCAGACAGCGCCGAGTCGTAAGTCGTTCCAAGATCGCCTCATCGGTGGCAACCGGCGGCATGTGATGGAGAGGCTTTGGAAGCGGTGGGTGTTGTTCGGCCCCGAGATTGTGGAGTCCCGCCGTCCCTCGGAGGACCTCTACGCTGCCATTCTCGAGAGACCCTCCTTATGGAGAAACCCGGCCGTTGCTCGAATCGTGATGGAGAAGTTCCTTGCTGAGGGGACTGCCAGAGGAGAGAAGACGGGGGAAGGCTATCGGCAGTTCATCATGCCGATTCGAGCCGCTACAGGTTTCGCCGATCTGACGACAAGTGACGTGGATTGTCTGCGCTCTGTCGTGGACCACCAGTATCAGGAGGCATCAGAGCCGCGGGGCCGTGATGTGAGAGGCGCGAAGTCATCGACCATGGCTGTTGATGCGGTCGCGAGCGAGTCCCTGGCTCTGGTGGAATTTGCTCCTGAGTCGGCGCCGCAGCCCACTGCCCGTCGCCGGCCCACGCTTCGGCGTCTCTTCGGAGGGAGATGACGAGCGGAGGTTCCGAAGGCACCTCTTGGGCTTCCTCTCCGGTGGCGCGCGCGACGATGCGCGGGAACAGGGCCCGAGACACCAAGCCCGAGCTCGCCGTCCGTCGCCGGCTCCACGCAGCCGGCCTGCGCTACCGTGTCAACGCTCGGCCGGAGAAGGACCTGCGCCGCACCGTGGATATCCTGTTCCGGCCCGCTCGTGTGGTCGTGCTCATCGACGGCTGCTACTGGCACGGCTGTCCGGAACACTACATCGCTCCGAAGGCCAACGGCGGCTACTGGTCGGACAAGGTCGCCACCAATCGCACTCGTGACGCGGAGACCACCCGGGTACTGACCGAGCGAGGATGGCTCGTCCTCCGCTTCTGGGAGCACGAGGACCCGGCCGTCGTCGCGGAGCGCATTGTCGCCGTCGTCAACGAACGGAGGCCCCGGCGAACTACCGGGGCCTCCTGAGCGGGCCGCGGCCCACGCGCGGCCCACTCCCACTTCTCGAACGAAAACGCCCCGGGGCCGCCCGTTTTGTCAACGAAAGCGACCGCAAGAACCGCCCCGCCTCACCGCTTCCGGTACAGCCCCTTCTTCTGGAACTTCGGCTCGCTCGTCAC
>DAMDHZ010000143.1:0-5356 GCA_032101665.1 Brachybacterium sp. | reverse complement strand
CGAGCACATGGGCCGTGTCCTGTGCGTCGAGGAGCGAGGTGTAGACGATCCGCTCGACACCGGCCTCCCGGGCGGCGTCGATCACGGCGCGATGCTGGGGCAGGCGCCTGCCCGGCTCGCTCGCCGAGATGAGCAGCACGGTGTCAGCTCCCTCGACCGCGGCCCCCACGGTGGGCGGGTCGTCGAGATCGGCGCGAGCGGTCGCGAAGCCCTCGGCGGCGAGCTCGGACAGACGCTCGGTGTTGCGGCCGACGGCGCGCACGTCGGTCGGCGCGACCCCGTGCGCCCGCAGGGAGGTCAGGACATGGCGGCCGAGCTGGCCGGTGGCTCCGAAGACGACGATGGTCATGGCAGGACTCCTCAGAGGTCGTGGTGTGCGGCGGCGCCCTCGGAGCGCCGCCGCAACTGTGTGAATATTGAACTACCACGACACCGTCAGGTCCTCCGCTCCTCACGAACTGTGACGCAGGCCTCGCCGTCCGGAGGGGGCGGGCCGGACGTGCCCGCGGCGACGCCGCCTCCCCGTCAGCGGCGGATGCCGGCCAGGAAGTCGGCGATGCGGTCGACGGCGTCCTCGAGCATCTCGACGGGCGGGAGCGTCACCAGGCGGAAGTGGTCCGGGGTCGGGAAGTTGAAGCCCGTCCCGTGCGTGACCAGCAGGCGCTTGGTGCGCAGCAGGTCGTAGGCGAACTGCTCGTCGTTGTCGATCCTGTACATCTCGCGGTCCAGCCGCGGGAACATGTAGAGGGCCCCCTCTGCCTTCTCGACACTCACGCCCGGGATCGCCGAGAGGCCCTCGTAGGCCGCGTCGCGCTGTTCACGCAGGCGGCCGCCGGGGAGCACGAGATCGTTGATGGTCTGGTAGCCACCGAGGGCAGTCGCGACGACGTGCTGGGCCGGGACGTTCGGGCACAGGCGCATGTTCGAGAGCACGTCGAGCCCCTCGATGAAGCTCGTCGCGTCCTCCTTGGGGCCGTACAGCGCCATCCATCCCGCCCGGAAGCCGGCCACCCGGTACGCCTTGGACAGGCCGTTGAAGGTGATCGTCAGCAGATCGGGGGCGAGCGAGGCGATCGGCGTGTGCACGGCGTCGTCGTAGAGGATCTTGTCGTAGATCTCGTCGGCCAGGATGAGCAGCCCGTGCTTGCGCGCGACCTCGACGATCTCCCGCAGCACCCGCTCCGGGTAGACCGCACCGGTGGGGTTGTTGGGGTTGATGACGACGATCGCCTTGGTGCGTTCGGTGACCTTGTCGGCGAGATCCGACACGTCGGGCCACCAGTGCTGCTCCTCGTCGCAGCGGTAGTGCACGGCCTTCCCACCCGCGAGCGAGACCGACGCCGTCCACAGCGGGTAGTCGGGAGCGGGGACGAGCACCTCGTCGCCGTCGTCGACGAGCGCCTGGCACGTCATCTGGATCAGCTCGCTCACCCCGTTGCCGAGGTAGATGTCGTCGAGCTGCATGTCGGGCATGTTGCGGGTCTGGTAGTACTGCGCGACCGCGCGCCGCGCCGAGGGGATCCCCTTGGAGTCGGAGTAGCCCTGAGCGGTGGGCAGCTGCTTGATCATGACGACGAGGATCTCGTCGGGCGCCTCGAAGCCGAACGGGGCCGGGTTGCCGATGTTCAGCTTGATGATCTTGTGCCCCTCGGCCTCCATGCGGGCGGCTTCGGCGGGGACCGGTCCTCGGATCTCGTAGCAGACATCGCGCAGCTTCGAGGACTGGGTGAGGATCATGAGGCTCTCCTGCCGTGAGGTCAGCGGTCAGGGTATCGCTGCGGCCGGACGCACCGGGCGCGTGTCCACGCGGGCGGTCCGCCTCGCGCGGCGCTCGGCCGAGCGGCCAGATGCGCTCGACTCCCTGCCCGCTCCCGCGTCATCGAGCTCTGCGTCCGGGTCGCCACGGCTTCCGAATGACGACCGGAATGCAGAGGTTGGTGGTGGGTGGCATCCAGAACGCAGAGGTCGCGACGGGAGGACGATCCGCGCACAGAAGTTCGGGCGAGTCGAGACATCGAGAGGTGCGAAGACGTCGCTCTCCAGCGCCATTCCGACGTCAACGCACCACTCGGTGCGCCATTCCGACGTCAACGCACCACTCGATGCCTATTCCGACGTCAACGCACCACTGGATGCGGGGCCGCGCCCGACGGGACCTCGATGAAGCGACTCCCGGCGCAACGTGCACTCGGGCGGGACCGGCGCCGTCAGTCGTCGCCGCGGATGAAGGAGCGGATCGCGATGGCGGCCGCGCCCCGCGCCCATTCGTCGAAGTCGACGGACAGCGTGCGCAGCGGCAGGTCGCGCTGCTCGTCCGGCAGCAGCGCACGCAGCGTCTCCTCGAAACCGGCACCCGGCATCTCGAGCAGGGGCAGATCCTCACCGCCGAGGATCACCGCTCCCGGATCGGTGACCGCCACCAGGGCCGCGACGGCGACCGCGACGGCGGTCGCCGTGTCCCGCACGACCCCGAGCGCCCGCTCGTCCCCCGCGCGCGCGGCGCCGAGGAGCTCGGGCATGCCGTCATGGGCTCCGACGACCCCGCGGCGGCGGGCGCGCGCGAGGACCTCCGTGGTCTGAGCGGCGCGGCCGAGCGTCGTCGGGGTCCCGTCCGCCATCCGCGTGGGCAGCACCCCGGTCATCCCGGCACGGTGCCCGATGCCGGTCATGACCTGCCCCTCGTGGATCGTTCCGATGGCGACCCCGGCGCCGATGGTCACGGCGCCGAGCGTGCGCACGCTGCGCCCCAGCCCGAACCAGGCGATGCCCTGCAGGAGAGCCGCGATGTCGTTGGAGACCGTCACGGGCACGTCGAGCGCTTCTTCGAGAATGCTGCCGAGGTCCACCGGCTCGGCCCAGCCGAGCAGCTGGGACTGCAGCGCGACGCGTCCGTCGGGGACCACGGCGCCGAGGCTCACACCCATCCCGGCGACCCGCGGGTGGGCACGCACCAGAGCGCTGGCGAGATCCACGATCGCCGCGATCACCGCGTCCGGCGTGGACCTGGACAGAGGTGCGGACAGATCCTCGTGGACCACTCCGCGCACGGTCGTGACGGCCGCGTAGACGCTGTCGGCGGTGACCTTCACGCCGATGAACCGGGCGTGGTCCTCGTCGACGTCGAGCGGCTCCTGCGGCCGGCCCTTGGGCTGGGGCACCGGTGCCAGCTCGCGCAGGAGGGAGCCGTCGAGCAGGACCCGGGTGACGCGCGTGAGGGTGGGGCCCGACAGGCCCAGCCGCACGGCCAGCTCGGTCCGCGGGCGCGGCCCGAAGCGCACGATGTCCTCGTAGACGGCGCGCGCGGTGTCCGTGGCCGGCCCGACGACTGCCGTCCCCCGTGGGTCTGAGCGCATCGGCTCAGCGTAGCGGCACGACCGGCCGGACCTCGGGGCGCTTCGGCCGCGGCGCGCACCGGTCATCCACATCGCCGGGGAGGCCCGGCGGCGCGACGACGACCGCCGCTAGGCTGAATCCCATGGACACCGCTGCCAGTGCCGACCGCACGATCTACACCGCCTACGAGCTGGACTTCATGCTCTCCCTGCGTCCGTCGGCCGCCGGTGACATGACGCGAGAGCAGCTGGGACTGCGAGGAGCGCCCGACGAGGCGGCTGAGTACGTGACCGCCGCCGTCACGTCCGGGCTGCAGGCCCGAGGCAAGGTGGAGCATGCGTCCGACGGGCACTGGACGCTCGGCGAGGAGGCACAGGTGATCGGCGCCGCCCTGACCGCTGCCGATCGTTGGCTCGGCTTCGCCCTCGCCGAGGGGCAGGCGATGCGCATGGCGTTCGTCGTCAAGGCCGGGGCTGCCGTGCTGATGCTGGTCCAGGACGAGCTCGACACGTTCACGGTCTCCGCCATCGACGACCCGCGGGACGTCCCGCGCTCGGTCGGGACGATCGCCCGCTCGTTCCTGTCCGACGGCCGTGGGCGCACCGTCTCGCTGCGACGCACCGACGCGCTCGATCCCTCGCGGACCGCGGCGGCGATGCTGCACGTGGAGGACGACGGCGCGTGGCAGGTCGGTCATGAGCCCGTGACCGACGAAGGCGTCCTCACCGTCTCCCCGGTCAGCCCCGAACGGATCGAGACCGTGATCGATCGGCTCTGGAGCGAGGGCGTGAGCGCGGGCGAGCCCGCCGCCCTCACCGAGGGCTGAGGTCCCGCCGAGAGCCCGGACGCTCACCGGATCCGGGCCCGTGCCGCAGCCCGGCCGCCCACCGAGCGCTGATCGCCCACGCGTACAGTGGCGTAGATGTCCGCCCCGCGTTTCCGCCGCCCTGCTTCTCTGTCCCTCGCCGACCAGGATCTGCTGCCCGGGGAACCCGATCCCGCGACCTCGACCGACCTCGCTCACCGCAGCGCCGAGGCGCTCGTGGCCCAGGTCCGGCAGAGCACGGACGAGGACGTCGTGCGTCGGGTCGTGGCTCTCGCCCAGACCGAGGGCCTCGACGATCTCGCGGCGCTGTGGTCCGCCTCCCCCGCCGGGACCCTGCCCGGCGCCCTCTGGCGCCTGTACGTGCTCCATGCGTGGGTCCAGCGGGATCCGGAGGACGTCGTGCGCCGCTACCGCGAGGGAACCCGCACCGTCCCCGGGCTGCGCTACCTGGCCGGGCTCTCCGAGCCCCCGGACGTCCCCTCGGTGCGCCGCACGCTCGATCAGATCCTGCGCGGCGCCTTCACGGGAGATCTCGCGATGGCGCTCGGTCGTGCCGCCGCCGTGCTCATGCTCGTCTCCTACGGGACCGCCCACCTGGCCGACGCCGAACACGATCCGCGGCGGCAGGCCGACCTGACCGGGGACGCCGGACGCCTGCTGTCCACGGGTGAGGAGCTGGCCGTCGCCGCACGCCTCGAAGAGGCCGGGGACCTCTCCTGACCTCGGACGACGTCTCGCTGCGCGACGGATCACAGCGCTCGGGACGACAGCGCCCGTCGTCGTGTCCTACAGTGGACGGAGCGTCGGGCCGCGGTTGCCCCGGGCTCCACTCATAGCCGCTTCGAGCGGCCTTCGCGCCGACAGGCGCATCCCGGTCCGGCGCGTCTTCCTCTTCCGCCCGGTCGAACCCCTGGAGTGTCGGCGTGCGACTGTTCCCGCGACGGTATGAGAAGCCGCTGTTCGACCTCTTCGGCGACATCGCCCAGCTCCTCGAGAGCGGCGCGGAGGCCCTGTCCCGCACGCTCGGGGAGAACCCCGAGGAACGGGCGCGCACAGCCGCGCAGCTGCACGAGCAGTCCGCCGACGCCGTCGCCCTGTCCCGTCGCATCGCCAACCGTCTCGCGGCGGCCCTCATCACCCCCTTCGAGGCCGAGGGCCTGCACGCCCTCGCGCTCGGCATGAGCGACGCCCTCGACG
>DAMDHZ010000142.1:0-5669 GCA_032101665.1 Brachybacterium sp. | reverse complement strand
GGCGGCCGACGACGGGATCGTGCTGCGCTTCCCGCACGGCGAGGAGCCGCCCTCGGCCGATCTGTTCGTGTTCTCGCCCGAGGAGATCGACGACGAGGTGCGCCGGCTCGTCGGCTCCTCCGCCCTGTTCGCCTCGCGCTTCCGCGAGTGCGCGGCCCGGGCTCTGCTGCTGCCCCGCCGCGATCCGGGTTCCCGCGCCCCGCTGTGGCAGCAACGCCAGCGCTCGGCGAGCCTGCTCGACGTCGCCCGCCCCTACCCGCACTTCCCCATCATGCTCGAGGCCGCCCGCGAGTGCCTCCAGGACGTCTACGACCTGCCCGCCCTCGTCGACCTCATGCGTCAGGTCTCCGCCCGGCGCGTCCAGGTGCGGGAGGTCGAGACCACCGCGCCCTCCCCCTTCGCCCGCTCCCTGCTGTTCGGATACATCTCGCAGTTCATCTACGACGCCGACGCGCCCCTGGCCGAGCGGCGCACCGCCGCACTCGCACTCGATCAGACCCTGCTCGCGGAGCTGCTCGGCTCGGTCAGCCTGCGCGAACTGCTCGACGCCGAGGCCATCGCGCAGGTCGCCCAGCGCCTAGCCGGGCTCACCGCCGAGCGTGCCCTGCGGGGGCCTGAGGATCTCGCCGACGCGCTCCGGCGTCTCGGCCCGCTCACCGCTGCCGAGCGCGCCGAGCGCGCCGCGGACGGGGTCGACATCGAGGCGGCCGCGACCGTGCTGCTCGAGCAGCGCCGCGCCGTCGAGCTGCGGATCGCAGGGACGCGGCATCTGGCCGCGGTCGAGGACGCGGGACTGCTCCGGGACGCTCTGGGGGTGGCCCTCCCGCCCGGGATCGCGGCCGCGAACCTCGAGCCCGTCGCGCGCCCCGTCGAGCAGCTGCTGTCACGATGGGCGCGGGCGCGCGGTCCGTTCACGCTCGAGGAGGCCACGGGCGCGTTCGGCCTCGCACCCGGGGTGGCCCGGTCGGCGCTCGAGGCGCTCACCGCCGACCGGGCGTTGTCCCACGGCGAGTTCACGCCCGGTCGTGACGGCGGGGAATGGGTCGACACCGAGGTCCTGCGCCGCATCCGGCGGGCGAGCCTCGCGGCGTCCCGCCGGGAGATCGAGCCGGTGGCCCACGAGGTGTATGC
Source organism: Brachybacterium sp. (assembly GCA_032101665.1). Lineage (GTDB taxonomy): Bacteria > Actinomycetota > Actinomycetes > Actinomycetales > Dermabacteraceae > Brachybacterium. The sequence continues at coordinate 4,538 of DAMDHZ010000142.1, read as the reverse complement.
CCGGTTCCTCGGGTCCTGGCAGCACCTCGCCGCGCGCCGCGACGACGGTCACGGGCGCGATCGGGCCCCGTGGCGCGGCAGCGACGGCGTGCTCTCGGTGATCGACCAGCTCACCGGCATCTCCCTGCCCCTGTCGGCGTGGGAGAGCCAGGTGCTGCCCGCCCGGCTCCCGGACTACGCGCCCGGCACGCTGGATGCCCTCTTCGCCGCGGGAGACGTGACCTGGACGGGCCACGGTCGGCTCGGTGCCGCCGACGGCTGGGTGCGCCTGCACCTGACCGATGCCCTGCCGCTCGGACTCGACGCAGCCGCGGTCGAGGAGGCCGCCGCGACCGTCGGAGAGACGTCCGTGGCCGGGTGCGTGCTCGCGCTCCTGCGGGAGGCACCCGGCGCGCTGCGCCACGGCGAGATCCTGCGCGCCCTCGCCGATGCGGGCGAGGCGGTGGATCCGCCACGTCTCACCGAGGCGCTGTGGGACCTCGCGTTCTCCTCGCTCATCACCAACGACTCCTTCCAGTCGCTGCGCGCCCACGCGCTCGGGCCGGTGCCGCAGCGGACCTCGCGGTCGACGGGACGGTCCCGTCCGCTCACTCGACGCGGCGCGGCACGCCTCTCGGCCGCGATGATGCGCGCCGGGACGACGTCCGTCGCCGAGCTGCCGGCGGGACCTGCCGGGACCGGGCGGTGGTCGGCGGTGCGCGTCGACCCGGTCGACCCGGCAGCGCGCTCCGCCGCGGTCGCGACCCTGCTGCTCGACCGGCACGGCGTGGTCACGCGAGGAGCGATGAGCGTCGAGGACGTGCCCGGCTCGTTCGCGGGCGTCTACCGCGTGCTCTCCGCCCTCGAGGAGGGCGGGCAGTGCCGTCGCGGGTACTTCGTCGACGGCCTCGGCGCCTCCCAGTTCGCGCCGAGCGAGGCCGTGGACCTGCTGCGCGACCGCCAGCGCGAGTCCGAGACCGGCAGCGTCGAGCCGCGCTCCACCGTGCTCGCCGCGACCGACCCGGCGAATCCGTACGGTGCCGCGCTTCCCTGGCCGCCGCTGCCGCTCGAGCCCCCGGAGGGGGCGACGGTCCGGCCCGCGCGTCGGGCCGGGGCGATCGTCGTGCTGCGCGACGGACACGTCGCCGCGTTCGTCGACAGGGGTGGCAAGTCGCTGCTGTGGTGGGTCGATGCCGACCGGACGCCAGCAGTGGCGCGCGCCCTCGTCGAGGCGGTGACCGCGGATGCCGTGGTCGAGCTGCTGTCCATCGAGCGGATCGACGGTCGTTCGATCAGCGACGCGGAGGTCGCGCACATCGTCGATGCGCTCGGCGAGGCCGGATGCTACCGCTCGCCGCGGTCGATCCGGGCCCGGGCGGGGGGTCGCTGATGCCCGAGGGTGATTCGGTGTATCGCCAGTGCCGTCGCCTCGACGACGCGCTCGCGGGAGGCGTGCTCACCGCGGCCGATCTGCGAGTGCCGCGCCTGGCCACGCGCGATCTGGTGGGCTGGACGGTGGTCGAGGTCCGCCCGCGCGGCAAGCATCTGCTGATCCATCTGTCGGAGTCGGACGAGCGAGAGGCTCTGACGCTGCACAGCCACCTCAAGATGGAGGGGCGTTGGCAGATCGACACCTGGGACGAGAGTGCTGCCGCTCCACGCTGGCGCGATCCCGCGCACCAGGCGCGGATCGTGCTCGAGGCGCGACGGCCGGACGGACGCCGCGCGCGGGCGATCGCCTTCGAGGTCCAGGAGGTCCAGCTCGTCCGTACCGCCGAGGAGGATGCTGTAGTGGGACATCTGGGACCGGACCTGCTGGCCCCGGACTGGTCCGACGCCGATCGCGACGAGGCCGTGCGGCGCCTGGCCGTCGCGCCCGAGCGGACCCTCGGCGCCGCGCTCCTGGACCAGAGGAACCTCGCGGGGATCGGCAACATCTACCGCAGCGAGATCTGCTTTCTGCGGCGCCTGCATCCCGCCGTGCCCGTCTCGGCCTGCACGGACCTGCCCGGCCTCGTGGACCTGGCCCACCGTCTCCTGCTGGTCAACCGCGATCGTTCGATGCGCGTCACGACCGGCGGCATGATGGGCCCGCGCGCGGACCTGTGGGTGTACGGCCGCGCCCGCGAGCCCTGCCGGCGCTGCCGCACCCGGATCGTGCGCGAGGAGCTCGGTGACCCGCGTGCCCCCGAGCAGCAGACCCGTTCGATCTACGTCTGCCCGCGCTGCCAGGCCGTGCCCGACCGCTAGAATCGCCGACGCGTCCCGCCGCATGCCCGACGGGACGCACGCCTCCATAGCTCAATGGATAGAGCAACGGCCTTCTAATCCGTAGGTTGCAGGTTCGAGTCCTGCTGGGGGCGCCTGACGCATGCCGCATGGACGCTTCATCTCGAACGGCCACACATCGCCGACACGCAGTCCGTCGTGGCCGACATCGCTCAGATCACCCGATAACGGGTGATCATGACACCATTCTTCGCGGTGGATTCGCTCAGGAGCTCCACTTCGACCGGCTCACCGCCATCCGGGAAGAGCCGCCTGCCCGATCCGAGCACGAGGGGATGGACGAACAACAGCAGCTCGCCCAGTCCAGGGCTCCGGCACGCACGCATGATCCCTGGCCACCCCTCGAGAGACAGGACACGTCGCAATGGGATCGCGAACTCGTCGATGAGGGCGAAGCGCTGCTGCGCCGCGCCGCCACGCTCAGCCGACCCGACGTCGGGCGTCCGCTCGGGCGGTTCCAGCTCGAAGCGGCCATTCAGTCCGTGCGCTGCGATCGAGCACGCACGGGCGTGACGGATCGCGCCGCCCTGCGCGTCCTCTATCGCGGGCTCTGTGACGTCGCCCCGACGCGTGGCGCGCTGGATCCGCTCGCGGTGGTCGAAGCAGTCAGCGGGGACTGACCGACGCCCTTCCCGGCTCAGAAGCCCTCCGGGGTCGTCAGTTGTCGAGCGCGTCGCGCTCCGGCTCGACCTCGGCCCGGCTGCGGGGGCGCAGGAGCGCGGGCTGCAGGGCCGTCGCCGTGCCGCGCCGGTACAGCGTGGGTCGCGGCCCCCCGGAGCGCGAGGCCTCGCCGGTCGCACCGTCGGGCACGACGAACCCGTCGGTCGCAAGGACCTTCCGGGTGAAGTTCGCACGCTCGGGCATGACGCCCCACACCGCGCCGTAGACGGCGCGCAGCTCGGCGATCGTGAACGGCTCGGCGACGAAGCGCGCGGCGAGCGTCGTGTACTCGAGCTTGGCGCGCACCCGCTCGAGCGCGTCCCGCAGGATCTCCTCGTGGTCGAAGGCGAGGGTCGGAGCGTCGGGGTCCGACAGCAGGTCGTCGACGCTCCACCAGCGGGTCGAGGCGGCGTCGGAGCCGGCCGTCGCGTCGGGCAGGTCCGGGGCGAAGGCGAGATGGGCGACCGAGACGACGCGCATGCGCGGGTCACGATCGGGAGCGGAATAGGTCGCGAGCTGCTCGAGGTGGAAGTCCTCGGCATCCACCCCCGTCTCCTCGGCGAGCTCGCGCAGCGCAGCGGTATGGGTGTCCTCGTCGATCTCGACGAACCCACCCGGGATGGCCCACGACCCGGCGTAGGGGTCCTTCTTGCGCTCGACGAGCAGCACCCGCAGGGCCCCGTCGCGGATCGTCATGATCACGATGTCGGTGGTCACCGCGAACGGCGGGTACTTCGAAGCCTCGTAGCCCTCCGGGGCCGTCTTGCCTGCCATGGTCACTCCTTCTCGCTGGTCATGATCGTGATGCCCTCGCCGGTGAGGACCGCGCACAGGGCGTCGGCCTCGTCGGTGTGCACCGGGGCGGTCAGATCCCGCAGGATCCGCACGGCCAGGCCCTGCGCGGCCAGGTCGCGGGCGGTCGCGGCGACGCAGTAGTCCAGGGCGAGCCCGACCACGTCGGCGCTCGCGAAGCCGCCGTCGCGCACGATGTCCACGAAAGGGCGCGCCTGGTCGCCCTCGCCGACGTTCCCCTCGAGGGCGCTGTAGGCGGGCATGCCGTAGCCCTTGCGGACGCGCAGCACGGGCGGGGCGGCACGATCGCCGTCGAGCTCCTCGAGCAGGGCGCCGATCGCGGGGGCGAGCTCCTCCCCCGGCGTCCCGGCGACGCAGTGCGGGGGCCAGGAGTCGACGAAGTCCGGGGTAGCGGAGAAGTGGCCGCCGTTGTCGGTGTCGCCGCGGTGGTGGTCCTGGGAGACGGCGAGCGCGGCGTACGCGGCGGCATCGCGCCGCACGAGGGCAGCGATGCGGTCGGACACGGCGAAGCCGCCGTCGACGCCGAGGGCGCCGCCCTCGCAGAAGTCGTTCTGGACGTCGACGATCACGAGCAGCCGCGGGGCGGCTCCCGGCGAGGTCCCGATGCTCATGCCTGCTCCCCCTCCTCGCTCGTGCGGAGGGCCTCACCGTGAGCGATCTTCGTCGCGCGCGGGGGGAGGGCGGCGATCGCCGCGGCCGCTCGCCGCCGAGCGCGCTCGGTGCCCGCGCAGTCCTGGGCCCGGAAGTCCCCGTGGTCCACGAGGGTCTCGTGGACCGCCGTCGCCCCTGCTCGGACG
>DAMDHZ010000141.1:0-5937 GCA_032101665.1 Brachybacterium sp. | reverse complement strand
CATCGCCGTCAGGCGCACGCGAGGAGCGGGCGAGGCGGCAGCATCGGCGGCGCCGGCGGTGCCGGGAAGGGACGGGGAACCGGGGCTCTGGGTCATGCGGTCGATCGTACGGGTGGTAGGTTCGCCGTGGAGGCGTCCGGGTCCTGGTGGGCCCCCCGGTCTTCAAAACCGGTGAGACCGAGCATCTCGGTCTGGCGGGTTCGATTCCCGTCCGTCTCCGCCAGCCACCGCTCCCGCAGGAATGCCCCGCGCGCCGGCGACCTGCCTCGGCGCCCGCGTCGCCCCTCGCGGAGAGCCCGACCCGCGACCCCGGGCGCCGTCCGCGCGTCCGCCGGAGGAGGACCGTGACGGCCCCAGGGACACCCGGCACCGAGCATCCCGACGCGACCACGCCTGACGTCGGCGCATCCGGCGCCGATCCAGACCCCCGTCGCCTGATCCCGCGCACCGACCGACTGCTCGCGCTGCCCGCCGTGCGCGCGGCCTCGGCCACCATGAGCGAACGGGTCGTGCGCGGTGTGATCCGCGCGGTGCAGGACGAGGCCCGGACCGGCCGGATCGCGCCCGGCGACGTGGAGGCGCGCGTGATCACGGCCCTGGGCTCGCGCACTGCCTCGTCCCTGCGGCCCGTCCTCAACGCGACGGGGGTCATCGTCCACACCAACCTCGGGCGCGCCCCCCTGTCAGAGGCGGCTCGCCGCGCTCTCTCCGACGCCGCGGGATACGCCGACGTCGAGTTCGACCTGGGCAGCGGGACCCGCAGCCGTCGCGGCGCCGGCGCCCGCGCGGCCCTGCTCTCGGCGTGTCCCGAGGCCGAGGACGCCCTCGTCGTCAACAACGGCGCCGCCGCCCTGCTGCTCGCCGTGACCGCGCTCGCCGCCGGGCGCGAGGTCGTGCTCAGTCGCGGCGAGATGATCGAGATCGGTGCCGGCTTCCGCCTGCCCGACCTGATCGCCTCCACGGGTGCGCGCGTACGCGAGGTCGGCACCACCAACCGCACGCATCTGGACGACTACGCCGACGCGCTCGGCACCGACACGGGCTGCGTGCTCAAGATTCACGCGAGCAACTACCGCATCTCCGGCTTCACGTCCGAGGTGCCCGTCGTCGCCCTGCGCACCCTGTGCGACGAGTGCGGGACGCCGCTCGTCGCCGACCTCGGCAGCGGCCTCTTGCGCCCCGATCCCGTGCTCCCCGACGAGCCCGACCTCGCGGGCGCCCTGCGCGACGGCGCGGACCTCGTGATCGCGAGCGGCGACAAGCTGCTCGGCGGGCCCCAGGTCGGACTGCTGCTCGGGCGCGCCGAGGCGATCGCTCGCTGCGCACGTCATCCCCTCGCGCGCGCCCTCCGCGCCGACAAGCTGGCCCTGGCCGCGCTCGAGGCCACCCTCACCGGCCCCGAGGCCCCCGTCCCGACGGCTCTGCACACCGATCCCGAGGTCCTGCGCGGACGCACCGAGCGCGTCGCCGCCGAGCTCGGCGCCGAGGTCGTCGCCCACGACGGCCGCGTCGGCGGGGGAGGGGGTGCCGAGGTGCCCCTGCCCGGTTGGGCGGTGCGCCTGCCCGAGGCTCTCGCCGCCCCCCTGCGCGCCGGGGCCCCGGCCGTGGTCGCGACCGTGCGCGACGGCGCGTGCCTCGTGGACCTGCGCTGCATCCCCGATGACGACGAGCAGGCGCTCGTCGACGCCGTGCGGACCGCCCGGGAGCGGGCAGCCCGGGAACGGGCTGCCCTTGAGGAGGGGCGCTGATGCAGGTCGTCGCGACGGCCGGGCACGTCGATCACGGCAAGTCCACCCTGATCCGCGCCCTGACCGGCATCGAGACCGACCGCTGGGCCGAGGAGCGCCGACGCGGCCTGACCATCGACCTCGGCTTCGCGTGGGCCGCCCTGCCGTCGGGCCGCGAGGTCTCGTTCGTCGACGTCCCCGGCCACGAGCGCTTCTTGTCCAACACGCTCGCGGGCCTTGGTCCTGCCCCCGTCGTCTGCTTCGTGGTCGCGGCTGACGAGGGGTGGCGCGCCCAGTCCGACGACCATCGCGACGCCGTGGCTGCCCTCGGCATCGACCGCGGGCTGATCGTGCTCACGCGCGCCGACCGCGCCGACGGGGTCCGGCGCGCCGAGGTGACCGCCCAGGTCCGCCACGAGCTCGCACGGACGGGGCTCGCCGACGCCCCGGTGGTCGCCGTCTCCGCCGTCACGGGCGAGGGCATGGATGCGCTGCGCGAGGTCCTCGACGCGGTCCTGGCGCAGACGCCTGCCCCGGACGTCGCGGCGCGCCGACGGCTGTGGATCGACCGGGCGTTCACCATCTCCGGCGCCGGCACGGTCGTGACCGGCACCCTGGGGGCGGGCACGCTGCGCCGCGGCGACCACGTGCGGCTCGTGGGCGCCGAGATCGATGCCCGGGTCGCCGTGCGCGGACTGCAGAGCCGCGAGGAGGCCGTCGACATCCTCGTCCCCGTGGCTCGCGCCGCCGTCAACCTGCGCGGCGTCCCCGCCGATCGGATCGGCCGCGGCGACGCCCTCGTCGACGCCGATGCCTGGCACCTGACCGACACCGTCGACGTGCGCCGTGTGACCGGTGAGGCCGTGGCGTCCCTGCCCGAGCAAGCGGTCGCCCACATCGGGACCGCGGCAGTCCCGGCCCACGTGCGCCCCTTCGATGACGAGCACGCCCGGATCGTCCTCGCCCGATCGCTGCCGCTGGCCGTGGGCGACCGGCTCGTGCTGCGCGGCAGTGGGCAGCACGCCGTGCTGGGCGGCGTGCACGTGCTCGACGTCGACCCGCCCGGCTTCGACCGTCGCGGCGACGGGCGCCGTCGTGCCGCGACCCTCGCCGCGATGCCGTGGAGAGGGGACGCCGCCGTCGAGGTGGCCCGGCGCGGCGCGATGCGTGAGAGCGAGCTGCGCCGCTTCGGCGTGGGCATCCCCGAGCCACTGCCCGCGACGCTGTGCCGCCGGGGTGCGTGGCTGGTGGCGACCGAGACCTTCGCGCGCTGGCGTGACGAGCTCGGGAAGGCCGTCGACCGGGTGCACCGCGAGCAGCCGCTCGCGCCCGGGCTCACGCGCGGCGCGGCTCTGACCCTGCTCGATCTGCCCGATCCCGCACTCCTGGATGCCGTGGTCTCCGAGGCCTCCCTCATCGCCGACGACGGGCATCTGCGCTCGCCCGGCGCGGCGAGAGGCCTCGGCGCCGCGGAGACCGGCATCGCGGTGCTCGAGGAGCGCCTCGGGCGCTCGCCGTTCCACGCGCCCGAGGCGGATGACCTCGCGGCCCTCGGGCTCGGCCCGCGCGAGCTCGCCGCCGCGGCCCGACAGGGCCGGGTGCTCCGCCTCGGCGACGGCGTGGTGCTGCTGCCCACAGCGCCCGCGCTCGCGATGCGAGAGCTCGCGGCGCTCGATCAGCCGTTCACGACGAGCGCCGCACGGCGGGCGCTCGACACCACGCGGCGGGTCGCGATCCCGCTGCTCGAGCACCTCGACGCCCGCGGCTGGACCCGGCGCCTCGATGCGACCCGCCGCGAGGTGGTCCGCTGAGAGACGTCAGCGGCGCGGCTGCTTGACCGGCGGCTCGCCCAGCTCGACCTCGGAGGCAGCCACGCCCTCGACCTCGGCCCCCGTCAGGGTGAGGTCCTCGATGCGGCCGAGCGCCACGAGATCGGAGCGGCCCGCCTCGGCGTGCTCGACCCGGGCGGCGGGGACCGTCAGCACGGCCCGCAGGATCGGGGTCTTCTGGGACACCTTCGCGTCCGACTTGATGCGACGCACCGCGATCACGAGGTCGGACAGGGTGCCCAGGAGCGCGGCCTCGGTGCCCGCGGCGGCCTCGCGCAGCGGCGCGGCCACGGGCCAGGGCTGGGTGTGGACCGTCCCCTCGCGCCACCACGACCAGACCTCCTCGGTCGCGAACACGATGACGGGCGCGAACAGGCGCAGCAGCACGTCGAGGGTGATCGCGAGCGCGGCCCGGGCGGACGCGGCGCCGGACTCGCCGACCTGACCGTGGGCCCGGTCCTTGACCAGCTCGATGTAGTCGTCGCAGAAGGTCCAGAAGAAGGGCTCGGTGACCTCGAGGGCGCGCGCATAGTCCATGTCGTCCATCGCGGCGGTCGCGGCGTCCACGACATCGGCGAGGGAGGCCAGCAGCGAGCGGTCGACGGCCTCGGTGACGGCGGCCGGGTCCGCGGCGAGACGGCCGGCCGGATCGGCAGGGGCCGTGCCGAAGCCGAGCGCGAACTTCGAGGCGTTGAGGATCTTGATGGCCAGGCGCCGCCCGATCTTCATCTGCCCCTCGTCGAAGGCGGTGTCGACGCCCTGGCGGGCGCGCCCTGCCCAGTAGCGCACGCCGTCGGAGCCATGCTGATGCAGCAGGCCGATGGGCGTGACCACGTTGCCCTTGGACTTCGACATCTTCTTGCGGTCCGGGTCGAGGATCCAGCCGTTGATCGACGCGTGATGCCAGGGCAGCGAGTCCTGCTGCAGGTGGGAGCGCACGATCGTCGAGAACAGCCAGGTGCGGATGATGTCGTGGCCCTGCGGGCGCAGGTCCATCGGGAACACCGTGGAGAACAGCTCTGCGTCGCCGTTCCAACCGCCCGCGAGCTGCGGGGTGAGAGATGACGTGGCCCACGTGTCGAGGATGTCGGGGTCGGCGACGAAGCCCCCGGGTTGGTTGCGCTGGGTCTCGTCGTAGCCGTCGGGCGCGTCGATGGTCGGGTCGACGGGCAGGCGCTCGAGGCTCGGGGTGAGCACGGTGTCGTAGTCGGTCTCGCCGCCCTCGTCCAGCGCGTACCAGATCGGGAACGGCACGCCGAAGAAGCGCTGGCGGGAGATCAGCCAGTCGCCCGCGAGCCCCTCGACCCAGTTGCGGTAGCGCGCCTCCATGTAGGCGGGGTGCCACGTGATCTCGCGGCCGCGCTCGATGAGCGCGTCGCGCAGGCCGCCGGAGGATGTGTCGCGCCCGCCGTTGGTGAGGTACCACTGGCGAGAGGACACGTACTCGAGCGGCTTGTCGCCGTTCTCGTAGAACTTCACGGGGTGGGTGATCCGGCGGATCTCGCCGACGAGGTCGCCGGAATCGGTCAGCATCTCCACGATGCGCTTCTGGGCGCTGAACACGGTCAGGCCCGCGAGCTCGGCGTAGGCCGCCCGGCCCGCCTGGGAGGTGATCCACGGGGTCTCGGCGATGAAGCGCCCGTCGCGGCCGATCACCGTGCGGGTGGGCAGCTGCAGCTCGCGCCACCAGGTCACGTCGTTCGCGTCGCCGAAGGTGCAGATCATGGCGATGCCCGCGCCCTTGTCGGCCTGGGCGAGCGGGTGGGCATGGACGGGCACCTCGACGCCGAACAGCGGCGAGGTCACGGTGGTGCCCAGCAGATGCTGATAGCGCTCGTCGTCGGGATGGGCCACGAGGGCCACGCACGCGGGCAGCAGCTCGGGGCGGGTGGTCTCGATGAAGACCGTGTCCCCGGAGCCGTCGGTGCGGGTGAACCCGATCCGGTGGTAGGCGCCGTCGCGCTCGCGGTCCTCCTGCTCGGCCTGGGCCACCGCGGTGCGGTAGGTGACGTCCCACATCGTCGGCGCCTCGGACTGGTAGGCCTGCCCGGCCTGCAGGTTCTCGAGGAATGCCCGCTGGCTCGTGGCGCGCGAGTGCGCGTTGATGGTCTGATAGCCGTGGTGCCAGTCGACCGACAGGCCCAGGGTGCGGAAGACCTCCTCGAACGACTTCTCGTCGATCTCGGTCAGCTTCTCGCACAGCTCGATGAAGTTGCGCCGCGAGATCGGCAGCTGGTGGGCGGCCTTGGCGGACTTGTTGTCGCCGCCCTCCTGCGGCGGCGTGAAGTCCGGGTCGTAGGGCAGCGACGGATCGCAGCGCACCCCGTAGTAGTTCTGCACGCGACGCTCGGTGGGCAGGCCGTTGTCGTCCCAGCCCAGCG
>DAMDHZ010000140.1:0-5957 GCA_032101665.1 Brachybacterium sp. | reverse complement strand
CGCCGACAGCTCGCGCGGATCGGCCAGCTCGTCGAGCACGACCACGACGGACCCGATCGTGCGCACGTCCTCGAAGCGCCGCCGCACGTCGGCGTTCCAGCCCAGCAGGGTGAGCGCGACCTGATCGGCTCCCGCCGTGGAGCCGAGCACGACCACCGGGTCGAGCACGGGCGCGCCGCGATCCGCTCGGCGCGGCAGTCGCGCGGGGCGGGGCAGGCCGAGGCGGGAGGCGATCGCTGCCCCGGGCGCGGAACGGACGAAGCGGGTGTAGGGGTCGGTCCGGGGCATCTCAGACCCTCCCGTCGGACTCGAGCAGGGCGACGGTCCCCTGGCCGCCCGCGGCGCAGATCGACACCAGGCCCCGTTGCGTGCGGCCGGTCTCGCGCGCCGCCTCGTGCAGGAGCTTGGCGAGGGTCGCGACGATGCGGCCGCCCGTCGCGGCGAAGGGATGGCCCGCGGCGAGCGAGCTGCCGACCACGTTGAGCCGGGCCTCGTCGACCTGGCCGACGGCGCCGTCGCGCCCGAGCCGCTCACGCCCGAACCGCTCGGACTCCCAGGCCGCGAGGGTCGCGAGCACGGTCGAGGCGAAGGCCTCGTGGATCTCGACGAGGTCGAGGTCGGCGAGCGTGAGCCCGTTCGCGTCGAGCAGGGCGGGGACGGCGTAGGCGGGGGCCATGAGCAGGCCCTCGTCGCCGTGGACGAAGTCGACCGCGGCGGTGCGGGCGTCGACGAGACGGGCGAGCGGCACCTGGCCGTGGCTCTCGGCCCACTCCGCGCTCGCGATGAGCACGGCGCTCGCCCCGTCCGACAGCGGGGTCGAGTTGCCCGCGGTCATGGTGGGCTCGGCGACGGCCGGCGTGCGCGTGCCGAAGACGGGCCTCAGCGAGGCGAGCTTCTCGAGCGTCGAGTCGGGCCGCAGGTTCTCGTCGCGGGCGAGTCCGCGGTAGCCGCTCACGAGGTCGTCGAGGAACCCGCGGTCGTAGGCCGCGGCGAGGCGCTGATGGGAACGCAGGGCGAGCTCGTCCTGGGCGGCGCGCGTGATGCCCCAGGCCGCGGTGGTCAGCGCCTGGTGCTCCCCCATCGACATGCCGGTGCGGGGCTCGGCATTACGAGGCGGCTGCGGGGCGAGGTCGGCGGGGCGGATGGCGGCGAGCGCTCGCAGGCGCCGCGCCGGGGTCTTCGCCGACGAGACCCGGTGGAGGATCCGGCGCAGGCGGTCGGAGACCTCGATGGGCGCGTCCGAGGCGGTGTCGACGCCGCACGCGATGCCCGCGTCGATCTGTCCGAGGCGGATCGCGTTGGAGACGTGCAGCGTCGTCTCGAGCCCCGTCGCGCACGCCTTGGAGAGGTCGAGGGCGGGCGTACGAGGGTCGAGCGGGGTCCCGAGCGCGCTCTCGCGCGTGAGGTTGAGGTCGGCGGCCCGCTTGAGGACCGCTCCGCCGGCGACCTCCCCGAGCCGTTCGTCCTGGAGCGAGAAACGGGCCACGAGCCCGTCGAGTGCGGCCGTCAGCAGGTCCTGGGCGGAGACACCGGCATAGGCACCGCCGCTGCGCGCGAAGGGGATGCGGTTGCCGCCGAGCACGTAGGCATCACGGGGCATCGGGCCGGTTCGGGCCCGCTCGTCGGAGTGGTCTCGCGCGGTGGCGGCATCGGCCATCTCGTACGCCTTTCCGGGGCGGCGATCCGCCACCCCTTTACATAGAACCATCGGTACTTGGTACTCTAGGTTTCGTGAACCGGAGCACGCAACCCCCCGTCGCCGCACCCGAGCTCGACCCGGGCCCCGGCACGGATGCGATCGGCCTCGAGATCGACCCGGGCGGCGGTGACCCGCCCGTCGACGGCCGTTCGGCCCGCTGGGCCCGCCATCGCGAGCAGCGCCGCGCCGAGCTGCTCCGCATCGCGCGCCACCTCATCCACACTCGGGGTCCGGACGTCACGATGGAGGGCATCGCAGCGGCGTCCGGGACCTCGAAGTCGATCGTCTACCGCTACTTCGCCGACAAGTCGCAGCTCCAGCGTGCGATCGGCATGCACATCCTCTCGGGCATGCACCGTCGGCTGGTCGAGCAGATGGCCCAGGTCGAGGCCGAGTCCGGCCGCACCGCGGGCCCCGAGCAGCGCATCCGGGCCATGATCGCCGCCTACGTCGCCGCGGCCGAGGCCTCACCGAACGTCTACCGCTTCGTGACCCGCCCGAGCGAGGGCCTGAACCACTTCCTGACCTCGGTCGCCCGGCTGGTGGCGACCGCCCTGCCCGACGGCACCCCGCTCGCCGTCGCGGAGGTGTGGTCGTCGGGCGCCGTGGGCTTCGTCCAGGGCTCCGTCGACCGCTGGATGAACGCCACCGCCCCCCGCCTCAACGCCGACGAGCTCACCGACGAGCTCGTCTCCTGGCTCATGCACGGGATCCTCGAGGATTCCGTGCCCCCGGCCGACATCGACAAGGAGAACCGATGACCGCCCCTGCCGCCCGTGCCGTCCCGTCGGCACCGTCCGCCCCCGGCATCACGCCGACCCCGACGGGCCCGGTCCCGGTCCCGCCGCCCGGCGCACCGCGCGTCGACGTCGAGGCGTTGTCGACCACCCTGCTCGGCCGCTGGACCGAGGTGCGACGGGCCGCGCGCGCCCGCGCCGCCCGTCCCGAGCTGCACCGCCTCGACGACCTCACCGTGGCCCAGCAGCGCGAGCGGGTGCTCGAGCAGATGCACGTCCTCGCGCGCGAGGGCGTGTCCCGGATCATGCTCCCCGAGTCCCTCGGCGGTCCCAACGACAACGGCGGCAACGTCGCCGCCTTCGAGGAGCTCGTCGTCGCCGACCCGTCGCTGCAGATCAAGGCCGGCGTCCAGTGGGGGCTGTACACCTCGGCCATCCTGCAGCTGGGCACCGCCGAGCACCACGAGCGGTGGATCGAGGACGCGATGACCCTCGCGACCCCCGGCGCGTTCGCGATGACCGAGATCGGGCACGGCTCCGACGTCCAGTCGCTCGCGACCACGGCGACCTACGACCCGTCGACCCAGGAATGGGTCGTCCACACGCCGTTCCGCGCCGCCTGGAAGGACTATCTCGGCAACGCGGCCCTGCACGCCCGGGCCGCGACGGTCTTCGCGCGGCTCATCACGGGCGGCGTCGACCACGGCGTGCACTGCTTCTACGTGCCCGTGCGCGACCAGGACGGGAACCTGCTGCCCGGCGTGCGCAGCGAGGACGACGGACCCAAGGGCGGCCTCAACGGCATCGACAACGGTCGCCTCGCCTTCGACCACGTGCACATCCCCCGCACCAATCTGCTCAACCGCTACGGAGACGTCGCCCCCGACGGCACCTACAGCTCCCCGATCGACTCCCCCGGGCGCCGCTTCTTCACGATGCTGGGCACGCTCGTGCAGGGACGGGTCTCGCTCGACGGCGCCGCCAACCGGGCCTCCCAGCTGGCCCTGCACATCGCGATCACCTACGCGTCCCAGCGCCGCCAGTTCACGGGCGCCTCCCCGACCGAGGAGACCGTGCTGCTGGACTACCAGAGCCACCTCGCGCGCCTGCTCCCCCGGCTCGCCGAGACCTATGCGGGGGCCTTCGCGCACGAGCAGCTCCTGATCGCGTTCGACGACGTGTTCTCGGGCCGCGGTGACTCGCCCGAAGCCCGGGAGGATCTCGAGACCCTCGCCGCCGCGTTCAAGCCGACCTCCACGCGCCTCGCGCTCGACACCATCCAGGAATGCCGCGAGGCGTGCGGCGGCCAGGGCTTCCTCGCCGAGAACCGCCTCGTGGGCCTCCACCAGGACCTCGACGTGTACGCGACGTTCGAGGGCGACAACACGGTGCTCCTCCAGCTCGTGGGCAAGCGCCTGCTGTCGGACTACACCGACGAGCTACGGAGCATCGACCGGGCCGGGATCGGGCGTTTCATCGCGCAGCGGGCCGAGGCCCTCTCGCGACGGCACACGCCGTGGAACCGGCTCGTGCAGACCGCGAGCGACGCCGGGAGCCTGCGCCGCTCCTCGGAGTCGCTGCGCCTGCCCGAGTTCCAGGAGGCGATGCTCACCGAGCGCGCGCGTCTGAAGGTCGAAGAGGTCGCACTGGCCCTGCGGTCGGCGGCCGGCAAGGAGCCCGCCGAGGCCGCCGCGATCGTCAACAAGCACCAGGTGGAGCTGCTCGACGCTGCGCGCGCCCACGCCGACCTCGTGCGATGGGAGGCGTTCACCGCGGCGCTCGCAGGGATCGACGACGAGGGCACGCGCGCGGTCCTCACGGACCTGCGGGACCTGCTCGGCCTGACCCTGATCGAGCGGGACCTCGCGTGGTTCCTGCTGGACGGCATGATCTCGGCGCAGCGCGGACGCACGGTGTCCAAGGACATCCGCCGGCTGCTGTGGCGCCTGCGCCCGCACGCCCTCGACCTCGTCGACGCCTTCGGTCTCGAGCCCGAGCACGTGCGGGCCCCGATCGCGCTCGGCGCCGAGCGGGAGCGCCAGGACGAGGCGGCCGCCTTCGTCCGCGCCCGTCGGGCGAGCGCGGACGCCCCGATCAGCGAGAAGGCGCAGAAGGCGGCGCTCGCCGAGGCGGAGCGCGCCTCCGCACGGCAGGGGCGGGGCCGCCGACGTCCGTGACCGGCCCGGACGCCGCGCACGGCCCGGGACATAGGATGTGACCCGTCGTCCCGGGCCCCTGCGCGCCCGGGCGTGGTCCTGCCCGTCCGAGCCGAACGGATGCCCCCGCTGCGATGAACCAGCCTGCACCGACCCCGCACTCCGACCCGCATGACCCGCTGGACCCGGTGGACGCCACGAGCGATCTCGACACGGTCGAGGCTGCCGCGGCGACACCCGAACAGGCCCAGCCCTACGCGGACCTGGGCCTCACGGACGACGAGTACGCACGGATCCGGGAGATCCTGGGCCGCCGCCCCACCAATGCCGAGCTCGCCATGTACTCGGTCATGTGGTCCGAGCACTGTTCGTACAAGTCCTCCAAGACGCACCTGCGCGTCTTCGGCGAGAAGACGACGGAGGCGATGCGCGAGCACCTGCTCGTGGGGATCGGCGAGAACGCGGGCGTGGTCGACATCGGCGACGGCTGGGCGGTGACCTTCAAGGTCGAGTCCCACAACCACCCCAGCTACGTCGAGCCCCATCAGGGCGCCGCGACCGGGGTCGGCGGCATCGTGCGCGACATCATCGCGATGGGCGCCCGTCCCGTCGCCGTCATGGACCAGCTGCGCTTCGGTGCGATCGACGCCCCCGACACGGCGCGCGTGGTCCACGGCGTGGTCTCCGGCGTGGGCGGTTACGGCAACTCGCTCGGCCTGCCCAACATCGGCGGCGAGACCGTGTTCGACGCCGCGTACCAGACCAACCCGCTCGTCAACGCGCTCGCGATCGGCGTGCTCCGTCACGAGGACATCCACCTCGCCTCGGCGACCGGGGCCGGGAACAAGGTGGTCCTGTTCGGGGCCCGCACGGGTGGCGACGGGATCGGCGGCGCCTCGATCCTCGCCTCGGAGACCTTCGAGGAGGACGGTCCCGTCAAGCGGCCGAGCGTGCAGGTGGGCGACCCCTTCATGGAGAAGGTGCTCATCGAGTGCTGCCTCGAGCTGTTCGCCGCCGGTGTCGTCGAGGGCATCCAGGACCTCGGCGCGGCCGGCATCTCGTGCGCGACGAGCGAACTCGCCTCCAACGGCGGCTCGGGCATGCACGTGGACCTCGAGAACGTGCTGCTGCGCGATCCGACGCTGAATGCGGGCGAGATCCTCATGAGCGAGTCCCAGGAGCGGATGATGGCGGTCGTCCGCCCCGAGCGGCTCGAGGAGTTCCTCGCCATCACGCGCCGCTGGGACGTCGAGACCGCCGTGATCGGTGAGGTCACGGGCGACGGTCGCCTCACCATCGACCACTTCGGGCGCCGCATCGTCGACATCGACCCCGTCACCGTGGCCCACGGCGGACCCACCTACG
>DAMDHZ010000139.1:0-6179 GCA_032101665.1 Brachybacterium sp. | reverse complement strand
ACAAGGAGGGCGTGTGGCGCTGCCGCACGACCTTCAACTGCACCGAGGCCTGCCCCCGCGGCATCGAGGTCACCAAGGCGATCGCCGAGGTCAAGCAGGCGGTGATCCGCGGCCGCGTCTGAGTCGCGCCGCCCAGGCGCCGCAGCAGCCCCTGCGTTCCCGATCCCCCGCCGCGATCCTGCCATCGCGACGGGGGATCGTCCGTCGGCGGGGCCGGCGCCCCGGCGGCTCACTCGTAGCGGACGATGAGCGGCGCGTGGTCGGACCAGCGGGTGTCGTAGCTCGGGGCGCGGTCGACGGTCGCCGTGACCGCGCGGGCGGCGAGGTCCGGCGTCGCGAGCTGGTAGTCGATCCTCCAGCCGGAGTCGTTGTCATAGGCCTTGCCGCGCTGGGACCACCAGGTGTACGGTCCCGCGACGTCCCCCGCGAGCGTGCGATGGACGTCGACGAAGCCGCCCTCCTCGCCCGTCAGGCGGTCGAGGTAGGCGCGCTCGGCGGGCAGGAAGCCCGCGGACTTCAGGTTGCCCTTCCAGTTCTTGATGTCCCGCTCGGTGTGCGCGATGTTGAGGTCACCGGTCACGAGCACGTGCCGGCCGTCGGCACGCAGCGCCCCCAGGCGCTCGAGCATCCGGTCGAGGAAGGCGTACTTGTCGGCCATCGTCTGCGGCTTCTCGGTGTTGCCCGAGTGCATGTACAGCGAGACGACAGTGAGGGCGCGCCCGTCGGCGAAGGGGTCGGGGAGGTCCA
The DNA here is from genome assembly GCA_032101665.1 of Brachybacterium sp. GTDB lineage: Bacteria > Actinomycetota > Actinomycetes > Actinomycetales > Dermabacteraceae > Brachybacterium. Next base: position 5,432 of record DAMDHZ010000139.1, on the reverse strand, counting down.
CCTCGAGCCAGCGGCCCGTGTGCGCGTCCCCGTCGAGGCCGACGCCGCGACGCACGCCGTCGAGGTCCACGTCCTCGCGCGCGACCCGGGCGGCGATCGCCACCCCGGCGCGTCCCTTGAGGGCGGAGGCCTCCCCCTCGATCCTCCAGCCGTCGCCGACGAGGCTCGCGAGCAGCTCGTCGGGCGCCCGGACCTCCTGGAGGGTGATGACGTCCGCATCGGTGCCGGCGAGCCAGTCGCCCATGCCCTTGCGTGCGGCGGCCCGGAGGCCGTTGACGTTGACGGTCGCGATGGTGAGGGTCATGCCGACCAGTATCCCAGGAGCGACCGACGATCGGACCTCGCCGGCGGCTCAGCGCTCGTCGAGCAGGCGGCCGACCTCGATGCCGGCGGCGCGCTCGGCGGACTCGACGACGTTGGTGAGCAGCAGGGCGCGAGTCATGGGCCCCACCCCGCCGGGGTTGGGGGAGACCCACGAGGCCACCTCGGCGACACCCGGGGCGACGTCGCCCGTCAGGCGGGCCGTGCCGTCGTCGCCCTCGACGCGGGAGACGCCGACGTCGAGCACGACGGCGCCGGGCTTGACGTCCTCGGGCCGCACGAGGTGGGCGACGCCCGCGGCCGCCACGATCACGTCGGCGCGGCGCAGCTGCGCCGGCAGGTCGAGGGTGCCGGTGTGCGTCAGGGTCACGGTCGCGTTGATCTCGCGTCGGGTCATGAGAGGACCGATGCTGCGACCGACGGTCACCCCGCGTCCGATCACGACGACGTCCTTGCCCGCGAGCTCGAGCCCGTGGTGGGCCATGAGCTCGATGACGGCGCGCGGCGTGCACGGCAGCGGGGTCGTGAGGGGCCGGTACGCGTTGAGCACGAGGCGCCCGAGATTCATGGGGTGCAGGCCGTCGGCGTCCTTGGCGGGGTCCACGCGCTCGAGGATCGCGCCGGTGTCGATGTGCGCCGGCAGCGGCAGCTGCACGATGTACCCGGTGCACGCCTCGTCCGCGTTGAGCTCGTCGATCACGGCCTCGACGTCGGCCTGCGTGGCATCGGCGGGCAGATGGCGCTGGATCGAGGTGAGCCCGATCTGCTCGGAGTCGCGGTGCTTGCCGCGCACGTACGCGGCGCTGCCGGGGTCGTCGCCCACGAGCACGGTCGCGAGCCCGGGGCGGGGATGCCCGGCGTCGGTGAGGGCCGTGACGCGGCGGGCGAGCTCCTCCTTGATGGCCCTCGCCGTGGCCTTGCCGTCGAGGATCTGAGCGGTCATGAAGGTGCCTCCGAGGTCGTGGCGGGCGGGACGGCGGGCGGGCCCGGCCACCTGCCGGGTCCGCCTGCCGTCAGTACTGGCGCAGGTCCGCGTACAGCGGCGCGGCGTCGGCGAGCGCGCGGGTGCGCTCGCGCAGCGCCTCGAGGTCGGCGCGGTCCTGGAGGGCGAGCGCGATCACGTCGGCGACCTCGGTGAACTGATCGGCGCCGAACCCGCGGGTCGCGAGCGCCGGGGTGCCGATGCGCAGCCCGGAGGTCACGCGCGGCGGCCGCGGATCGTTGGGCACCGCGTTGCGGTTCACGGTGATCCCGACCTCGTGGAGGATGTCCTCGGCCTGCTGCCCGTCGAGGGCGGAGTCCACGAGGTCCACGAGCACGAGGTGGACGTCGGTGCCGCCCGAGACGACCTTGACCCCCGCGCGCTGGGCGTCCGTGCCCTGCAGGCGGTCGGCGAGGATGCGGGCGCCCTCGAGGGTGCGGGCCTGGCGGTCGGCGAACTCGTCGCTCGCGGCGATCTTGAGCGCGGTGGCCTTGGCCGCGATGACGTGCATGAGCGGACCGCCCTGTTGACCCGGGAACACGGCGGAGTCGATCTTCTTGGCCCACTCGTCGGTCGACAGGATCATGCCGGAGCGGGGCCCGCCGAGGGTCTTGTGGATCGTGGTGGAGACGACGTCGGCGTGGGGCACGGGATTGGGGTGCAGGCCCGCGGCGACGAGTCCGGCGAAGTGGGCCATGTCGACCCAGAGCGCGGCACCGACCTCGTCGGCGATCGCGCGGAAGGCCGCGAAGTCGAGGTGGCGCGGGTAGGCCGACCAGCCCGCGACGATGACCTTGGGGTGGTGCTCGAGCGCGAGGGCGCGCACCGCATCCATGTCGATGCGGCCCGTCGCGGGATCGACCTCGTAGGCGGCGATGTCGTACAGGCGCCCCGAGAAGTTGATCTTCATGCCGTGCGTGAGGTGGCCGCCGTGGGCGAGCGAGAGGCCCATCAGGGTGTCACCGGGGCGTGCGAGGGCGTGCATGACGGCCGCGTTCGCGGTGGCGCCGGAGTGGGGCTGGACGTTGGCGTGCGCGGCGCCGAACAGCGAGCGGGCCCGGTCGATCGCGATGGTCTCGGCGACGTCGACCTCCTCACAGCCGCCGTAGTAACGGCGACCGGGGTAGCCCTCGGCGTACTTGTTGGTGAGCACCGAGCCCTGGGCCTGCAGCACCGCCCGCGGCACGAAGTTCTCGCTCGCGATCATCTCGAGCGTCGCCCGCTGGCGGTCGAGCTCGCGGTCGAGGACCCGGGCGATCTCCGGGTCGAGGTCGGCGATGGACTGATCGGTGACGCTCACGTGGCCTCCTGGTCGGCACGGCGGGACGAGGTGTGCGCCCGTCACCGGGCACCTGGACATCCTAGGTCGCCGCCGCCCAGGTGCGCCCGGCGGTCCTGGTCCGCGGACCGCCCGCGGGCACCGCGCACACGCGGCTCAGATGTCGACGCCCAGGCGCACCGGCTCGGCCTCGAGGCGGATGCCGAAGCGCTCGGCGACGCCGCGCTGCACAGCGTGCGCGAGGTCGGCGACGTCCTGGCTCGTGGCGCCTCCGCGGTTGGTCAGCGCGAGGGAGTGCTTGGTGGACAGGGCGGCGCGGGGGCCGACCGCGAAACCGCGGTCGAATCCGGCGTGCGAGATGAGCCAGGCCGCGCTCGTCTTGGTCCTGCCCGGTCCCGCGGGGAAGCGGGGGGCGTCCTCGGGCAGGGAGGCCGCCACCTCGTCGGGCAGGATCGGATTGGTGAAGAAGGAGCCGGCGCTCCAGGTGTCGTGGTCGCCCGCGTCGAGGACCATGCCCTTGGAAGCGCGGATCGCCAGGACCGCGGCCCGCACCTCCTTCATGGGGGCGCGCGCGCCGGGCTCGATCCCGAGCCGTCGTGCGAGCTCGGCGTAGCGCACCGGGGCCGACAGCGAGCCCTGGGTGTGCTGGAAGGTGACCGAGAGGACGACGTAGCGTCCCGTGGCCGACGGCACCGGGCCCGTGTAGGGCGTGTGCTTGAACACCGAGTCGCGGTAGGAGAAGGCGCAGTCGGCCGCGAAGAACGTGCGCACGGCCATGCGCTCGCGGTCCCAGGTGCGCACCCGGGTGATGGTGTGGGCGACCTCCTGTCCGTAGGCGCCGACGTTCTGGATCGGCGTCGCGCCGACGCTGCCGGGGATCCCGGACAGGGCCTCGATGCCCACCATCTCGCGCTCGACCGCGTAGCGGACCGCGTCGTCCCAGGTCACGCCCGCGAAGTGCTCGACGACCGCGCCGCCGCAGGTGGCCTCGAGCGGGGTGCGCGCGGCGGGATCGGCGTCCGCACCGTCGGGCTCCCCCGCCGGCGGGATCTCGCACGACGCCTCGAGGCGCGGCGGCGTGCGCGGGTCGCGCACGAGCACGACGGTGCCCGCGAAGGGGGCGTCGGAGGCCACGAGGTTGGAGCCGCCGCCGAGGACGAGCAGGGGCTCGCCCCGCTCGTCGACACCGCGCACCGCGTCGATCAGCTCCTGCTCGGAGCGGGCCTCGACGAGGTCGGCGATCTCGCCGCCGATGCGCAGCGTGGTCAGGCCGGCGAGCCTCACGCCGCTCCCCCGTCCCCGAGGGCCACGGTCGCGCGGGCACGGCCGAGGACCTTGGCGCCCGCCGCCTCGGCGACGACGTCGATGCGGACGGTGCCCGCCTCCGCGTCGATCGCCCCGACCGTCGCGGTCACCGTCAGCTCGGTCGAGCCGAGGGCCGGGACGGGGAGGGGCTTGGTGAAGCGGGTGGAGTACTCGCGGATCGCGGTGGGGTCGCCGATCCAGTCGACCACGGCGTTGACGGCGATGCCCATCGTGAGCATGCCGTGGGCGATCACGCCGTCGAGACCGACGGAGGTCGCGACCGCGTCGTTGTAGTGGATGGGGTTGAAGTCGCCCGAGGCGCCGGCGTAGCGCACGAGCGTGTCCCGGCTGATCTCGAAGGTGCGGGTCGCGACGACGTCGCCGACGGCGAGGTCCGCGAGGCGGACGACGGTCGGGGTCTGCTCGGTCGGGGTCTGCTCAGCCATGGGGTTGTCTCCTCTCACTCGCCGCGCACGACGAGGCTGCTGCGGACGGTCGCGACGTCGTCGCCGTGGTCGTCGGCGAACTCGACGCGGGTGGTGATCATCGCGTTGCCGCCGACCAGGCGCACGTTCTCCACCGTCAGGGTCGGCGTGAGGCTGTCTCCCGCGACGACGGGACGATGCAGCACGAAACCCTCCTCACCGTGCACGACGCGGGAGAAGTCGATCCCGGCGGCGGGGTCTCGGATGTAGTCCGCCTCCGCCTGCTGGGCGAGGGAGACGAGGAACGTCGGCGGGGCGAGCACGTCGGCATGGCCGGCCGCACGAGCGGCCTCGGGGTCGGTGTGCAGGGGGCTCGTCGCGCCGGTCGCGGCCGCGAACTCGGCGATCTTGGCGCCCGAGACGACGGCGGGCGCCCCGGGCGGGTACACCTTCCCGGCGAACGACGGATCGGGGGTCGTGCTCATGGGGCCTCCTCGGGCGCTCAGGTACGTGTCGGTCAACGGGGCCGGCATCCGACGGGCGGAGCCGCAGGATGCACCGGGATGCACCGGGATGCACGACCCCAGGATGCACGAAGGCCACCCGGGGGCGTACCGCCGGGTGGCCTTCGTGGATGCGCGACTCGGGTCAGCGGGTCTCGCGGTGCGCCGTCTGCTTGCCGCAGGTCGGGCAGAACTTCGAGAGCTCGAGCCGATCCGGGGTGTTGCGACGGTTCTTCTTGGTGATGTAGTTCCGCGACTTGCACTCGGTGCAGGCCATCGTGATCTTGGGACGCACGTCAGAGCTCTTGCTCGCCATGACTCGCCTCTTTCCGTCGGGGGCGCGCTGTGGCCCGCGCGCCGGTGGTGCCCCCGCCGGGCGGGGACTGCTGGATCCTGCACACCGCTCCGCGGCCGGCGGAACGGAGTGGTACCGAGGGCGGGGATCGAACCCGCGACCTCACGATTATGAGTCGTGCGCTCTAACCGTCTGAGCTACCCCGGCGCGATCGGCACATCGGCCCGGTCTCGTGTGAGACCGGGCCGACGAACCCATCGGAGCCCTGAAAGGGAATCGAACCCTTGACCTTCTCCTTACCATGGAGACGCTCTGCCGACTG
>DAMDHZ010000138.1:0-6199 GCA_032101665.1 Brachybacterium sp. | reverse complement strand
GCCCGCACCGCCCCGGCCAGATCGATCCCGGCCTGCTCGACGCACAGCCGCACGACATCGAGCAGGTGCGCCGTGCCGCCCGCGATCGCGCCGCCCTCGGTGAGGGTCGCGACCGCCCCATCGACGGTCACGTCGAGCGCGCCGAGCGTGTAGCGCCCGTCGGGCATGCCCGCCGCCGCCATCGCGTCGGTCACGAGCACGACGTTCTCGGCACCGGCGATGTCCATGACGTAGCGGACGGTGTCGGCGGCCAGGTGCACACCGTCGCCGATCAGCTCGACGACCATCTCGCCGCGCGCTGCGGCGTCGAGGCACGCGAGCGCGGGGCCCGGATCGCGGTGGTGGATCGGGCGCATCCCGTTGAACAGGTGGGTCGCGGTCGGCAGGGTCGATCGCGCGGCCCCCGCGCGCAGGGCCGCGAGGGCGCGGGCGATCCCGTGCTCCATCTGCTCGGCCGTGGCATCGGTGTGCCCGAGCGACGGCACTGCGCCCCCGCGTGCGAGGGCGTCGATCACGGCGTCGGCACCCTCCGCCTCGGGCGCGACGGTCATGGTCGCGAGCGCCCCCTCGGCGATCGCGCACAGCTCGTCCACCAGCTCCGCATCGCCCGCGGCGATGTGCGCGGGGTTCTGGGCGCCCTTGCGGGCAGGCGAGATGAACGGACCCTCGAGGTGGATCGCGGCGAGGTCCCCCGTGCGCACGAGCTCGGCGAGCAGCGCCGTGCGCGCACGCAGCTCGTCGGGGGAGGCCGTCACGAGAGACGCGACGAGGGAGGTGGTGCCGTGCAGGAGATGCTCGCGGGCCCCGCGACGCGCCTCCTCGGCATCGGAGCAGTCGGGGAAGGAGACGCCGCCGCCGCCGTGGCAGTGCAGGTCGACCAGCCCCGGCAGGAGCACCCCGTCCCATGGTTCGACGTGCGCGGCCTCGTGCCGGGGGGCGAGCGCGGTCGGGCCCGCCCAGACGATCTCGGTGCCGGCGACGAGCACGGTCGCATCGGGCACGACCCCGGTCTCGAGCACCGCGGTTCCCCGCAGGGCGTGGTCGACGTTCACGGTGGGCCTCCTGGGGCGACGGGGCCGAGCGGCCCGGATTCGGAGTGATCGGTCAGAACAGGCGGGAGTCGGCGTCGTCGATGCCGCGCAACGCGTCGTAGTCGAGCGTCACGCACGTGATGCCACGATCGACGGCGAGCACCTTGGCCTGAGGCCTGATGGCCTGGGCGGCGAAGATACCGCGCACGGGCGCGAGCAGCGGGTCGCGGTTGAGCAGTTCGAGGTAGCGGGTGAGCTGCTCGACGCCGTCGATCTCACCGCGCCGCTTGATCTCGATCGCGACGGCCGCCCCGTCGGGATCGCGCGCGAGGATGTCGACGGGACCGATCGCGGTGCCGTACTCGCGGCGCACGAGCGACCAGCCGGCGCCCAGGGTCTCGATGTTCTCGGCGAGCAGCGCCTGCAGGTGGGCCTCGACGCCGTCCTTCTGCAGACCGGGGTCGATGCCGAGTTCGTGCGAGGAGTCCTCGAGGATCTCATGGAGGCGCACGCGCAGCCGGTCGCCCGATTTGGCGTGGACGACATCCCACTCCTCGACCCACGCGCCGTCGGGATCGAGCGCCGCCTGCTCGGGGCTGCGGGCCTGCGTGCGCAGGGTGCACGGCGGGCTCATCCAGTTCAGCGGCTTGTAGCTGCCGCCGTCGGAGTGGACGAGCACGCTGCCGTCGGCCTTGACGATCAGAAGACGGGGGGCGAGGGGGAGATGCGCGGTCAGTCGACCGGTGTAGTCGACGGCGCAGCGGGCAACGACGAGACGCACCCGGACAGGCTACGACACGGCCGCGCCGTCGATCGACGTCCGCCGCACAGGTGGAAGTGGTCACGTGCGCTGGAAGCGACCCGAGGGGCCCCCGGTAGTCTGAACCGGATGCCGAAACGTGAGGGAGGGACCGTGCGCAGACTGCTCGCCGTCGCACTTGTCGTCCTCGGCCTGGGGGGCCTGCTCCTGGGCCGGCTGGGGGAGACCGTGTGGGCTCCGGAGACCGAGCGCACCGCCGCCGTGCAGCTCGACGACTCCGGCCCGGCCGTCGTGGTCGATCCCGGCGTGGTGTACGTCGGGGGACACGAGGGCACGCTGACCGTGACCGGCCCGGCCGACGTGTCGATCATCAGCGCGCCGAAGGACGACGTGGCCGCGTACCTCGGCGACACCCGCCACACCGAGATCACGGGCGTGCCCGACTGGGCGACGCTCACGGCCAAGGACGTGAGCGCCGACGGCGACGCGACCCTCCCGGATCCGGCGGGCGCCGACCTGTGGCGCACCGTCCGCACGTCCGCGAGCCCGGCCTCCATCCCGCTCGCGGACCTGTGGAAGGCCGACGGCGGGGCGAAGCCCGCGCAGCCGTACCAGGCGATCCTCATCGTGACCGACGGCACCCAGCCCGCGGCGACCGAGGTGACGGTGACGTGGCCTGTCGAGGCCTCGAACGCCTGGGTCCCGTACGCCTACGTGATCGGGGCCGTGCTGGCCGTGCTCGGCCTGGTCCTCTTCGTGATCGACTTCTCCGCGGCCCGCACGCGGCGCCGAGACGCCGAGGACGAGCTCGACGCGGAGGGGGCCGCGACCGAGGCGGAGGGGGAGGAGACGGCCGCTGCCGCGACCGAGGCCGACGAGCCCGCGGCCGATCAGCCGGCGGCCCCGCCCCTCGTCGCCGTTCCCGAGGCGGAGCCGGAGCCGGCTCCCGACACGGCGGAGACGGCGGGGAGCGACGCCGCCTCCGACGCCGACGAGCACCGCACGCGCGTCGTGCCCGCCCGGACCGGGCGCCATCGCGCGCTGTCCGCGGAGGAGACCGATCTGCTGACCCCGCTCGACGCGGACGGCGTGCCGCGCTCGCCCCGTGCTGACGAGGCGAGCGCCGTCGACGCCGAGACCGCCACCGCACCCGAGGAGGGCGAGAACCGATGAGCCCCACCGCCCGTCCCGAGCGCACCGGGGGCATCGCCCGCCGCCGCCTGATCGTCGGCTCCGGCGTCGCCGCCGTGAGCCTCGCCCTCGCCGCCTGCTCGCAGGAGGAGGCGCCGCCCGCGGTGCAGACCGGCACGGCGTCCGCGACGCCGACGCCCGTGGCCGACGCCGACCAGTTCACCCGGATCATGAAGGAGGCCTCGGCCGCGCTCACGGCGGCCGACGAGGCCAAGGACCCTGCCAAGCTCGCCCCGCGGATCGGCGGCTCGGCCGCGGAGTTCCGCACCAGGGCCTACGAGATCATCGCCACCATCCCCGAGCACGCGGAGTCCCTCGCGACCCCCTCGGCGGCGATCCTGGTCCCGGCGACCTCGGTCACCGGCGACTTCCCGCGCACCGCGATCCTGCTGGTCGCCGATGCGGTCGAGGGAGGCAACCCGTTCTTCGTCCCCTTCCAGCAGGCCGACGCCCGCTCGGACTACGCGACCTGGGGCTGGGCCCGCCAGCTCGGCGGCGTCGACATGCCCTCGGTCGAGGACTCGAGCGTCGGGGCGACCGCCGTCGCGGCCGACGCCGACGGCCTCGTCGTCACGCCGGCCCAGGCTCTCGCGCTCTACGCGGCCGTGCTCAGCAACGGCGACGGCTCCGACCCCGACGACACCCTCGCCTCCGACCCCTTCGTGGAGTCGGTGCACCAGGGCATCCAGGACGAGCGCGCCAAGCTCAACGCGAACGTGCCGGCGAACTCCCTCGCCACCATCCACGAGGCCTACTCGGTCCACGAGGGCGAGTTCGCGGCGCTGCGCAGTGATGACGGCGGAGCGATCGTGATCGGCACCCTGCGCTCCTCGCGCACCATCACGGTCGTCAACGGCGCGACCCTCCGCTACGCGGACCCCGAGTCGAAGCTCGTGGGGAAGACCAGCTTCACACGTGAGTTCGTGCGCGACTACGGCGAGGTCGTGGCCCTGCACGTGCCGACCGCCGACTCCGGCGCGCAGGTCCAGCCGATCGGCGCCTCGAAGATGCTGCTGGGCGCCCACGGCGAGTAAGCCCCCGCATTCGAGAGAGAGGACAAGAATCATGAGCGATCCCTACGGCATCATCGACCTGTCGACGCTGCGCCACGACGCTCCGACCGCGGACGCCGGGGAGGTGGGCGCGTACGAGATCGCCGTGACGGAGCAGGGGCTCGAGCAGGTCATCGCCGACTCCGACACCGTCACGACCCTCCTCGTCGTCACCAGCTCCCGCGTCCCGCGCGGGCCCGAGTTCCTGGCCGTGCTGCGCCGGCTGGTCGACGCCCAGCGCGGCCTGCTGCGCCTGGCCACCGTCGACGCCGACACCCAGGCACGCGTGGCCGGAGCGCTGCGGGTCCAGAACCTGCCCACCGCGCTGCTGCTCCTGCGCGGCCAGATCCAGCCGCTCTTCGAGGGTGTCGTGACCGAGGCCGAGCTCGCGCCCGTGCTCGACCAGGTGGCCCAGCTCGCCGCGTCCCAGGGCCTGCCCGGCCTCGGCGACGGGGCCGAGGCGCCCGCCGAGGAGGAGGAGCCGCTGTCGCCGCTGCAGCAGGCCGCCTACGACGCGATCCAGAGCGGGGACCTCGAGGCCGCCGTGACCGCGTACCAGGCGCTCCTGAACGAGAACCCGGCCGACGCCGAGGCCAAGGCCGGGATGGCGACGGTGCGCCTCATGCAGCGCACCCAGGGCGCCGACCTCGGGGCCGCCCGCACGGCGGGTGCCGACCGGCCCGGCGACCTCGAGGCCCAGCTGCTCGTGGCGGATCTCGACGTGCTCGGCGGCCACGTCGACGACGCGTTCGCGCGTCTGCTCGACCGCCTGCGGGGCGCCGACGAGGAGACCCGCGACGCGGTGCGCTCGCGGCTGCTCGAGCTGTTCGAGGTGGTCGGTGCGGAGGATCCGCGCGTCGCCGCGGCCCGTCGCCGGATGGCGAACCTGCTCTACTGAGGCCCCGCCTCCGACGCACGCGGCCCGCCCCGGATGCTCCGGGGCGGGCCGTCGTCCGCATGAGGACCGGTCAGGGCGCGGTCAGCCGCTCCGGCACGAGCATCACGGCGCCGAGCGGGGGCACCGAGAGCCGCACCGAGTGCTCGCGCCCGTGCATCGGCACCTGCTCCGCGTCGACCCGCCCCAAGTTGCCGACGCCGCTGCCGCCGTACACGGGAGCATCGGAGTTGAGCACCTCGGACCAGGGTCCGCCCTCGGGCAGCGGGACCCGGTAGCCCTCCCACGGCACGCTCGAGAAGTTGACGACCACGACCACGGGGTCACCGTTGCGCGCCCGCCGTGCGAACGCGATCGTGTCGTGGCCCGCGTCGTCGCCGACCAGCCACTCGAAGCCGGCCGGGTCCTGGTCGAGCTCGGACAGGGCGGGGTAGCGGTGCTGGAGGCCGTTGAGGTCGCGCACGAGCTGCTGGACCCCGCGATGCAACGGGTACTCCAGGAGCCACCACGGCAGCCCGGTCTCCTCCGACCACTCGGTGCCCTGGGCGAACTCCGTCCCCATGAAGATGAGCTGCTTGCCCGGATGGGCCCACTGGAAGGCCAGGTAGGCGCGGGTCGTCGCGGCCTGCTGCCAGTCGTCGCCGGACGCCTTGCGCAGCAGGGAGCCCTTGCCGTGGACGACCTCGTCGTGGCTGATGGGGAGCACGAAGTTCTCGGAGTACTGGTAGACCATCGAGAAGGTCAGCTCACCGTGGTGGTACTGGCGGTGGATCGGCTCCTCGGCGAGGTACTCGAGGGTGTCGTGCATCCAGCCCATGTTCCACTTGAAGCCGAAGCCCAGCCCGCCCTGGTCGGTCGGCCGCGTGACGCCCGGGAAGGACGTCGACTCCTCGGCGATCATCGTGATGCCGGGCGCGCGCTTGTAGGCGGTCGCGTTGACCTCCTGCAGGAACTGGATCGACTCGAGGTTCTCGCGGCCCCCGTACTCGTTGGGGACCCACTGCCCGTCCTCGCGCGAATAGTCGAGATAGAGCATCGAGGCGACGGCGTCGACCCGCAGCCCGTCGACATGGAATTCCTCGAGCCAGTAGCACGCGTTGGCCACGAGGAAGTTCTTCACCTCGCGGCGGCCCAGGTCGAAGATGTACGTGCCCCAGTCCTTGTGCTCGCCCTGGCGCGGGTCGGCGTGCTCGTACAGTGCCGTTCCATCGAAGCGGCCGAGCGCCCATTCGTCCTTCGGGAAGTGGCCGGGCACCCAGTCGAGGATCAC
>DAMDHZ010000137.1:0-6318 GCA_032101665.1 Brachybacterium sp. | reverse complement strand
CCTTCTCGACCGCGGCCTGCGGAACGATCTTGACGACCGAGAGGCGCTCGGCGAGGAGTGCCGTCGGTGAGGTGAGCGAGATCGTCACCGTCGTGTCGTCCTTCTTGGTGACGGAATCGAGGAAGGGCAGGAAGCTCGCGTAGAGGGAGGCATTGGCGGGGTCGAGCACGCGCTCGAAGGAGAACACGACGTCATCGGCAGTGACCGGCGAGCCGTCGTGGAAGGTGGCGCCGTCGCGGAGGGCGACGTCGACGCTCGTGCCCTCGGCGCTCGGGATCTCCTGGGCCAGCGCCGCGTACGCCTTGCGGGTCGCGGGGTGCAGCTCGGTGAGCCCCTCCAGGGTGTGCCAGTTCGCCGCGACCGTGAGTGCGGCGGAGGTGCTCATGGGGTCGTAGCCGTTGGTCCCCAGCTCGTAGCTGATGCCGGCGGTGATGGCGCCGTCGGCCTTCGCGGAGGCGGCCGGCGCCCCGCTCGAGGAGGTGTCGCCGCCCTCGCGCGGGGCGCACGCGGCGACCGAGGACGCGAGGGCCGCCCCCGCGGCGAGCGCACCGGAGGCGGACAGGAAGCGGCGGCGGCTCGGCCGCCCGGAGGAGTTCGTCGTCACGATGGATGCGTCCCTTCGGATCGTGTCGCGCGGGCTGTCGCGCGACGACGTCGATGTCATCTGGCCCTCAGCGATGACGTTCGGACCGGGCCGAGACGTCAGACGTCTGATGTCACAGGTACCCTAGTGCGAGCAGCGACCTCGCACAAGCACCTTCCGGACTTCTGTCCCGCGGCCTCGGGCAGGTGCGAGACTCGGAGCCGAAACCGCCCCCAGGAGGCATGTTGACCACACCGCCGATCCCCACCCCGTCCCTCGCCGTGCACGGCGGCCGGACCGCGGCCACCGTGGTCCAGCGGATCGAGGACCTGATCCTCCAGGAGGGTCTCGGACCCGGCGACCCCATGCCGACCGAGACGGAGCTGTGCGAGCGTCTCGCAGTCTCCCGGTCCTCGGTGCGCGAGGCGATGCGCACCCTCGCCTCGCTCGACATCGTCGAGGTCCGTCACGGGCACGGCAGCTTCGTCGGCCGCCTGTCCCTGGCCCCTCTCGTCGACGGCATGATCTTCCGCGCACGCCTGGACCTCGGCCACGACCTGCGGACGCTGCGCGAGGTGGTCGAGGTGCGCAGCGCCCTCGACGTGGCCATCGGGCCCCAGCTGATCGAGGCGTATCGGACGCGTGACGCCTCCGCGCTCGCCCACCATGTCGACGCGATGCGCGAGCGTGCCTCTCGGGGAGAGCCCTTTCCGGAGGCGGACTCCTGCTTCCACGCCGAGCTCGTGGCACCGCTCGACAACCAGCTCGTCCAACAGCTCGGTGCGGCGTTCTGGCAGATTCACACCGCCGCCACGCCGCTGCTGGGCGTCCCGGAGGTCCGCGACATCCTCGACACCGTCAACGCGCATCAAGCGATGCTCGACGCCCTTGTGGCCGGTGACGTGGAGGCGTACCGGACCGCGGTCTCCGCGCACTACGTGCCGCTCATGAAGGTCCTCGACGGCAGGCGGTGACCTCGCCGCACGGTCGGCCGCCCCGCGCGGGTCACCGGCGGTCCCGCCCCCGGTGGGAGAGGATGGACGCATGACCGGCCCGGACCCGCTCGAGAATCCCACCGTCGCCGACTGGGGCGACCTCGTTCGCCGCACCGCGGTGCTCGTCCCGCGGGCCGCCGAGGTGTCGCCGCGCCTCGCGCTCGGCGCCGTCCTCCGGGACGAGGTCGTGGCGCCGCGCGATCTGCCCGGTGTCGCCCTGAGCGCCATGGACGGCTTCGCCGTCCGCTTCGCGGATCTCGACGCCGCGACGGGCCCCTCCGGTCGCGCTTCCGTGTCCCTTCCTGTGGCCGCCGACATCCCGGCTTCCCGCGCGGGCGTCGCCCCGCTCGCGCGCGGCAGGGCGGCCCGCATCATGACCGGCGCGCCGATCCCCGAGGGCGCGGACGCCGTCGTGGAGGTCGAGCGCACGGACGCCGACCCCCACGCCGAGACGCCCGCGATCGTCACGATCACCGCGGTCGAGGATCTGCGCCCGGGGCACCACATCCGTCTCCCCGGCGAGGAGGTCGCCGCGGGCACCGTGCTCGCCGGGCCGGGGGACCGTGTCGGACCGGCCCTCGTCGCCCTCGCGGCCACGCTCGGCATCCATGCGCTGCCCGTCGCCGAACCGCCCCACGTGACGGTCCTCGTCACAGGCGACGAGCTGGTGGCGCCCGACGACCCCGAGGCGGACGTGCCCGGCGCCGTCCGAGAGTCCAACGGGGCGATGCTCGCGGCTGCCCTCACCGTGCTCGGCGCGGGCGTCGACGTGATCCGCTGCCCCGATGACGTCGCGACGCTGACCGCGGAGCTCGACGCGGCCGCCGCTCGCGCGGATCTGATCCTGACCAGTGGCGGCATCGGGCACGGGGCGTACGACGTGGTCAAGGCCGCGCTCGGCCCTGCGGGACGGGACAGCTCCACCTTTGCGCATGTGCGCCTGCGCCCGGGTGGGCCCCAGGGCGTCGGTCGCGTGCGCGTCGTCGGCCCAGACGGACAGGAGGCATGGACGGCCGTCGTGCACCTCCCGGGCACCCCGGTCGGGGCGCTCGTCGGCTTCCATCTGTTCGTCCGGCCGCTCTTGGCCCCGGGCGCCGCGGCGACGCCCATGCTCGCCACGGTCCGGCAGGCACCGGCGCCGCGCCGTGGCCCTGAGCGGCCGCGCGCAGCCGCACGTCGACCTGGCATGGTCGTGCTGCCCGGCCGTCTCGACCGCGCGGACGACGGCTCGCTCGCCGTGGACGTCGTGGACGGCAGGCGACTGGCCCCCTACGGCCGGGCCGATGCCCTCGTGCTCGCCGACGACGCCATGCCTGAGCCCGGGATGTCCGTACCGGTCCTCCCGCTCTGAGCTGCGCCGGCTCCCGGCAAGCGGCCCGAGCACGTGCTGGACACGGGCATTCCGGGGCATAGACGCTCGCGGCACGCGCGCGCATGGCCTCATCGGCTCCGTCCCTGCCCCCGGCTGCGCAGGTAGGCCCGCACTTCGGTGTCTGTGAGAGCCGCAGCCCTCCAGTTCTCGAGGGCTGCGGCTCTCACAGACACGTCCGTGTCGCTGACCGACCTGCGCCATGGGGACCGACCCGCGCGCGCCCGGTGCTCCCGGTGCTCCACGCGCAGCCGACCTGCACGACCCGCGCCCCGAGCCTAGTCCGCCGCCGCTAGCCTGGGCTCATGCCCACCAAGGACGATCCCCGGATGCTCGCGACCCTCCGTTCCTTCAACCGCGCCATGGGGGCGCAGCTCGGGATGCCGCAAGAGGTCGACGAGGACGTCACCGAGATGTACCTCGCCCTCACGGGCGCCGCGGCGAACGAGATCGTGCGGCCTGCCGCGCCCTTCTCCGCGCTGTTCGCGGGCTGGCTCTACGGCAGCGGGCGCGCCGACTCGCTCGAGGAGGCCGCGGCGATGGTGGGGGAGGCCCTGCGGACGGTCGACATCGAACGGCCCATGGACGAGGACGACCAGGGCGCCTGACTTCGCGGTCGCCCGGCTCCGGCGGCGCCCCGGGCCCTCCCCTCCGTGCCCGGCTCCGGACCGTGATTCCGGTCCGACGGTCCGCGCTTGGGCACGAACCCGACGGTGGGCCGATCCGACCCGCCCCGACGCGTGCACCGCCCGGTGCCCGGCCCGATGCGGACCCTGCCCGGCGCCCCACCGCCCGGCGGCATCGCCTCAGCGATCCTCGCGGCCGTGCGCTGCGCGCTCGACCCGCGCATCGTGCTCGCGGCGCGCGGCGGTCGCCTCGCGGTACCGGCGCCGCGTGCGCGAGAAGGTCCGCACCCGCTCGGCGCCGAACATGACGGCCACCCCGATCGCGGTGCCGAGCGCGAAGGCCGACACCGGAGCGCTGTAGGTGTAACCGCCCGCCAGGACGAGGACGAGGGCGCCGATCGCGACCGGCCACCGCCCGAGGCCGCGATGGCCCAGCAGGTCGCTCGCGGCGACGGCCGCGACGATGCCGAGGAGCAGCAGGCCCAGATGTACGAAGGTCACGATTTGATGTTATCTGCGGCCACGGGCGGCTTCGTGACCCGCGTCATGGTGGAGCACGGGCTATCGTGGCGGTCATTCGGGACGACGAAGCCCCGGAAAATCCCACGACCAGCACGGATAGACCCATCCCGCTGGCCATCCCGCCTCACGAGGGCGCGTCCGCCCGGTACCCACCCGGACGGACCGGAAGGAACAGGACACATGACGTACTGGAGCTGCCGTGGTTAGGTTCACCATCCTCCGCGTGCTGAACTACCTCGTCCTGGCGTTCGTCGCCACGAGCATCACGTATCTCCTCGCCGCGTCGCTCATGCACCCCGAAGAGGTGCTGTTCCCCCCGATCGCGACCAAGCCGGTCCCGGCGGCCACGGCCCAGGCCTATCTCGACGTCCGCAACGTCAACCCCGACACCCCGCTCTTCCAGCGCTACGCGACGTGGCTGGGCGGACTGCTGCACGGGGACCTCGGCGTGACGACGGGCACCGACAAGTCGATGGTCCCCGTCGTCGGGGTGCTCGAGGACCGGGTCCCGATCAGCCTCCGCCTCGTGGTGATCGGCACCATCCTCGGTGTGGTGCTCGGCATCCTGCTCGGCATGATCAGCGCGGTGCGCCGCAACTCGATCGGCGACGTGGCCGCGACGGTGTTCTCCTTCGTGCTGCTGTCCCTGCCCACCGTGGTCGTGATCCTGCTGGTCCAGCAGGTCAACCAGCTGGTGATCGACTCGACGGGATACGGGCTGCCCGCGATCGGCGCGGTGGACCCGACGGCGGCGGCAGGGTCATGGGCCTCGGTCAGCTATCAGATCCAGGCGCTCGTGATGCCCACGATCGTGCTCGCGCTGTTCGGGATGGCCTCCTACTCGCGGTACATGAAGGTGACCACGCTCGACGTGCTCGGCAGCGACTACCTGCGCACCGCGCGGGCCAAGGGCCTGACCCGCGGGCGCGCCATGCGCCGCCACGGCCTGCGCATGGCGCTCATCCCGATGGGCCAGTACTTCGCCTTCGCCGTCGGCGCGGCCTTCACCGGCTCCCTCTTCGTGGAGCTCATGTTCAACTGGCACGGGATCGGCAAGTTCGCCGTTCAGGCGCTCCAGCACGCCGACGTCAACGGCACCGCCGGTGTCGTCCTCTACTCGGCCATCCTCACCCTGCTCTCGGCCACGTTCGCCGACATCCTGCAGGGCATCCTCGACCCCAGGATCCGGTGACCCGATGACGAACCCCGGAGACATCCGCACGACCGAGGACGCGACCCGCGTCGACACCGGCTACCTGACGCACGGCGCCGAGCCGCTGCCCGACGAGCACGTCGACGACGTCGTCGGCCGTGAGGTCGATCCCGCCGAGCGCATCAGGTCGATGGGCCGCGGCGAGCTGCTGCGCCGCCGCTACCTGCGCAATCCGCTCGCCTGGACCGGCATGATCATCTTCGCGGTGCTCGTGCTGATGGCGATCTTCGCGCCCATGGTCTACACGCACGGCCCCTTCGAGCTGGACCTGCGGGCCGACGTGAACACGCCGACCGCCGATCACTGGTTCGGGCTCACCGACAATGGCTGGGACACCTTCTCGCGCTGCATGCACGGTCTGCGGATCTCGCTCGTGATCGGGATCGGCACGGCGATCCTCACCTCGATCATCGCGGTCCTGGTCGGCACCGTCGCCGGGTACGTGTCGGGCAAGGGGCGCCTCGGCACCCTCGTCGACAGCGGACTGGTGAACCTCATCAACCTGTTCCTCGTGGTGCCCTCGCTGCTGCTGCTGATGCTGTTCGGGCCGCGCCTGCAGAACGCGAGCTGGCTGTGGATGATCCCCCTGTTGGCCGTGTTCGCCTGGATGCTCACCGCCCGCGTGCTGCGCGCCATGACCCAGCAGCTCGTGCGCACCGAGTACGTCGAGGCCGCGAAGTTCATGGGCGTCAACCCCGTCGTCAACGTCGTCCGCCACGTGATCCCCAACGTCGCGAGCTGGATCATCATCGACACCACGCTCGGCGTCGGCGCCGCGATCCTCGCCGAGACGGGCCTGTCGTTCATCGGCTTCGGCATCCAGATGCCGCAGGTGTCGCTCGGCACGGTGCTGCAGAGCTACGAGCTCAACAACCCGTGGACCTGGGTGCCCGCCGCGACGATCCTGGCCCTGCTCGTCATCTCGATCAACCTGATGGGCGAAGCGCTGCGCGACGCCCTCGACCCGACCAGCGGCTCGAGCCGTGTCTGAGGTGCCCCCGATGTCCCAC
>DAMDHZ010000136.1:6067-6399 GCA_032101665.1 Brachybacterium sp. | reverse complement strand
CAGGACATGCGCGAGGCCCAGCGGGCCATGCGCCGCCGCGAGCTCGTCTGAGTCGTCTCCGCCCGACGGAACGATGTGCCTCAGGCGGGTTGGGCCACGGCCTGCAGGCGGGTGACCGTCTCCCGGGCCATGGCGAGCTGATCCGGAGGCGCGTCGAGCCCCTCCCGGATGGCGAGTGACCGCCGCGCATCCTCGAGTGCGGCCTCGGCCAACCGCTGCGCCCGCATCGGGCGCTCGGCCGCCGCGGCGACCATGGCATGCTCCGACCGGTTCCTCGCCCGGCGCAGCAGCACGGTCGCGAGCGCCAGGAACGAGCTCGTGGCCATGGGGTC
>DAMDHZ010000136.1:0-6057 GCA_032101665.1 Brachybacterium sp. | reverse complement strand
CAGGCCGGTCTCCTCGGCCGCGCGCGCGAACTCCTCATCGGCCTCCTCGAACCGCCCCTGCCACTGCAGCACGTGCGCGTAGCGCGCACGGCGCAGGGCACGCGTGACGGGGTGCAGGCCGGGCTCGGCAAGGCTCTCGCGGCCGGCGCGCTCGGCGTCGTCGAGCCGGTCGACCATGCGCAGGTAGGCGACCGCGCGCGGGTCCCCGCGGTGCTGATCACACCAGCTCGAGAGGGCCACCGGATCGTCCACCCGCTCGCGGAACGTCAGCGGATCGATCTCGATCCGGATCCCCTCGACCTCGAACGCGCTCATGGCGTCCATTGTGGGCGGAGCCGCCGCCCCGCGGCGCGCGATGGCGTCGTGGATCACGCTCGGTCCTCCGCCGTGGGCGAACGGATAACCCCTTGGGCGCACCGGCGCCGGGCGCTAGACTGGACGCACGTGGACGGGCGCCCCTCCTCTCGCAGGTGAGACGGCGACCCGGATTGACAACAGAACATCGAGTGCAGTGGCAGCGTCCGCGCTGCCGCAGTAGTGCCACTGTTTTCCACGCTCGGGGACGATCGGTTTCGACGGTAGTTGTCCAGCAAGGGGAAGCGGGCCGAGGATCCCAGGTCATCTCGTCAACGCTCCTGGGAAACCAATAAGTGCCGAACCCAAGCGCACTGACTTCGCTCTCGCCGCCTGATAGCCGCGACAGCAGTCTGGAACCCCGGGATTGCTCCTGACCCGGATCGTTCCATCATCTAAGGAGCCACTGCTTCCATCCTTCGTCATCGAGGATGGGTGAACACCTCAGAGTGACTGAGTCCGTCGGCGACGCGTCAGCACGAGCGCCGGGACTGAGAACACGTCATTGCTGACTGCGCCCGGAGAAGCCCTGGCTTCGCACTATCGGACGCGGGTTCGATTCCCGCCGTCTCCACGATGCACTCGACATGAAAAGGCCCCCTCACCTGCGTTGACGCGCGGGGGAGGGGGCCTTTCTCATGCGGTCTCGGCGCAGCACATGGCGAGATCGTGGCCCGTCCAGAGCCCTCGGTCATCCCGCTCGCAGCTGCTCGACCAGCTCCGGATGCGCGAGCTGATCCAGCAGCCAGGGGCTCAATAGGAACGGCAGGTCCCGCGCGGTGCGGGCGAGCTCCTCGACGCCGCACCAGGCCGCGTCCGCGACCTCGCCGGGATCGGGCCGCGGCAGGTGGCCGGGATCTCCGGCGTAATCGGCGACGTAGACGGGGCAGACCTCGTTCTCGACGATCCCGCTCGCGTCGACGGCCCGGTACCGGAAGTGCGGCAGCACGAGCCGCGGTGGGGAGACGAGGGCGGGGTCGAGTCGCAGCTCCGCCCGGGAGCGCCGCGCGATCGCGTCCGGGAAGGACTCCTCGGGAGCGGGATGCCCGCAGAACGCGTTGGTCCACACCCCGGGCCAGGTCACCTTGGCGAGGGACCGGCGAGTGAGCAGCACCCGGCCGTCGCGCGAGCGCAGGTGGACGGAGAAGGCGAGGTGCAACGGCGTGTCCGTCGTGTGGACGGTCGCCTTGGGCACGGTGCCGATCACCTCGTCCTGTGCGCCCAGCAGGAGCACGAGCTCCGGGGAGTCGTGCGAGGGGGTGTCGGTGCGGGTCATGTCGATCAGGAGTCTCCTCGTCGTCTCTGCTGTCATCTCTGCTGGCGTCTCCGCCGCGCTCGGCTCGGCGTGCCGCGTCGGCGCAGGGCGCCGCGCAGGGGGACGCTCCAGTAGTCCTGGCCCGCCACGCCCCACCGTGCGAGCAGGGTGTTGGCGGCCTGCACGCCGGTGAGCGCGGCCCGCTCCATGAGGGCGACCGGCTCGTCGGTGCGCAGCCAGTCACCGGCGAGCACGATCCGCGGGTCGGGGGACTCGACGGTCGGGCGTTCGACCCATGGCGCAGTGCCGATGAGCGGACAGTCGTCGCGCACGAGCCATTCCTCGTGGACGGCCGATGCGCCGGCGAGCTCCGGATGCACGCGCAGCAGCTGGTGCCACAGCGCGCGCCGCAGGGCGGTCGCTTCCTGGGCTTCGCCCTCGTCGAGCGCATAGGCGTGCAGCTCGACCACCGAGCCGCCGTGGGCCGCGCTCCAGCGCGCCGCGGTCGCCTCGAACCGTTCGAGCACCGACACGTTGTCGAGGGGGCCGTATCCGCTCGTCCCCAGGAAGGCGGGAGCGGTCGCCGCGACGGGCAGGTCGAGCCACAGCCGCCAGACCGCGAACGGCGGCGCGTTGCGCTGGGCCCGGATCCGGCGACCCCAGTCGTCCCAGCCGCTCGCGCGCGCGGGCACGGTGTCCAGCAGGGCGCGGGCGCCGCGTGGGTCGGCCGCGATCACGACCGCATCGGCGTCGATCTCCCCGGCCTCCTCGGTCACGTGCACGGCATCGGCCGTCGGGCGCACGGCGACGACGCTCGTCCCCGTGCGCGGCCGGGCACCGTGGGTGTGGAGCGCGGCGATCAGCGGATCCCACAGGGCGGGGGAGTACGCGTCGACGGGCACGTCGAAGACGAGGCCCTCGGCCGAGCCCATGAAATAGGTGTGGAACATGCCGACCAGCTCGCCCGCGGAGAAGTCGGCCGGATCGGCGAAGAACGAGCGCGCGAAGACCTCGAGGGCGAGGTGGCGCGCGTCGTGCGGGAAGCGCAGGTCATCCAGCAGCCGCTCGGCGCTCACGCCGTCGTATCGGGCGAACGTGGCAGGGAAGTCGGTGCGCAGGAGCGCGAGCGCCGCGGGCACGTCGACCCGCGCGAGCTGGTGCGCGGGGAAGCTGCGGCTGCGCAGTGCGAACGCGGCGACGCTCAGCGGCGGCGTGCGCGGGATGCCGCGGAAGGAGTCGCGGGGCCCTCCGGCGAGCTGGAGCGGATAGTCCCCGATGCCGGCCAGCGCCGTGAGCTGCGGATCGGTGCGCTGCAGCAGCGCGCGCAGCGTGTAGTACTGCCGGAAGAACGCGTGGAAGCCGCGACTCATGCCGCGGCCGTCGTCGAGATCCCACGAGCGGGCGCGTCCGCCCCAGGTGTCCTCGCGCTCGACGAGGTCCACGTCGACGCCGCGCTCGGCGAGCACCGTCGCCGCGGCGATCCCGGCGATGCCGCCGCCGATCACGACGACCCGGCGGCCCTCGGCCCGCTCCGCGCCCGCCGCGGCAGGGTGCCAGACGGCGCGCCGATCGCGGCCCGGTCGCGTCGGTGCCGAGCTCATGGCTCCTGTGCTCATGATGCCTCCGGTCGTCGCGCGATCACGGTGTGCAGGATCCCGCGTTGCCACGACGCTCCATGGTGCACCTCGAGCACCTCGAGGCCGGCCGCGTCCATCCGGGCGCACCACGCCTCGACGCCCTCCATCTCCCGCACGCTGCGCCACAGGTAGCGGAACAGCCGGGTGTCGCGCAGCACGACCGCGGCGAGCGGCACGATCACGAGCCAGCACACGGCATCCCAGACGCGGGTGCTCCACCACGATCCGGTGACCGTGTAGTCCTGGACGGCGAGCACACCGCCGGGGGCCAGCTGATCCCGGATCGATCGGAGCACTCCGTCGCGCTCGGCGGCGGGCACGTTGCGCAGCAGGTAGGCGGCCAGGCACGCGTCGAACGGCGCCGCGTGCGCCGTGACGGTCCGGTCCCCGGCGAGGCCGACGGCGAACTCGACGCGGTCGGCGGGCCATGGCTTGGCCCGGGCCTGCTGGATCATGCCGGCCGCGGCATCGACTCCGAGGATCCGGGCCTCCGGGGCCACCTCGAGCAGGGCGCGGGTCGAGGCGCCCGTCCCGCAGCCCAGGTCCAGTGCGCGGCGCGGCGCCCGGTGGGACGCCAGGCGCTCGGCCGCGAGGCGGAGATGACGGTGGTATCCCGGGTCGGCGCCCACCAGCAGGTCGTAGCGCCGCGCGCCGGACGTGAACAGGTCGCTGAGCGTCATGTCTGCCCCGTCCCGCCGCGGGCGGAGCGCGTCACCCGCAGCCATAGCGCGATCGTCAGGGTGACCATCGCGAAGCCGAACCCGAAGTCCTCGACGGGGATGTCCCACGGGAAACGCACGCCGAGCGTCATCACGGGGGCGTACAGCACGATCGGGGCGTCGAGCTTGGTCAGCCACCCGTCCACGAGGATCTGGAAGCCCAGCACGATGACCATGCTCACCCAGTACGCGAGCATCCGGAACAGGCCCGTGCGCAGCACGAGCAGTTCGAGCGCCACGACCGCGACCAGGGCGATCGCCGTCAGGACGGTGTACTCAGGCATCGTCGCGTCCTCCCCGCTCCCCGGAGCCCGCCGCGCGGCGGGAGGTCCATCGCGCGAGCAGGGTCCGCACCGCCTCGAAGGTGAGCAGTCCGCACAGCGGGATCACGATGAAGAAGGCGAGCTCCTCGAGCGGCAGGGAGCCGGGCAGCTCGATCCCGCTGATCCGCGCCGGCTCGTACCACCAGTGGGCGCGGTGGATGCCCAGCAGATCCCACGCACCGAACACGAGGACGACGGGGCCGATCGCGGCGAGAGCGGCGAGCGGACGACGATAGACCCGGGCTCCGAGCACGAACTCGAGCGGCAGCGTGATCAGCACGCACGCTCCGAGCAGCAGCAGGTACTCACCGTGCATCCGACGTGCCTCCCTCCGTGTCGGTGTCGGAGGGCGCGGCGGGGCCGCGCGCCCACTCCTCGTCCCCGAGCGAGATCTCCTGCGCCGTGTCCTCCAGGAAGCGGATCACCGTCTCGCGCTCGGCGGCGCTCAGACGCCGGGCCGCCCGGAAGCGCCCCGCGTGCCGGCGCCCCACGGTCTCCATGGCGACCTCGCGCGTGGCCGGGGTGCAGCGGATCGCGAGGGCCCGCCGATCGGTCGGGTGGCGGTGGCGGGTGATGTGTCCTGCGCGCTCGAGGCGGTCCAGCAGCTTGGTCGTCGACGCCGTCGAGATGTCCAGGTACGACGCCATCGCGCCCGCGGTGACGATCTCTCCCCGATGCTCGGCGGCGATCAGGTAGTGCAGGGCGCGCATGTCGGTGCGCTTGAGCTTCATGTAGCGCTCGGAGGCGCGCGCGACCTCGTCCTCGGCGCGGCGGAGGGCGGCGAATGCGGCCATCAGGTCCTCGATCCGGCGCGTGTCCGAGTCCGACAGGCCTGACCGGTCGGTCAGCACCGAGTCGGGGTCCGTCGACGCGAGGTCGTAGAGCCGCCAGGATGGCGAGGCGGCCCGGCTCGCGTGTGCGTCCATGCCGCAACCCTACTGAAGAGCTGCCTGAAGGCGTATAGAATCTAGCCAAGCTAGGCAATGTGGGTGCGCGCCCGCGGCCCCCGGGACGTCAGCGCACAAGCGGACGAGGAGGTACGGACGTGCAGGTCATCCCGGATCGTTCAGGGACCATCACGCCGACTCTCGACGAGATCCTCACGGCGGAGATCGCTCGGCTGCTGGAGCGCGGCGCCGGGCGGATGCGGTCCCACGGACCCGCGGCCGTCGACCTCTGGGACCAGGCCACGGCGGCGCTCGCCGGCGGCAAGCGGATCCGACCGCGACTGCTCGTGGAGACGTACGACGCGCTCGCCCTGGACGGGGACGCGCCGGAGCCGCGGTCCCTCGCCCTTCGCCTCGCGGCGACCCTCGAGATCCTTCACGTCGCCTTCCTGCTCCACGACGACGTGATCGACGGCGACCTCACCCGGCGCGGCCGCGACAACCTGATCGGCGCCCTCCACCGGCGCGCCGCGGGACGCGACGCCGAACGCAGCCTGCACTGGGCCCGCACCGGGGCGATCCTGGTGGGCGATCTGCTGATCGCCCTCACCCACCAGAGCGTCGCGCGCCTCCCGCTCGCGCTCGAGCGGCGCACGAGCGTGCTCGATCTGCTCGACGACGCCGTCTGCGAGACGGTCGCGGGCGAGTTCCTGGACGTCTCCCTCGGTGACGGCGCGCTCGCCCCCGATGCTCCGACAGTGCTGCGGATGACCCGCTCGAAGACCGCCGCCTACTCCGTCGAGCTGCCCCTGCGCTGGGCCGCTGTCCTCGCGGGAGCCGGCCCCGTCGCCGAGCACGCGCTCGAGCGGGTGGGCCGCCACA
>DAMDHZ010000135.1:0-6524 GCA_032101665.1 Brachybacterium sp. | reverse complement strand
CGTGCTGGCCGTTGGTGCCCGGCTCGCCCCAGAAGATCTCGCCCGTCTCGGTCGTGATGGCCGAGCCGTCCCAGCGCACGGACTTGCCGTTGGACTCCATCGTGAGCTGCTGGAGATAGGCGGGGAAGCGGTGCAGGTACTGGGAGTAGGGGAGGACCGCATGGGTCTCCGCCTCGAGGAAGTTGACGTTCCAGACGTTGAGCATGCCCATGAGCGCCGGCACGTTCTCCTCGAGCGGCGCGGTACGGAAGTGCTCGTCCATCGCGTGGAAGCCCGCGAGCAGCTCCTCGAAGGCCTCGGGGCCCAGGGCCACGGCGAGCACGGTGCCGATCGCCGAGTCGACGCTGTAGCGCCCACCCACCCAGTTCCAGAAGCCGAATGCGTTGTCGGGGTCGATGCCGAAGTCGGCGACCTTGTCGAGGGCCGTCGAGACCGCGACGAAGTGGCGGGCGACGGCCTCCTTCTCCTGCTCGGCGGAGATCCCGGCGTGCTCGCGCAGACCGGTCAGGAGCCAGTCGCGCACGAGGCGCGCGTTGGTGATGGTCTCGAGCGTCGTGAAGGTCTTGGAGGCGACGATCACGAGGGTGGTCTCGGGGTCCAGGTCCGCCGTCGTCTCGTACGCGTCGGTCGGGTCGATGTTCGAGATGAAGCGTGCCTCGATGCCCGCGTCCGCGAGCGGCCTGAGCGCCTCGTAGATCATGACGGGGCCGAGGTCGGAGCCGCCGATGCCGATGTTGACGACCGTGGTGATCCGCTTGCCGGTCACGCCGGTCCACTCGCCGGAGCGGACCTGGCGGGCGAAGTCGTAGATCCTGCCGAGTACCTCGTGCACGTCGTGGTCGACGTCCTGGCCGTCGACCACGAGCGGATGATCGGTCCCGAGGGGGCGGCGCAGAGCGGTGTGGAGGACGGCGCGGTCCTCGGAGGTGTTGAGGTGGGCGCCCGTGAACATCGCGTCGCGGCGCTGCTCGAGGCCGACCTCGCGCGCGAGGTCGAGCAGGAGGGAGATCGTCTCGGGCGTCACGAGGTTCTTGGACAGGTCGACGTGGAGGTCGGCGGCATCGTGCGAGAGCGCCGCGGCGCGCTGGGGGTCGGCCGCGAACCACTCGCGCAGGGAGCCCTCGAGAGCATCCTCGTGCTGGGCCAGGGCGCGCCACGAGGCGGTCGCGGTGGGGTCGGCGGGGGCCGGGGCGGCCGTGGTGGATGTGTCGTGCTGGGTGTCAGAGCTCATGGGCCCATTGTGGCGCGGCGCGCGTGGACGTGCCCGGAACGGGCCCAGAACGGACGGCACGCCGATCGTGGACGGCTCCGGTCACGAAAGGGCGACGATGCCGCGAAGCCGCCCGAGCGGGCGCTTCGCTTCTGGCATCCTGCTGTGAGGCCCGCCACGTCGTCGCCTGTCATCGATCGTTCGTCCACCCCGGGGCCCGGCCCCGTGAGGAGTCCCCATGGATCTGACCCGTCGTTCCCTCGTCCTCGGCACCGCCGCCGCCTCGACCCTCGCCCTCGGCGCTTGTGGGGGATCCGACGAGGACGGGGGAGAGGACGGGGGCTCCGCCACGATCGTCACCGACAACCTGGAGCCCGAGAACCCGCTCGTCCCGACCAACACCTCGGAACTCGGCGGCGGGAGCGTGCTGACGGCCTGCTTCGCGTGCCTGTCGTACTACACGGCCGACGGCACCGTGGCCAACGATGTCGCGGAGTCGATCGAGTCCGAGGACCAGCAGAACTGGACCATCACGATCCGCTCCGGCACGACCTTCTCCGACGGCTCCGCCGTCACCGCGAAGTCCTTCGTCGACGCCTGGAACTTCGGAGCGCTGACCACCAACGCCCAGCGCGCCCAGTCGTTCTTCGAGCCCATCGAGGGCTTCGAGGCGTTCGCCGCCGAGACCCCGACCGCCGAGACCATGTCGGGCCTGGTCGTGGTCGACGACACCACGTTCACCGTCAAGCTCGTCTCCCCGCAGTCGGACTTCCCGCTCCGCCTGGGCTACTGGGCCTTCGCCCCGCTGCCTGAAGCGGCCCTGGAGGACATCGCGGCGTTCGGGGAGAAGCCCGTCTCCAACGGCCCGTACACGGTGTCCAGCTGGGACCACAACACGTCGATCGAAGTGGTCAAGAACCCCGACTACGACGGGCCCCGCACGGCCAAGAACGACGGGGTCTCGTTCGTCGTCTACTCCGATCCCGAGACCGCCTACAACGACCTCGAGACCGGGAACCTCGACGTGCTCGGGAGCGTGCCCGCCTCGGCGCTGCAGACCTTCCAGGACGACCTCGGCGACCGTGCGATCAACCAGCCCGGCGCGACGATCGTGTTCATCACCATCCCGCAGTACGCCGACGCCGACTGGACGGGGGAGGCCGGCGCGCTGCGCCGCCAGGCGATCTCCCGCGCGATCGACCGCGAGGCGATCTGCAAGGACCTGTTCTTCGACACGCGCGCGCCGGCGACCGACTTCGTCGCCCCGGCCGTCGAGGGCGGCGGTGCGACCGACATCCCCGGCGCCGAGGTGCTCGCCTACGACGCCGACGAGGCGAAGCGGTTGTGGGCGCAGGCCGAGGAGATCTCCCCGTTCCAGGGCGAGTTCACGCTCGACTACCCGGCCGACGGCCCCAACAAGGACTGGGTCGAGGCGGTGTGCAACTCGGTCCGCAACGCGCTCGGTATCGCGGCGACACCGCGTCCTCACCCCGCCTTCGGCGAGTACAAGCAGCAGATCGCCCAGCACCAGATCACCGGCCCCTTCCGCTCGAACTGGATCGCCGACTACCCCTCGCCGTTCAACTTCCTGTTCCCCCTCTACGGCTCGGGGGCGGCCGGCGGCAAGGGCTCCAACGAGGGCGAGTATCTGAGCCCCGAGTTCGACGGCCTTCTGGCCGAGGCCCAGCAGGCCGCCGATCCCGCGGCGGCGCTCTCGGCGTACAAGGCCGCCCAGGCGGTGCTCCTGCGAGACCTCCCGTCGATCCCGCTGTGGTATCAGAACGTGCTGGGCGGCTATCGCGAGGGAGTCTCGGACGTGACCTTCACCTGGAACGGAGCCTCCCAGTACTCGGAGATGACGAAGAGCTGAGGGAGTCACGACGCGAATCCGTGGCCGGACGGGGTGTCCACGATGCGGCCATCCCTTCCGGCATTCGGAACGTTCTGGACAGAGCCGAGACCCAACCGTTATGCGGACGGGCGCGGACCACGTGGTGGCGTGGTGCACACTGGTGCACACCATGGGCCCGGGCAGCGACGACCGGGTCACCTTCGACTTCCACAGGAGACGTCCATGACGATTTCGCGACGTTCGATGATCCTCGGCACCGCGGCCGCCGGCACTTCCGCCGTCGCCCTCGCGGCGTGCGGCGGGAGCAGCAGCGGCGGCAGTGATGGCGGCAGCGGCGGCGGAGCGGGCGGCGATGCCGTCCTCGCCAACAGCACCGAGCCCGAGAACCCGCTGGTCCCGACCAACACGAGCGAGGTCGGCGGCGGCCGCGTCATCACCGCCGTGTTCGCGGGGCTCGTCTACTACACCGCCGACGGCAAGGCCGAGAACGACCTGGCGGACTCGATCGAGTCCGAGGACAACCAGACCTGGACCATCAAGCTCAAGGCCGACCAGACGTTCTCCGACGGCACCCCGGTCACCGCGAAGTCCTTCGTCGACGCGTGGAACTTCGGCGCGCTGACCACCAACGCACAGAAGGGCCAGTCCTTCTTCGAGCCGATCGAGGGCTTCGCCGACGTCGCCTCCGAGTCCCCGACCGCCCAGACCATGTCGGGCCTGGCCGTCGTCGACGACACCACCTTCACGGTCAAGCTGGTGTCCGCGCAGTCGGACTTCCCGACCCGCCTGGGCTACTCGGCCTACATGCCGCTTCCCGAGTCCGCCGTCTCGGACATCGACTCCTTCGGCGAGAAGCCCGTCTCGAACGGCCCCTACACGGTCGACTCGTGGGACCACGACAAGCAGATCGTGATCGTGCCCAATGACAGCTACGACGGTCCGCGCAAGGCGAAGAACGCTGGCGTGACCTTCGTGATGTACGCCGATCCCGACACGATGTACTCGGACCTGCAGTCCAACAACGTCGACGTCGTCGACCAGATCCCGACCTCGGCGCTGCAGACCTTCGAGGACGACCTGGGCGACCGTGCCGTCAACGCGCCCGGCGCCGTGTTCCAGTCCTTCACGATCGCCCAGAACGACCCGAACTTCTCGGGTGACGCGGGCAAGCTGCGCCGCCAGGCGCTGTCGCGTGCGATTGACCGCAAGTCGATCTGCGACTCGCTGTTCTTCGGCACCCGTACCCCGGCCACCGACTTCATCGCGCCCGTGATCCAGGGCGGCGGGGCGACGGACATCGCCGGTGCCGAGGTGCTCGAGTTCGACGCGGCCACGGCCAAGGACCTGTGGGCCCAGGCCGAGGGCATGCAGCCCTACGACAAGAGCAGCGCCTTCACGCTGTCCTACAACGCGGACGGCCCCCACAAGGACTGGGTCGAGGCCGTGTGCAACTCGATCAAGAACACGCTCGGCATCGAGGCCAACCCGCAGCCCTTCCCGGCCTTCGGCGAGTTCCGCGAGCAGATCACGGCCCGCGAGCTCAAGGGCGCGTTCCGCTCGGGCTGGCAGGCCGACTACCCCTCGGCCTACAACTTCCTGGGCCCGATCTACTCCTCGGCCGCGGCCGACGGCAAGGGCTCGAACGACGGCGACTACAAGAACCCCGAGTTCGACGGCCTCCTCGCCGAGGGCCTGGCGGCCCCCGACGTCGACGCGGCGATCGAGAAGTACAAGGCCGCCGAGGCGATCCTCATGCAGGACCTCCCCGCGATCCCGCTGTGGTACCAGAACACCTTCGGCGGGTACTCGGAGAACGTGAGCGACGTCGAGTACGGCTGGGACACCGTCCCGCTCTACTACGAGATCGCGAAGAACTGATCGCCCTGCCGGCGTGACGCGAACGGCGGGAGCAGGAGCCGAGGCCCCTGCTCCCGCCGATTGCGTCCGCCGGCGACCCTGAGTGCCGTCCGGCCGCGCGAGATGCGTACGCTGACCCGCGAGCCGAGGCCGACCGCCACACCCCTCTCCGTGCGCCCCCGCACGGTCCCGGCAGGCGGTGGCCCCTCCCATCTCTGATCCGAAGGTGACCGAAGTGATCTGGTACATCACGCGGCGACTGCTGCAGATGATCCCCGTCTTCCTCGGCGCGACCCTGCTGATCTACGCGATGGCGTTCCTCTCCGGAGGCGACCCCATCGCGGCGATCGCGGGCGACAAGCCGCTCTCGCCGGCGATCGTCGCCGAGCTGCGCCGTCAATACAACCTCGACAAGCCGCTCATCGTGCAGTGGCTCATCTACCTGGGGCATCTCTTCCAGGGCGACCTCGGCGTCTCGCTCCAGGGGCGACCGATCATCGACGACCTGCGCGACGCGTTCCCCGTGACCGCGCGCCTGGCGGTCATCGCCGTCGTGATCGAGACCGTGCTCGGCATCGCTGCGGGCGTCATCTCGGGCCTGCGCAAGGGCACCATCATCGACACCGCCTTCCTGATGGTCTCGCTGCTCGTGATCGCGATCCCGACCTTCGTGATCGGCTTCGTCACCCAGTACCTGCTCGGCGTCAAGCTGCAGTGGATCACGATCAACGCCTCGGGTGGCGACTTCCAGGACCTCCTCGTGCCCGGGGCCGTGCTCGGCATCGTCTCCTTCGCCTACGTGCTGCGGCTGACGCGCACGTCCGTCGCCGAGGCCGTCACCGCCGATCACGTGCGGACCGCGACGGCCAAGGGCCTCTCGCGCGGCGGCGTGGTCTCCAAGCACATCCTGCGCAACTCGCTCATCCCCGTCGTGACGTACATCGGCGCCGATCTCGGGGCTCTCATGGGCGGCGCCATCGTGACCGAGCGCATCTTCAACATCCACGGCATCGGCTCCGCGCTGTGGACGGCCATCACCCGCTCCGACAGCCCCAAGATCGTCACGATCGTCACGCTGCTCGTGGTCGTCTTCCTGATCTCGAACCTGATCGTGGATCTGCTCTACGCCGTTCTCGACCCGAGGATCCGCTATGCCAAGTGACGTCCTGAACCCGTCCGCGCCGCGCGAGGTGCGCGCCTCGCAGCACCACGTCGTCGCGCCGCTCGCCGAGACCCCGCTCCAGGAGGTCGACGCCGTCGACCCCAACGCGACCCCGCGCTCCCTGTGGCGAGAGGCGTGGCACAATCTCGTGCGCAACCCCGTGTTCGTCATCTCGGCGCTGCTGATCCTGTTCGTCCTGTTCGTCGTCGCCTTCCCGGGCGTGTTCACGAGCCAGGACCCGACCTACGCCGACATCAGCCAGGCCAACAAGGCCGCGAGCGATGCTCATCTGCTGGGCACCGATCGTCAGGGCTACGACGTCTTCGCGCGCACCGTGTACGGGGCGCGCACCTCGGTCGCCGTCGGTTTCTTCACGATGATCCTGTCGACCCTGATCGGCGGCACGATCGGTGCGCTCGCCGGCTACATCGGCGGCTGGTTCG
>DAMDHZ010000134.1:0-6532 GCA_032101665.1 Brachybacterium sp. | reverse complement strand
CGTCCCGTTCACCATGCTCGGCGCGGCCCTGCTGTGGTTCGGCTGGTTCGGCTTCAACGCCGGCAGCGCCGGCACCGCCGACGAGACCGCGGGCCTCGCGTGGATCACGACCACCGTCGCGACCGCCTCGGCCATGCTCGGCTGGGTGCTGGTCGAGAAGATCCGCCACGGCGCGGTGACCTCGCTCGGCGCGGCCTCCGGCGTCGTCGCGGGCCTCGTGGCCATCACCCCCGCCGCCGCGGCCGTGAGTCCCCTCGGAGCGATCCTGCTCGGCCTCGTCGCGGGTGCCCTGTGCTCCCTCGCGGTCGGCCTGAAGACCCGCTTCGGCATCGACGACTCGCTCGACGTGGTCGGCGTCCACCTCGTCGGCGGCCTCGTGGGCACCGTCCTGATCGGCTTCCTCTCGACCGACACCGGCCTGTTCTACGGCCACGGCGCCCGCCAGCTCGTGGTCCAGATCGTCATCGCGCTGGCCGCCGTCGTCTTCTCCGGCGTGGTCACGCTCGTGATCGCCCTGATCCTCAAGGCGATCATGGGATGGAGGATCACGCCCGACGAGGAGCGCGCCGGTATCGACATCACCCGCCATGCCGAGTCCGGATACGATCTCGTCGGCAGCCTGGCCTCGCGCCTGGACCGGAGTCCGATGCGGGCGGTCGAGCCCGCCGCGTCCCCTGCCGGCCCGAGCACGGCCCCGGCCGGCACTGCCGCGGCACCGACCGATGATCCCACCACCGGACCCGACTCCGGCTCCGACTCCGAGGGCCGCCGACCCGCCACCATCGCAGGGGAGACCCGATGAGACTCATCACCGCCGTCATCCAGCCGCACGCCCTCGAGACCGTGACCGACGCCCTGCGCGAGCACGGCGTCGCCGGCCTCACGATCGGCGAGGTCGCCGGGTACGGCCGCCAGGGCGGCCACACCGAGGTCTACCGCGGCGCCGAGTACCGCATCGACACCATCCCCAAGATCAAGCTCGAGGTCCTCGCCGAGGACGCCGACGAGGCCGCCCTGGTCGAGGTCATCGTGCGTGCCGCGCGCACGGGGCGCATCGGTGACGGAAAGGTGTGGACGAGCGAGGTCGGCTCCGTCGTCCGCGTCCGCACGGGCGAGGAAGGCGCCAGTGCCCTTTGACCTCCCCTCGGACTCGCTCCCGGCGCGCCGGCTCGACCATGTCCTGCACCACGGTTTCGGTGACTGGGCGGACGGGCAGACGCGCCGGGAGCAGCACGCCGACCTGATCGACGCGTGGCTCACCGGCCTGTGGGAGTCGGCCGACGCCCCGGCGGCGGGCGCGGCACTCGCCGCGCTCGGCTCCCTCGGGCGCCGTGACCTGGGGCCCGCGAGCGACCTCGACCTCGTGCTGCTCATCGATCCCGCGGTGGTCGACGACGGACGCGCCGCGACGCTCGCGAGCGCGCTGTGGTACCCGATCTGGAACTCGGGCACGTCGCTCGACCACTCCGTGCGCACCCCGCTCGAGACCGAGGAGGTCGCCCGGGACGACCTGCGCGCCGCGATCTCCCTGCTCGACCTGCGGACCGTCGCGGGCGACCCGACGCTCGTCGAGGACGCCCAGTCGCGCGTGCGCCGGGTGTGGAGGACCCAGGCCCGCACCCGCCGCGCCGAGCTGATCGACCTCGCCGAGGACCGCGAATCGCGCTACGGCGTGCTCGCCCACTCCTCCGAGCCCAATCTCAAGGCCGACCGCGGCGGCCTCCGCGACGTCACCGTCATCCGCGCCTTCGCCGGCAGCTGGCTGGCCGACCACGACCACGTCGCGATCGACCGCGCCGCCGACGTGCTGCTGGACGCCCGCGACGCCCTGCAGGCGGTCACCGGACGCTCCGGCACCCGGCTCGGGCGCCCCGACCAGGACGCCGTCGCGGCCCTGTGCGGCTACGACACCGCCGACGACCACCTCGCAGCGCTCGCCGAGTCGGCGCGGACCGTCGCATGGGAGCTGCACCGCGTGGTCCGCGCCGCCCAGGCCGCCGCCTCCCCGGGAGGCCGCGCGACCGTCGGCTCCGGCGCGACCCGCCGGCCCGACCTGACCCGGCTCGAGCACGGCGTGATCGTCCAGTCCGGAGAGGTCTCGGTCGACCCGGCCGTCGCCGACCCGCTGCGGGACATCGCGGCCGTGCGCCACGCGGCCACCACCGGTCTGCCGCTGTCGGACGCGACCCTCGTGCGTCTGAGCCGCCACCCGCTGCCCCTCCCGTTCAGCCCCGCCCAGCGGGACCTGCTGATGGACGCGCTCGCGGGGGAGCACGTGGCCGACGTGTACGAGGCGCTCGACGTGCACGGCG
Source organism: Brachybacterium sp. (assembly GCA_032101665.1). Taxonomy (GTDB): domain Bacteria; phylum Actinomycetota; class Actinomycetes; order Actinomycetales; family Dermabacteraceae; genus Brachybacterium. Next base: position 4,220 of record DAMDHZ010000134.1, on the reverse strand, counting down.
TCGTGACCGGCTGGATCCCCGCGTGGGCGGGCGTGCGCAACCGCCCGCAGCGCTCCGCCGTCCATCGCTTCACGGTCGACCGCCACCAGATCGAGACGGTCCGCGAGGCCCAGTCCCATCTCGCGGACGTGGACCGCCCGGATCTCCTGCTGGTCGCCTCCCTGCTCCACGACCTCGGCAAGCGCGCCGACGCGCGCGACCATGCCCGAGAGGGCGCGCCCCTGGCCCGGGAGTCCGCGCTCGGCCTCGGCTTCGACGCCGAGGACGCCGACGTGATCGCGTCCCTCGTGGCCGAGCACCTGACCCTCATCGAGCTCGCGACCGGGCGCGACCCGTCCGACGCCGCGACGCTCGGAGCCCTGCTCGACGCCGTCGACCGGGACCCGGGCCGTCTCGAGCTGCTGCGGGCCCTCACGGAGGCCGACGCTCGCGCCGCCGGCCCGGCCGCGTGGTCGAGCTGGCGCGCCTCGCTCGTCGACCACCTGACCGAGCGCGCCCGCGCCGCGCTCGCGGGGGCGATCCGCGGGCCGCGCGAGTTCCTCGCGCCCCAGCGCTCGGTCGAGCAGGCGGTGCTGGACGCGGTCCACCGCACGGGCGTGCCCCAGGTGCTCTATCCCGCCCCCACGGGCGACGACCAGGTCTCGCAGATCTGCCTGGGCGCCCCCGACGGTCCCGGCGTGTTCGCCGCCATGGCGCGCGTGCTCGCCCGCCACCGGATCGACGTGCGCTCCGCCGTGGTCTCGACCATGGAGGACGTGGCCGTCGACACCTGGTGGGTCTCGGGGACGCCCGCGGACCTCCCGCACCCGACGGCCCTGCGCTCGGCGCTCGCCCGCGAGCTCGACCGGCGAGGGGATCCCGCGGCCCGCGTGCTCGAGGTGCCGCCCGGTGCCCCCGCCCGCACCGCCGAGGACATCCCGGTCGTGACCCTGCTGCCGAACGCCTCCCAGGAGGCCACGGTGATCCAGGTCAACGCCGCCAACCGGCCGAGCCTGCTCGCGGACGTCGCCGAGATGATCACGGGTCACCACCTCATGGTGCGCAGCGCGCACGTCATGACACTGGGCCGCCGCGCCGTCGACGTCCTCTACCTGACGGACGCGCGCGGCCGACCGCTCGAGGCCCCCATGGTCGGGCGCATCATCGGCGCGATCATGGACGCCGCCTCCGCGTGAGCCGCGTCCCCGCGCCCCGGAGGACGCGGGCGCCCTGGCTACACTGGGACGGTCCCAGCACTCCCAGGGGGAAGCTCTCTTCGTGTTCAACAATCTCTCCGATCGCATCACCGCGTCCCTCAAGGGGCTGCGCGGACACGGACGCCTGTCCGAGGCCGATGTCGACAAGACCATCCGCGAGATCCGCCGCGCCCTCCTGGACGCCGACGTCGCGGTCCCCGTCGTCCGCGACTTCACCGGCACGGTCCGCGAGCGGGCGCTCGGTGAGGAGGTCTCCAAGGCGCTCAATCCCGCCCAGCAGGTCGTCAAGATCGTCCATGACGAGCTGGTCGGCGTGCTCGGCGGCGCGACCGGCGAGCTGGCGTGGGCAAAGAACCCCCCGACCGTCATCATGCTCGCGGGTCTCCAGGGCGCCGGCAAGACGACGCTGGCGGGCAAGCTCGCGCGATGGATGAGGAGCGAGGGGCACACCCCGATGCTCGTCGCGGCGGACCTCCAGCGGCCCAACGCCGTGAACCAGCTGCAGATCGTCGGCGAGCGCGCGGGCGTGCCCGTGTTCGCGCCCGAGCCCGGCAACGGTGTCGGCGATCCCGTGCTCGTGGCCATGAACGGCGTCTCGACCGCGCGCTTCCAGCAGCACGACGTCGTCATCGTCGACACCGCCGGCCGCCTCGGCATCGACGAGGAGATGATGCAGCAGGCGCGGGACATCCGCGACGCCATCCACCCCGACGACACCCTGTTCGTCGTCGACGCGATGATCGGCCAGGACGCCGCCCGTGTCGCCGAGGCCTTCCGCGACGGCGTCGGCTTCACCGGCGTGGTCCTGTCCAAGCTCGACGGCGACGCCCGCGGCGGTGCCGCCCTGTCGATCACGGGCGTGACCCAGCGCCCCATCCTGTTCGCCTCGACGGGCGAGCAGCTCGGGGACTTCGAGCGCTTCCACCCGGACCGCATGGCCGGACGCATCCTCGACATGGGCGACGTCATGTCGCTCATCGAGCAGGCCGAGCGGTCCTTCGACCAGGCCGAGGCCGAGAAGATGGCGGGCAAGCTCGCCAAGGGGGAGGACTTCACCCTCGAGGACTTCCTGGGCCAGATGCAGCAGCTCAAGAAGATGGGCAACCTCAAGAAGATGCTCGGGATGCTGCCCAACATGGGCCAGTTCCGCGAGCAGCTCGAGAACTTCGACGAGAAGGACATCGGCCGCGTCGAGGCCATCATCCAGTCGATGACGCCTGCCGAGCGCAACGACTCCAAGCTCCTCAACGGCTCGCGGCGCGCCCGTATCGCCCGCGGCTCCGGCACCTCGGTGTCCGAGGTCAACGGCCTGCTCGAGCGCTTCAAGCAGGCCCAGCAGATGATGCGCACGATGGGCGGGGGGATGGCCGGCGGCGGCATGCCGGGTGCGCCCGGCATGGGCTACGGCAAGAAGTCCCGCGGCCGCATGCAGTCTCCCAAGGGAGGCAAGGGCAAGGGCGGCAAGAAGATGTCGAGCAACCCCGCCAAGCGCGCCCAGCAGGAGCGCGAGGCCGGTGAGCGGGCTGCTCAGCAGGGCACGTCCGGCTCCGCCTTCGGGGGCGGTGCGAGCCAGGGCCCGGCCGGCGGCGAGATGCCCGACCTCGCCAACCTCGACCCGTCCCAGCTGCCGCGTGAGCTGCGCGGCATGTTCGGCCAGGGCCGCTGACGAGCCGATGGCGTCCATGAGCCCCGACGGCCCGGCGGCGCCCGCCGGCGACATCCACGTCGCGGCCTCGATGGCACGCGCGGCCGCCGCTCCCTACGCGGCGCCCGCACCGCCTCCCGGCACACCGGTCCTGCACCTGACGGGGCCGGTCCTGCTCGGTCCCGAGGAGGAGATCGGAGAGGCCTGGGTCGCCGCGGGGCGCATCTGGCACGAGCGGCCCGAGCTGCCGGCGACGACCGAGGTGGTCGAGCTGGCGGGCGTCGTCGTGCCCGGGCTCGCCGACCTGCACTGTCATGTGGGTATCGGGGACGACGGCCGCGGCACGACTCTGGCCGAGGCCCGCGTCCAGGCCCGCACCGACCTGGCCAGCGGCGTCACCCTGATCCGCGACGCCGGCTCGATCATCGACACCTCGCCCCTGCAGGGCGAGCCCGGCCTGCCGCGGATCATCCGGGCGGGGCGGCATCTGGCCCGCACGCGGCGCTATCTGCTCGGCTACGCCGACGAGGTCGAGCCGGCCGAGCTGCCCGCCGCGGCCGCCCGCGAGGCCGCGCGCGGCGACGGCTGGGTCAAGGTCGTCGGCGACTGGATCGACCGCTCCGCGGGCGATCTGCGCCCGACCTTCCCGCCCGAGGCCTTCGCGGCGGCCGCGCGCGCCGCCCACGAGGCGGGGGCCCGGATCACCGCGCACACCTTCGCCGCCGAGACCCTGCCGCTGCTGCTCGACGCGGGCTTCGACTGCCTCGAGCACGCCACCGGGCTCACCGACGAGACGATCACGCGTGCCGCCGACCTCGGCGTCCCCGTCGTGACCACCCTGGTCAACGTGGACCGCTTCGAGCAGTACGCGGCCCAGGGGCAGCCGAAGTTCCCCGCCTACGCCGCCCACATGCGACGCCTGCGCAAGCGGCGCCACGCCCGCACGCGCGACGCCTCCGACGCGGGGGTCGCGCTCCTGGTGGGCACCGACGCGGGCGGGGTGCTCGGCCACGGCATCGTGCACGACGAGCTCGACGAGCTCGTCGCGTGCGGACTGACCCCCACCCAGGTGCTCGAGGCCGCGACCTGGGGACCGCGCACCTTCCTCGGGGTGCCGGCGCTCGAGGACGGCGCGCCCGCCGACCTGCTCGTCACCGCGACGGATCCACGCGAGGACGTGAGCGTCCTGCGGGACCTCGACGCGATCGTGCTCGGCGGCGTCCGCGTCGCCGGGCACCCCTGAGCACACCCCGGAAGGATCCCCGGTCCCTGCGCCCGCGCACCCTCGGCGGCCTCGCCGCCGGCTACCGCACGGGACCCGTCGACGAACGCATGAGCCGGGTCGCGAACCCGCTGCGGGCCTCCTGAGGCGGTCCCGC
>DAMDHZ010000133.1:0-6641 GCA_032101665.1 Brachybacterium sp. | reverse complement strand
AGCGCCTGCTGCATGATGCTGGCGCCGAACAGACGGACGTCCTTGGCACCGGCGATCTCGTGCGCGTCCCGGATGGCGCTCGCGACCCCGTCGTAGACGAACGTGAAGACAGGTGGGTACGGCCGAATGGGGAGGTGATGGGTGAGCACGACGCAGGGGGTCTCGCCGAGAGGGCCGGCGTCCGCCCATCCGCCGTCGCCCTCGTTCTTCTCGAAGAATCTGCGGCCCATGACGACCGCGCCGACGCGACTCATCGCGCTCTCGAGCAGGGTGCGGTCCGCATCGGACGCCGAAGGCCCCAGCCACGCATGCAGACTCTCGGCACCATCGCCGAACGGGTGCTCGCGGCTATCGTTCGGGCCGGTGACGTAGCCGTCGAGGGAGACGGACATATCGCAGATCATGAGTCCCACAGGAACCTCCCACACCGCCGGACCCTGAGTACGCCGAGGCGACCGGTTGCTCGCCTGTCCCAGCATGCCACCTCTCGGTCTCCCGCCCTCTGCCGTCAGATCGCGCAGCCCTCCGGTCCGCACGCGTCGGCACCGCCCACCACCTGCAGGCTCGGATGGGACGCCGTCCACGCCTGGTCCATCGCCTGGGCGAACACCTCCGGGCTCTGCGCGCCCGAGACCGCGAAACGCATGTCGAGGACGAAGGTGGGGACGGCGCGGATGCCGAGCTCCCCGGCCTCGCGCACGTCGGCCTGCACGTCCGGGATGCGGGAGCCGGAGTCCAGCTCCGCGCGGATCTCAGCCTCGTCGAGTCCGGCGGCCGTGCCGATGCGCACGAGCTCGTCGGTCGCGCCGATGTCCACGCCCTGCTCGAAATGGGCCGCCAGCAGCGCCTCCTTCACCTCGGAGGCCGCGCCGTGCTCCTTGGCGAGATGCAGGAGCTGGTGCCCGCGCAGGGAGTTCGCGACGACGAGCCGATCGAAGTCGTAGTCGAGCCCTTCGCCGGCGGCCTGCTCGGCGACATGCCCGAACATCTGCCGCACCTGCGCCTCGGGCATGCCCTTACGGGTCGCGAGGTACTCGCTCTCGGTGCCGTCGTAGTGCTCGGGCAACGAGGGATCGAGCTGGTACGAGTGCCAGATGATCTCCACCTCCTCCCGATGCTCGAAGGAGGCCAGGGCACGCTCGAAGCGTCGTTTTCCGATGTAGCACCAAGGACAGGCGATATCGGACCAGATGTCGATCTTCACGCTGAGCACAACCTCGCCGGACCGTCGGGCATTCCCGCGCCGGCGTCACGCGGCATCCGGTGTCCGCGTTCATGATGCCCCCATGGCCCTGCCGTAGGGTGTGGCCGGCACTCGGCAGAGCAGGCGGGAAAAGGGGCATCGTGGACGCGAGCAGGGATCGGCGGGACGGCGAGGACCGCTCCGACCAAGTCGGTTCCGAGCCCGGCGACGAGATGCCGGCTCCCTCTCCCCAGATGCTCACCTTCGCCCGTCGGATGCGCGAGGACTTCTCCCGGCTCATGATGGAGCACCAGTTCGCCGTCGACGAGGTGCTCACGAAGGTCACGATCCTGCGCCAGGAGTTCCTCCACCTGCACCGCTACAACCCGATCGAGCACGTCACGACGAGGATCAAGACCCCGGCGAGCATCCTCGAGAAGGTCACTCGGCGCGGCATCGAGCCGTCGCTCGCCTCCATCCGCGAGAACCTCACCGACATCGCGGGGATCCGCATCACGTGCAGCTTCATCGCCGACACGTACCGCGTTCTCGAGGCGCTCACCTCCCAGGACGACGTACGGGTGCTCGAGGTCAAGGACTACATCGCCGCTCCGAAGCCCAGCGGGTACAAGAGCCTGCACGCGATCATCGAGATCCCCGTCTTCCTCTCGACCGGCCGGGTCGACGTGACCGTCGAGGTCCAGATCCGCACGATCGCGATGGACTTCTGGGCGAGCCTCGAGCACAAGATCTTCTACAAGTACGACGGCGCGGTCCCCGACCACCTGTCGGCCGAGCTCATCGAGGCCGCCGCTGCCGCGGACCATCTCGATCAGCGCATGGAGCAGCTCCACATAGAGGTCCGCGGCACCCCGGGCGACATCGATGCCGAGCCGTTCCCGGGGGAGATCGACGACGCGCTCCTGCGCCGCATGTGGGAGGTCTCCCGGGAGTCCACGAGCGGCCTCGAACGATGCGGCGACGACACCCCGTCGGACGGTCGGGACGAGCCCCCGTCGGGATCTCAGACGCGGTCGGCGGCGAGCATCCCGTAGATCACGAGGGCGAGGGACCCGGTGGAGCCGTCGAGGTCCGTCCGGGGGATGCGCTCCGCGGCTCTCGCGTGCGATCTCCGCCGTCCACCGCTCGTCGAGGAGGTAGCGCGCCACGTCGGGCTGCGCATGGAGGGCGTGAAGCCAGTCAGCGTCGGTGCTCGAGCTCGTCGAGCACGGCGATGGCCAGGTCGGGGGCCGTGATCCATGAGCGTCCGTCATCATCGGTCAGCAGGCTGTCGGTGCCGCGCCGGTAGTGAGCTGAGCGCTCGCCGGGCTCGAGCACGGCCGGCGGGCTCAGGTAGGCCCACTCCCGATGCGGGTGCTCGGTGCAGACCTCGAACTGGGCGAGGCTCGCCCGCGCGACGGCCTGCCAGGCCGGGGGCACATGGTCCGGGTCGTCGATCACGAGCCGGTCGGGATGTCCGGGGCTTCGCAGCGGTGCCGAGCCGCCGATGACGAGGACGCGCGTGCCATGCCTTGCCGCCACGTCGAGGACGCCATGGGTGAGGGGCGCGCATCGATGCTCCTCGCCAGGTGCCAGACGGATCGCGAGCACGGCGGCATCCGCATCGGCGAACACCGGATCGAGCGCCACGGTGTCGCCGACGTCGACGGCCCGCGTCGTGTGTCGCGGGTGCGAGGGCATCGCTCTCGGATTCCGGGAGAGCGCGGACACGGCGTGCCCGCGGCTCAAGGCCTCGTCAACGACGGCGCTGCCGGCCATGCCGGTGGCGCCGAGAACAGCGATTCTCATGAGCGGATCCCTGCTTTCTGTGTGGGGGAGGGGAGCTGGCCCAGGACCATCGCGGCCAGGGCGAGGGCGAAGCCGGCGAGCTGGACGGGATTCAGGGCCTCGCCCGCGAGGAGCGTGCCGAGCAGCGCGGCGACGAGCGGCGAGAGCAGTCCCAGCAGCGCGGTCGCGGTCACGGGCAGGTGGCGTATGCCCGAGAACCAGATCGTGTAGGTCACCAGCGCGCCCACCAGGCCGAGCCATGCATACCCCGCCACCGCCTTCCCGTCGATGCCGCTCGGGATGCCGTCGATGAACAGGGCGGGGACGAGGAGGACGAGCCCGGCGCCGGTGAGCTGCCATCCGGCCAGGCCGACCGCGGAGACGCCCTCGGGACGCCCCCATCTCTTGGTCAGGACGACGCCCGTGCCCATCGAGACGGCGCCGCCGAGCCCGGCGAGGATGCCGACCGCGTCGAGCGAGGCTCCGCGGTCCAGGACGACCAGCGCGACACCGACCACCCCGACGACGCCCCCCGCCACGCGCCAGGACGAGAGCCTCTCGTGCAGGATCGCGACCGCGAGGAACGCCACCACGATGGGCTGTGCCGCTCCGAGCGTGGCCGCCACACCGCCCGGCAGATGCTGTGCGGCGACGAACAGCAGCGGGAAGAACGCCGCCATGTTCAGCGTGCCCAGCACGATGCTTTTCCACCACCAGGAGCCGCGGGGGAGCGTCCGTGCGAGGAGCAGAGCGATGAGTCCTGCCGGCAGCGACCGCATGAGGGCCGCGAACAGCGGGTGCCCGTCCGGCAGTGCGTGGGTGGTGACGATGTAGGTGGTGCCCCACACCATCGGCACCGTCGCCGTGAGCATCGTCCAGCCCGCCCGTGAGGGCGGGAGCGCCGGAGGCGAGGTCGAGGCGGCGGATGCAGGAGGCGGTGTCGTCGTGGTCACGTGTCCATCGTGTGCAGCTGCGACGTATGAGTCCAACACATGTTGTGCATCTCAGCGATGCACTGCGATCATGAATTCATGGAGTTGCAGCAGATGCGGTACGTGGTGGCGATCGCCGAGGAGCGCAGCTTCACGCGCGCCGCGGCCACGTGCTTCGTCGTGCAGTCCGCGCTCAGCCACCAGATCAAGGCCCTCGAGCGCGAGCTCGGGGTCACCCTGTTCGCCCGCACCAGCCGACGGGTCGAGCTCACCGCCGCGGGGGAGGCGTTCGCCGCGGCGGCGCGGGTGAGCCTCGATGCCGCCGAGCGCGCCGTCGCCGACGCTGCCGCCGCGACCGGAGACGTCCGGGGCACCCTCACGATCGGCCTGATCCCCACGGTGACGGCGATCGACATCCCCGCCGCGCTCGCCGCGTTCCATCGTGCGCATCCGGCGGTGCGGATTACCCTCCGCGGCGGCGGCAGCGACGAGTTCATCGGCGCGATCGCGGAGGGCGTCATGGATGTCGCCGTGCTGGGACTTGCCGAGGACGCGATCCCGCAGGGCGTGAGCACGCGCGTGCTCGCCCGTGAGCGCCTCGTCGCCGTGGTTGCGGCTGAGCATCCCCTCGCAGCCCGCCAACGGATCCGCCTGGCGGATGTCGCCGACGAGGTGTTCGTGGACTTTCCCGCCGGCAGCCCCGGCAGGGCTCAGTCCGACCTCGCCTTCGAGCGAGCCGGCCTGCGCCGGGACGTCGCCTTCGAGGTGGGGAGCACCGACCTGATCCTCGATCTGGTACGGCACGGTCTCGTCCTCGCGCTTCTCTCGTCCGCCGTGATCCCCGACGATGCCCGTCTCTCGACCATCTCGGTGACCGACGGTCCGACGCGCGTGGAGTATCTGGCCTGGAGCGGCTTCAATCCCTCACCGGCAGCGCGAGCTCTTCTCGATGGGCTGGGGGTGTGAACCGGAGGACCGTAAGGAGGCCGGTCAGCCGCGCGGAGTCAGCACGATCGGTGCGGACGCCCAGCCGCCGACCGGGGCGACCTCCCGTTCGCCCGCGGTCGGGGCGGGTGAGACGTCGGCCGCCGCGAGGATCTCCTGCAGCGCGACGATCAGTTCGAGAGTGGCCAGCGGTCGACCCGGGCACACGTGGGCGCCCGTGCCGTAGACGAGGTTGCGGGGCGCATTGGCCCCGGGATCGAACGCATCAGGGTTCGGAAACGTGCGCTCATCTCGATTGGCGGAGGTCCAATGGATGAGCAGACGGTCGCCCTCGGCGATCTCGTACCCGGCCACCGTCACCGGGCAGGTGGCGACGCGCCGGTTGGAGACGAACGGGGAGTCGATCCGCAGCAGCTCGTCCGTGATGGCGACCGCCTCCTCGTAGGTGCCGACTCGCAGCCGATGCACGAGCTGCGGCTTCGTCGAGAGGGCCATGAGCAGCACACCCACGCACAGCGCGAGCGAGCCCAGGTCCCCTCCTGTCCAGTTGCGCAGGATCGAGACCACCTCGTCATCGCGCAGCGCGCGGTCGGTGCTGCCGGGCACCTCGGGATCGGGGAGGTGGACGCTCTGATGGAGCAGACGCGTCGTGACGTCGTCGGGGGAGTACGCGCCGGCGGCCCGGCGAGGCTCGATCACCGAACGGATCAGCGCGTCGAACCGCGCCGCCACCTCGGCCGTGCGCTCCAGCTGCCGCGATCGCGAGGCCTCGTGGTTGTCGACCATCCATTGCAGCAGCTCGGTCTCGAGCGCCGACGGCCATCCCAGCCAGGCGGTCTGCGCGCGGACGGCGAAGACGGCTCCGATCGCGGCCACCGCATCGACCTCGGTGCCGTCCGCGCCGACATCGACCGTCAACTCCCAGACGAGGTCCTTCGCGATCCGACGCAGCGTCGGCTCGAACGCGGCCATCTCGTCCGCGGCGAAGAAGTGATCGGTTGCCGCACGGAAGGCGGCGTGCTCGTCACCGTCGAGACCATTGGGGACCTGGAGGAAGCGCGAGACCGCGGAGGAGAAGCTCACGTCGTCGTCCGCGACGTCCTCGGCCTCGTCATGACCGAGGACGACCCATGTCCCCTCCGGCGTGCGCGCGACCGGGCCGGCTTCCCGCTGCTCGTCCGTGGCCGAACGCGGCTCGAGACCGGTGGGATCGAAGTGGGGAGCGCTCATGTCACCCACCCTAGCCACGGAGAGCTCGGCACTATTGCGAACCGCTGCTCGTCGATGTGATCGATCGTGCAGCTTCACGGTCATGCGCGACCGCCCCGCCCTCAACGGTGTCGGCTCGGCAGACGATCCGGTTCCCAGCAGTCAGGGGGCTCGGGTGGCATGTGGAAAGACGAGATCGTCATGGTCTGCGCCGCGTGGCGGATGACAGCATAGACGTCAGGGTGTTCCCCCACGTGCTCACTTCTCAACGGCGCTCGCATTCCTTGACGATCCCGAATTGGCGCGGCTGGTTGAGGCACAGGAATCGAGGTCGGGGACAGTCGCGGGAAATGGGCTCGGCCGGAGACGTGAGGTCGGCAGCGTTTCCTCCCCGCGCAGGGTTGCGCACATTCTTGAGATATGCGTCCGGGCGTAGTGCCGTGTGTCAGTCCCCCTCGGAAGAATGAGGGGCATGAGGATTCGACGGGATGGTTCGAGGGCCGAGGGCCCGGAGCGGGATGACGACGCCCGGGTGCCGGGCTCGGATCCGTCCGCCGTGCCGTCCGAGCCGATCGGTGCCGCGT
>DAMDHZ010000132.1:0-6681 GCA_032101665.1 Brachybacterium sp. | reverse complement strand
CTGCGACGGTTCAAGGACGATGTCACCGAGGTCCGCGAGGGCTTCGAGTGCGGCATCAACCTGGGCTCCTTCAACGACCTGCAGCTCGAGGACGTCATCACGACCTACGAGATGCGCGAGAAGCCCCGCGAGTCCAAGTGATCCGGTCGGTGGGGGAGCGGCGGCTCGCCGTTCCCCCACCGACCCGATGGCGCCCCGGTCCTCGTGACCGGGGCGCTCCCGTGTCCCCGGGGTATCCTTCCCGGGCCCGCCGAGCGAACGGAGTGGTGATGTCCGGCACCGATCACACGCCCCGGGAGGGCCTGCTGATCCTGCGCGCGCCGTCGGCCAATCGGGTCTACACCGACGCCGCCGGCCCGCTCGCGGTCGCCGAGGCGCGACACGTGCTCTCCGCGCACCTGGGCGTGCCGGTGCGAGCGCATGAGCGGCATGTCGCGGGCGTCGACTACGTCGAGGTGCTCGCCGACGTCGACCGTGCCGCGCTCGTGCGCGCCGCCTCCGCCCTCTCGAGCACGCTCGCCCTGTTCGCTCCCCGCCGGACGGGCGGCGTCGTGCTGCTCGAGCCGGTGGACCCGGTGCCCGTCCACCGCCACGGCAGCGATCTCGAGACCACCCTGCGCTATCCGGGCAAGACCAACGAGCAGTTCACAGCCCTGCTGCTGAACCTCGCCGCGGCCGCCTCGGAGCACCGCACGGGCCTCGCCGACGGGACCCTCGCGGTGCTCGACCCGATGTGCGGTCGCGGCACGACCCTCTCGCGCGCGCTGCGCCTCGGGCTCAGCCCCGTCGGCGCCGACCTCGATCGCGCCGACATCGAGGCCTACCGCGCGTTCCTGCTCACCTGGATGCGCACCCATCGCCTCAAGCACACCTCGGCGACGGGACGCCTGGCCGCGCACGGCACGGTGCTCGGCACGCGGTTCACCGCCGAGCTGGCCGCCGACAAGGCCGCCCAGCGGTCGGGCGACGTCCAGCGCGTCGAGCTCCTGCGCTGCGACACGACGGAGCTCGGATCCGCGCTCGGCGCGGCCCGTTTCGACGCGATCGTCGCGGATCTGCCCTACGGCGTCCAGCACGGCGCCCGCAGCGGAGGCGCTCTGCGGCGCTCACCGCTCGCGACCCTGCGCGACGCCCTGCCCGCCTGGCACCGCCTGCTGCGTCGCGACGGGGGTATGGCGCTCGCGCTCAACCGCCACACCGCGCCGCTCCATGAGACGGTCGCCGTGCTCGAGGCCGCCGGCTTCACCGCGCTCGGCGAGCCCGGCGCCTTCCGGCACCGTGTCGACCAGTCCATCGACCGGGACGTCGTCGTCGCGGTCCGTACCGACCATCCCCGCGCGGAGGAGCTGCGCGGGCTCTTCGAGGACGCGTCCGCGTCCGCACCCGAAAGGATCCCATGATGAGCGAGAACCCCCGCGCCCGGCGCCTGGCCGACCGGATCAAGGAGATCGTCGCCACCACGATCGACACCCGGGTCAAGGACCCCCGCCTCGGATTCGTGACGATCACCGACGTGCGCGTCTCGGGCGACCTCCAGCACGCGACGGCGTTCTACACCGTCTTCGGCGACGAGGAGGAGCGCGCCGGCACCGCCGTGGCGCTCCGCTCGGCGACCGGGATGCTGCGCAGCGAGGTCGGGCGCCAGACCGGTGTCCGCCTCACCCCGACGCTCGAGTTCATCGCCGACGCGCTGCCCGAGAACGCTCGCACGATCGAGGATCTCCTGGTCGAGGCGCGCCACCGCGACGCCGACCTCGCCCGCTCGAAGGAGGGCGCGCCCTACGCCGGCGAGGCCGACCCGTACCGCACCCCCCACGAGGCAGAGGACGCCGACGGCGCCGCGGACACCGACGAGGGCGGCCTGCGCGCGTGAGCACCGCGCCGCACGGGATCCTGCTCGTCGACAAGGGCCCGGACTGGACCAGCCATGACGTCGTCGGACGCGCCCGACGCCTGCTGGGCACCAAGAAGGTGGGGCATGCGGGCACCCTCGACCCGATGGCCACGGGGCTGCTGATCCTCGGTGTCGGACAGGGCACCCGGCTGCTCACGCACCTGGTCGGGCTCCCCAAGACCTACCGGGCGACGATCCGGCTGGGACGGGCGACGACCACCGACGACGCCGAGGGCGAGGTGCTCGGCGACCTCGTCGACGCGAGCGCGCTCGAGCCCGCTGCGATCGAGGGCGCACTGACCGCTCTGCGCGGCCCGATCGCGCAGGTGCCGAGCTCGGTGAGCGCCATCAAGGTCGACGGCCGGCGCGCCTATGCGCGCGTGCGGGCGGGGGAGGACGTCGCGCTCGCGGCCCGCCCCGTCACGATCGACCGCTTCGACGTCCTCGCCGACGGCGTGGACGGCCCCTTCCGCGACCTCGACGTGGTGGTGGACTGCAGCTCGGGGACGTACATCCGGGCGCTCGCCCGCGACCTCGGTGCCGCGCTCGGGACGGGCGGGCATCTCACCGCTCTGCGCCGCACGCACGTCGGACCCTTCGACGTCGCCGACGCCGTCCGGCTTCCGCCCCGCGGCCAGGACACGGACGCTCCGCCGCTCCGCGGCCTCGGCGCGACCGCGCGCGCCGTCCTGCCCCACCTCGAGGTCGACGAGCCCGCGGCCGTCGACCTCGGCCACGGGCGCCGTCCGTCCGTGGGCCCCGCCTCCTCCACCGCCGGGACGACCGCCGTGCTCGATGCGGCCGGGCGCCTCGTGGCCGTCGCCGAGCTCGGGGACGACGGCCGGCTGCGCCCGCTGCTCGTGGTGCCGGAGGACGCACGCTCCTAGCCCGCGCCGCCTGCACCGACGGACGAGGCCCCCTCCCCGCGTGCGGGAGGGGGCCTCGTCGGCGCGAGGGAACGGTCGGTCAGTAGTGCACGACGACCTTGGTGCCCATGGACGCCCAGTCGTAGACCCACTTGGCCTCCGACGGCCGCATGTTCACACAGCCGTGCGAACCGGAGTACCCGAAGGACGATCGCCACGGCGCGCCGTGGATCGCATAGCCGCCCTCGAAGTACTGCACCCAGGGCACGTCCTCGGTGTAGTAGTACCGCGAGTCCGACTCGGGGTACTTCGAGGCGTTGGTCATGTCCTGCTTCTCGAGCCGGTTGTAGACGTGGAACGTGCCGGTGACCGTCTCGTAGCCCTTCTTGCCGTCGACGATCTTCTTGGGGCCGTAGACCGGGGTCTCGCCGACGTAGGCGGTCAGGGTCTTGTCCGCCAGGTTCACGTCGATCCACTTCTCGCCGGTCGGCTCCGCGGTCGCGGTGGTCGAGGAGTCGGACGTGGCGGCGGGCGTCTTGGCCTTGGTGACCTTGGCCTCGACGGGCGTGGTCTCGAAGGAGGCCTCGACGTTCGAGCCCTCGTTGAGCCCGGAGACGATCTGCTGGGTGACGGCGTCCGCGTTGGACACCTCCGAGCCGTCCTTCTTCTCGGAGATCACCTTGGTGACGTTGCCGGCGTCGTCGACCTGTTCGATGCCGTCGACGGGCTCGACGGCGACCTTCTTGGCACGGCCGGACACCCAGTCGGCGACCTTGGAGTCGTCGACCCTGACATCGAAGCCGTCGCCCGCCTCGTTGAGCACCGGGCTGTACCAGTCGCCGCGGGTCTTCTTCGAGGCGTCGTAGGACTTCCCGTTCGCGGCCGTCACGGTGACGGTCTGGTCGAGCCGCTGGTTGATGGTGTCGACGGCCTGCTGCGCCGCCTCGTCGGAGATCGCCGGCTGGATCTCCTGGGTCTGCTGCTCGATGCTGAAGCTCTCGAGCGCGGGCGCCTGGGCGCTCACGGCCTCGGTGAACGCGGCGGGGTCCACTCCCTGGCCGGCCTTGCCGGGCTCGATGCCCCAGGTCTCGGCGTCCTCGTCGTAGACGACCTGCGCGTCGGTCGCGGCCGCGTCCTCGTCGGACACGAGCGACTTGGCGTACTGGCCCGCGACCGAGGAGTCCACCGCGACGACGGGGTCGATCGTCCGGTTGCCGTCGAACGCCGACTTCACGGTGTTCACGACGTCGCCGCTGTGGTCCGCCGCCTTGGCGGCGGTGGCCTGCGCGTCGACCGTCACCCCGAGGTCGGCGAGGGTCGCCTCGCGGGACTCGCCGTTGGTGGTGACGGTGACGGTGACGGCCTCGGCGCGCTCGGTCACGAGGTCGGCGATCTGCGCGGGGCTCTGCCCGGCGACGTGCTGACCCAGCACCGTGGTGCCCGGCAGCGCCTTGCCGTCGTACTGCTTGGCGTACGCCACCGAGCCGCCGATGCCCACGAGGGCGAGGACGACGAGGATGGCGACGATGATCAGCGCCGCCCGTCGGCCGGCGCGGCCGTGGGATCCGCCAGGGGTCTCCGTCTCGGTCACGGTGGACATGTGGTGTGCTCCGATCTTCCGGCCGGTTCCTCGTCCATGCCGCTCCCGGGCGGGAGGGCGCGGGGTCCTGCCCCGAGAGCCGCCGTGCTTGCAGGCTACCGGAGGGCGCCGACCCGATCGAGGCTCGTGCCGTCACGAGTGGGTCACAGTCGGCGCCCGGGCATCGAACGATGCGCGAGCCCCCCGCGGAGTCCCGGAACTGCCCCGGAGGGCGGGCGTCGCGGACTCGGCCCGCGCGTTCGGAGTCGCCCTGCTCTCCCCGCGCGCGGAGCGCGCCGCGAGCGGGGATACAGTGTCCTGCGTCCCGCGCACGAGCGCCGGGCGCACGCCCCTGAGGAAGGACCCGGCCCGCCGTGACCCGCATCCCCGTCTGGCGTTCCGTCGAGGAGATCCCGGCCGACCTCGGTGCGACCGCCGTGACCATCGGCAACTTCGACGGGGTCCACCGCGGGCACCGTGCGGTCCTCGACCAGCTCAGGGCCGTCGCCGCGGAGCGCGCGCTGGCCCCGGTGGCTCTCACCTTCTGGCCCCACCCACGCCATGTGTGCGTCATGCCGGGCGTGCCCCGTCTCGTGACGGGCCAGCACGAGCGCGACGAGCTGCTCGGCGAGGTCGGCCTGCGCGGCGTGCTGGACCTCGAGTTCACCTGGGAGTTCGCCCAGCACTCCGCGGAGGACTTCGTGCGGATCTTCCTCGTGGAGGCCCTGGGCATGCGGTGCATCGTGATGGGAAAGGACTCACGCTTCGGCAAGGACAACGCCGGCGACCTCTCCACCATGCGCGAGCTCGGCGAGCGGTACGGCTTCGAGGTGGTCACGGTCGACGAGTACGGCCCCGGGGCCCGCGGCGAGGGTGCGCGGATCTCCTCGAGCGCGGTCCGGGCCGCGCTCGAGACCGGGGACGTGGCCCTCGCGGCGCGCATGCTCGGGCGTCCCCACCGGGTGAGCGACCTCGTCCACCACGGCTTCAAGCGCGGCCGGGAGCTCGGCTTCCCCACGGCCAACCTCGGCCCGGCGCCCGAGGGTCTCGTGCCCGCCGACGGCGTGTACGCGGGATACCTCACGGTCACCGCGCAGGCGCCCGAGCACGAGGGGACGCCGCCGCTGCAGCGGGCGCCCGCGACCATCTCGATCGGCACCAACCCCACCTTCCGCGCGGACGACGGTCCCGCGCCGCGCATGGTCGAGGCGTACGTCCACGGCCCCCAGGACCTCGACCTCTACGGCGACACCGTGCGCCTGGAGTTCGTGGACCGGCAGCGTCCCACCCTGCGCTTCGACTCGATCGACGAGCTCGTCGCCCAGATGCGCCGCGACAAGGCTGTGACGGTCCGCACGCTCGAGCGTGAGGCCCTCGGCTCCTGGGCGCGCGACTGATAGCCTCCTAGGGCCGTGAACTCGGCCGCGGAGAGTCCCGCGCGCCCATCGGCCCCCTGGCATCCGACCCACGTCGGACTGCGCTCGCGGGCCCGGGCGGAGAGCGGACTCGTCCACAGAGCCCGGGAGAACATGCCCCGGTGCGCCGCGCAACGACCCAGGGAGAGCCAGTGGCCTTCGATACCGCTACCAAGCAGGACATCATCAAGGAGTACGGGACGCACGAGGGCGACACCGGTTCGCCCGAGGTCCAGGTCGCGCTCCTGACCCACCGCATCACGTACCTGACCGAGCACCTCAAGGAGCACAAGCACGACCACCACACGCGTCGTGGTCTGATGCTCCTGGTCGGCCAGCGCCGCCGTCTGCTCAAGTACCTGCAGACCGTCGACATCGAGCGGTACCGTTCGCTCATCCAGCGACTCGGCATCCGCCGCTGATCATCCGCCGCCGCTCGCCCCGAGAAGGGGTGGGCGGCGGTTCGGCGTCCGCCCGGCCCCCGGGACGGACGCGCCGCGCCGGCCCCCCGCCGGGTGCGGCACCACCTGCACGTCCTCGCCGGGCTCGGTCCTCGGCAGTGGCTCGCGGAGCCCCGCCTCGCGGTGGGGAGACCGCGGACCACTGGCGATGACCGCGCTCGAGCGGCGGGGACACCCACCTGACACAAGGAGTTCCCCATGGCCATGGAAGGCCCTGAGATCACCGCCACCACCGCCGTCATCGACAACGGCTCGTACGGCAAGCGCGAGGTGCGCTTCGAGACCGGACGCCTGGCCCAGCAGGCCGCGGGCGCGGTCGCCGTCTACCTCGACGACGACACGATGGTCTTCTCCGCGACCGCCGTCTCGAACAAGCCCAAGGACCAGTTCGACTTCTTCCCGCTCACGGTCGACGTCGAGGAGCGCATGTACGCCGCGGGCCGCATCCCCGGCTCGTTCTTCCGCC
>DAMDHZ010000131.1:390-6901 GCA_032101665.1 Brachybacterium sp. | reverse complement strand
TGGCGCGTGCGTTCGCGTCCAGCTCGCGCGTCGGCCGGCGGTTCCGCGGGAGGCCGCTGACTCTCCTGCGTTCAGCCCTGGTCACGCCCCTCTTCGTCCCGTTGGCCGCGTGGTTTGTCGTCACTCGTCAGGTACATGGACGACGCTCGAGTAGGCGTCGTTGTGATGGGACCAGCTCGCCTCACACGCCCCAAGGCATTAGGCGGCCCCTCCGCCGAGGGGTACCACGAGTAGCTCCTCGATCCGCAGTCGGACGATCTCGGCCATGTCCACGGAGGTCGGGTCGAGCAGCCACTGCAGCTGCAGGCCGTCCATGAGCGCGGTGAGCTCCGCCGCGGCGCGATCCTCGTCGACGTGTGCGGCGAGGTACCCCGCCGCGCGGGCGTCGCGGAGGGCCTTCGCCGTGCCCGAGCGGATCCGCGCATAGCGCCGCACGAAGTGGTCGTGGGCGGGGTGCGCGGGGTCAGCGGCCTCGGCCGATAACACCGCGTATAGCGCGATGATCCCGCCAACTTCGCTGTTGTGCCGGGCGAGGTCAACCATGCCGCGCAGAATCCCGATGCCGTCCTGCCCCTGTGAGCCGTTGCGCCGGAATCGTTCCCGGTCCTCCCGGTCCCGGGTCTCCAGCACCGCCTCCATGAGCGACTCCTTGGTGGGGAAGTGGTGCGCGAGGCCGGCGCGGGAGATCTCGCAGACCTGCGCGACCTCGAGCATGGTGGCGCTGTTGAAGCCGACCCGCCCGAAGAGAGCGGTCGCGGCCGCGATAATCCGTTCCCGCCGGGCCCGGCCCGTGGTGTATCCGCGTTCGGTCGTCATCGAAGTCCCATCCTATGTGTCGAGATAAAAACCTACACTTGTGCCGGTTTTCCTGCTAGCGTGCCATCAGCCGATGCGAGACCCTCTGCCTCCGCCTCACATCGCTCGGCCCGACACCACCCCGACCCAAGGACTGACAATGTCGTCAACTTCTGACGCACCGCAAGACGCGCATCCCGCGCTCACCGAGACCACCTTCGTCGCCACCGCTGCCGGCGTCGACGATCCGCCGCCGCCAATCAAGGGGCTGAGACGCCTGCTCTGGTGGATCGCCCCGGCGAACTTCGTCATCGTGCTGATCTGGGGCGCCGTCCCGGGCATCCTCCTCCAGGCCCAGATCATGCAGATCTTCCCGGACAAGAACGCGCAGGTCGCCAACATCGCGCTGGTCGCCACGCTCGGCGCTCTCGCCGCGCTGGTAGCGCAGCCTGCGGCCGGCCAGATCTCCGACCGCACACGATCCGCGCTCGGCCGCCGGGCGCCCTGGATCCTCTTCGGGGCGATCGCCGGGGCCGTGGCCCTCATCGCTCTCGGCTTCATGAACAGCCTCGCCGGGATCATCATCGCGTGGATCCTCGTGCAGATCGCCTACAACTTCGCGCAGGGTCCGCTGTCCGCGGTGCTGCCCGACCGGGTCCCGGTGGCACGCCGTGGTACGTTCTCCTCTCTCTTCGGTCTCGGGCTCATGCTCGGTGGCCTCGCCGGTCAGATCATCGGATCCCAGTTGGCGCACAGCATCACCCTCGGCTACGTCATCTTCTCGTCTCTCGCGCTGGTGGGCCTCGTCGGCTTCGTACTCGCGAACCCCGACCACTCCAGCAAGAACCTTCCTCGCGAGCCCTTCAGCCTCATCGAGTTTGTCAGGACGTTCTGGGTGAACCCGGTCAGGCATCCGGACTTCTTCTGGGCATTCACCGGGCGGCTCCTGCTGTACACGGGATACTTCGCCGTTATCGGATTCCAGCTGCTGATCCTGCAGAACTACCTTAAGGTCGCCGACCCCTTTGCGGCGATCCCGCTGCTCGGCATCGTCAGCATCGTCTGCACGCTGATCTCGACAGTGGCCTCCGGGCCGCTGTCCGACCGGATCGGCCGCCGCAAGCCGTTCGTGTTCGGATCATCTCTGCTTATGGCAGCCGCGCTCGTCCTCCCATGGATCTGGCCTACGTACGTCTCGTGGCTCATCATGACCGCCGTTCTCAGCCTGGGCTTCGGCATGTTCCAGGCGGTCGACACCGCGCTGATCAGCCAGGTGCTGCCCTCCGCGAAGTCGTTCGGCAAGGATCTCGGCGTCGTCAACATCGCCGCGACCCTACCGCAGACCTTCGCCCCCGGATTTGCCGGCGCGATCGTGCTCGGCCTTGGATACTGGGCGCTTTTCCCGATCGCGATCGTGCTCTCCATCGCCGGCGCCACCTGCGTCTGGTTCATCAAAGCCACCAAGTAAGCAAGGAGACATCGTGTCGACCAACACCGATGAAACGCGGTTCCCCTACCAGGATCCGGCTGTTCCGATCGAACGGCGCGTCGAGGATCTGCTCTCGCGCATGGAGCTCGCCGACAAAGTGGGCATGCTGTTCCACACCCTGATCGCCTTCGGCGACCCGTCGGAAGGCAATCCGACCTTCGAGATCCCCTCGGCGGAGTCGATGATCCGCAAGCGCCGGATGACGCACTTCAACGTCCTCGGCGCGGCGCCCGACGGCCGCGAGCTCGCGGCCTGGCACAACGTGCTGCAGCGTATGGCGCAGGAGCATCCGCTACAGATCCCCGTCACGCTGTCGACGGATCCGCGCCATGCCTTCAGCGACAACCCGATGACGTCGATCCTGGCCGGACCTTTTTCGCAGTGGCCCGAGCCGCTGGGCTTGGCGGCGCTCGCCTCGCCCGAGCGCATACGGCGGTTCGCGGATGTCGTGCGGCAGGAGTACCTCGCGGTCGGCCTGCGCGTCGCGCTGCACCCGCAGATCGACCTGGCGACGGAGCCGCGCTGGCCCCGCATCAGCGGGACGTTCGGGGAGAGCGCCGATCTCACGTCGGAACTCGTCGTCGCCTACATCGAGGGCCTGCACGGCGACGAGTTCGGCCGCGAGTCGGTCGCCGCGATGGTCAAGCACTTCCCGGGCGGCGGACCGCAGAAGGACGGCGACGACCCGCACTTCGAGTGGGGCAAGGAGCAGGTGTACCCGGGCGATGCGCGCGAGTATCACCTGAAGCCGTTCATCGCGGCCATCCGGGCCGGCGCGACGCAGATGATGCCGTACTACGGAATGCCCGTCGGTACCGATTGGGAAGAGGTCGGCTTCGGGCTCAACAAGGGAATCCTTACCGACCTACTCCGCGATCAGCTGGGCTTCGAGGGGATCGTCTGCACCGACTGGGGCCTGTTGACCGACATCGAAGTCATGGGCACGTTCATGCCGGCTCGCGCCTGGGGCGCTGAGCACCTCAGCCGATCGGAGCGGATGCTCAAGGCCCTGGCCGCGGGCGTCGACCAGTTCGGCGGAGAGTTGTGCACCGGCGTCCTTACCGACCTCGTCACGAGCGGTCAAGTCGGCGAGGAGCGGCTGGATGTGTCGGTGCGCCGCCTGCTCGCGGAGAAGTTCCGGCTCGGCCTGTTCGACGACCCATTCGTGGACGAGGAGCGCGCGGCGACGATCGTCGGCCGGGCGGATCTCGTCGCGGAGGGGCTGGACGCGCAGAGCGACTCGCTCACTCTACTCACCAACCAGGACGCGATGCTCCCGTTGAGTCGGGGTGTCATGGTGTACGCCGAGGGCCTCGATGCGAGCGCACTCGCCGCGTACGCAACGGTCGTGGAGAAGCCGGAGGACGCCGACGTCGCGATCCTGCGCCTCAAGGCGCCGTACGACGACCGCGACCGGAACGGTCCCGCCGCGGCCTTCCACACGGGCTCCCTTGAATACAGCGCTGCCGAGCAGGAGCGGATCGCGGCGATCGCCGCTACCGTGCCGACGGTGGTCGACATCTACCTCGACCGCCCCGTCGTGCTCGGCGGACTGCAGAGCTCCGTGCGGGCGATCATCGCGAACTACGGCGCTTCGGACGAGGCCGTGCTGCGGGTGCTGTTCGGCGAGCGTGATCCGCAGGGATCGCTGCCCTTCGATCTGCCGCGTTCAGACGCGGCGGTCGTCGCGAGCCGTTCGGACGTCGCGTTCGACACCGAGGACCCCACCTTCCGCTTCGGCCACGGCCTGCGGTACTGACGCCGGCCGTCTCCGGACCGCGCGCGTTCGGGAGGAGTTCTCACGCACGGGAGGACTCTCAGGGCGGGATGCTCCTCCCCACGCGGAGTCCTCCTCTCGAACCGGTGACGGATGCGGGCGGAGTGACGCCGGTTCAGCCGAGCACCGGATCAGCCGGAGACAGCGATGCTCCCGGGGATGGCCGCGATGAGCTCGTTCGTCGCATGCTGATGCGCGCAGCTCAAGATCCGTTCCTGTAGGGGCTCTTCCTCGCGCCTTCGGCAACACCCTTTCCATGGACGTCAAAGACGCTACGACGGGTTACGGACACCGAAGTGAACACGCCCGGGTCTTGCTGGAGAACCTGCCAGCCCCTGGTGACCTCAGTCTTTCTTGCTGGGCGCGAGTAGGGTTGAGTTTCGATTTTCCTTTTTAGGAGGCCGGCACGAAAGGCACTTTCCCAGTCAGGTTGGTATGGACGAGCTGGTCGGGGCCCGGCGGTACGAGAAGTCTTTCAGCTCGGTGACGAGCGGGCGGAGAGGGGCGGTCACATTTATGGGCTTCTCACCCCTTGCGGCGCAATCGGCTGGCGACCACCGGTCCCGGCGCTCTGAGAGCCAGTCAGGTGCGGCAGCGCACGAGTTGCCGCATGGCACACCCGTCCGACCCCCAGTCCCTCGTTGCTACACTGTCACCCGTCAAGAGAACTTATTTTTGCCAACACTGCATTGATAAGTGCATCCTTAAACACGACGCCCTTGGCGACCTTATCTGACGGACTCCCGGAGCTTACGCACTCATCATCAAACACCTGGCGGACTAGCGCGAGGCAGGTAGCAAGGTCCGCACTATTGATATCCTTTCCGCCACGCACAACTTCGCTCAACTGCCGAGGACTTTGAATGCGCCTGCCGACGCCAATGGGCGTCTATGGGCAGTAATCGCCGCAGCCCGCGGACAGCCTCGCAACGGCCTGGGCCATCGCCCTACTCGTGAATCCGTCGTGCTATGAAAAGGTCTTGACTCATCGCTTGTTCACTCCTGAACTACAGGCCCGGGAACAGATCGTCCGCTGCCGGTAGCCGAGCCCGGCACGGGCGGCCCTTATGGGGTACAGCTTCCCCACGCCACCACTTTGCTCATCTCCGCCTAAGCGAGTGGCAAGGCCGGCTGCTCGAGGTACCGGTACAACGTCGAGCGGCTGATGCCGTGCTCACGCGCGATCTGCGCCTTCGGTGTGCCGGCGAGGGCGGCGTTGCGGACCGAGCGGATCTGCTCGGAGTCCAGCGTGCGGGGCCGGCCCTTGTAGACGCCCCGCTTCTTGGCCTCAGCGATGCCCTCGGCCTGGCGCTGGCGGATGAGCTCACGCTCGAACTGGGCGAAGGCACCCATCATGTTCAGCTGGAACGCGGCCATCGGATCCGCGTGCCCGGGTTCAAAGGTGAGGCGCTCCTTGAGGAACTCGATCGACGCGCCCTTCCGCGGCTGCGCCTCGGTGTGGCAGGCAGGGTCACCGGTGATCTGCTGGACGATCGTGTTGAGGTCGATGACTGAGCGGGCGAGGCGGTCCATGGAGGCGACCACAACGAGGTCCCCGGGCCGGATATGACGGATGAGCGCGGCGAGCTGGGGGCGGTTGCCGATACTCTTCCCCGACACCTTCTCGGTGAAGACCTGGTCGCACTCCCCCACGGCCTCGAGCTGCCGGGCCGGGTTCTGCTCGGTCGTAGACACCCGCACGTAGGCGACGCGCTGTCCTGTTGCTCTACCGGCCATGGTCGTGCTCCTCGCCCTGCTCGCGGCTCGCGGCCCGGGAGGTGTCCTGTACGTGGTGTTGGTCGGTGGCGAGCTGCTCGCGCAGCGGCTCGGTGCGGCCCCCGTCAGCGATGCGCGCCGCCTCGACAGTCTTGAGGTCAACGTCCTGGCCCAGTGCCGCGCCGCGCAGGACGGTCAGCGCGGCTCGCATGCGGCCCTCGGTCTCCTGGTCGAAGCCGAGTCGGCGGAAGCGGGCACTGCTGGGGAAGCGGTGGAAGTCTGGATCGAGGGTGCGTGCGAGCTGCTCGCGGTCGAGCCCGGGGTCGTTGTTGGCGCCCATGGTCATGATCTGCTCGGGTGTCCAGCGCCCGTCGAGGACGATCGCCGCGACGTCGGTGTAGTCGCGGGCTTCGTTGCGGCTGTACAGGGCGGCGGTCTTGGAGCCGATGGAGTCTCGGACATCGAGGACGGGGCCGATGTCCATGGTGACGGGCGGGTAGGCGCGCCAGTCGGCGCCGAGGTCGAAGCCGATCTCGTAGTCGCCCCAGGTGATGCGTCCGTCGACGAAGCCGGGGAACTCACGTCCGACGGTGAGGGTCGCACCGTGTTCGGCCAAGGCCTCGCGGAGTACGGGGATCGCGGCGGGGATTCGCTGGCCCTCATCACCGACGGTGAACAGGTCGACGTCCTTGGTCTCCCGGTGGATGATGCCGTGCTCGGCCAGGGCGCTGGCA
>DAMDHZ010000131.1:0-380 GCA_032101665.1 Brachybacterium sp. | reverse complement strand
AACGCGAGGGCATCTAAGCAGTAGTGCCCACTGCTGGGTCAACCGCGCACATGCGCACTTTGGGGCAGGCAACCCCCGAGGGTCGACCTTCAACGCCTGGGTGCCAGCCAGCTGGGTGGAGCGGATTACGGCTCAGGAGTCCTGGTGGCGGTGTGCGCCGGGGGCAACCCAACGCCATGGCGGGAATACTCGCCGTGTCCACTTCCCGCGGGCACTCAAACCGCCCCGCACCCAGGCTGTCCGGACGCCCGGGGAGGCCTCGCCGTGCGGCCAGGGAGCCGGTCAGGCCAACGCGGCAGGTACGTGAGCAATCGGAAACCGCCCACTGTGGATGTGATGGCTTGGTGGCGGGTTTCTGTGATCGCTCAGTGGCGGTGCAG
>DAMDHZ010000130.1:0-6922 GCA_032101665.1 Brachybacterium sp. | reverse complement strand
GCGCGCAGCTCGCCAAGGAGGTCGCCACCAAGACCAACGACGTCGCCGGTGACGGCACCACGACCGCGACCGTGCTGGCCCAGGCGCTCGTCCACGAGGGCATGCGCAACGTGGCCTCGGGTGCGGCGCCGTCCGCGCTCAAGCGCGGCATGGAGTCGGCCGTCGAGGCGCTCTCCGAGAAGCTCGGCGAGATCGCGATCGACGTCGACTCCAAGGAGCAGATCGCCAACGTCGCCGCCGTCTCGAGCCAGGACCGCGAGATCGGCGAGCTGCTCGCCGAGGCGTTCGACAAGGTCGGCAAGGACGGCGTCATCACGGTCGAGGAGTCCTCGACCACCGCGATGGAGCTCGACTTCACCGAGGGCATGCAGTTCGACAAGGGCTACATCTCCCCGTACTTCGTGACCGACGCGGACCGTCAGGAGGCCGTCCTCGAGGACGCGCACATCCTGCTGAACCAGGGCAAGATCTCCGCCGTGGCGGACCTCCTGCCGATCCTCGAGAAGGTCATCGAGGGCAGCAAGCCCCTGCTGATCCTGGCCGAGGACGTCGACGGCGAGGCGCTGTCCACGCTCGTGGTCAACAAGATCCGTGGCAACTTCAAGGGCGCCGCGGTCAAGGCTCCCGCCTTCGGCGATCGCCGCAAGGCGATGCTGCAGGACATCGCGGTGCTCACCGGTGCCCAGGTGGTCACGCCCGATCTGGGTCTGGACCTCAAGACCGTGGGCCTCGAGGTGCTCGGCACCGCCCACCGCGTCGTCATCACGAAGGACTCGACGACCATCGTCGGCGGGGCCGGCGACGACGACGCCGTGGCCGATCGGGTCGCGCAGATCCGCTCGGAGATCGCGAACACCGACTCCGACTGGGACCGCGAGAAGCTCCAGGAGCGCCTCGCGAAGCTGTCCGGCGGCGTGTCCGTCATCAAGGTCGGCGCCCACACGGAGGTCGAGCTCAAGGAGAAGAAGATGCGCATCGAGGACGCGGTCTCCGCGACTCGTGCGGCCATCGAGGAGGGCATCGTGGCCGGTGGCGGCAGCGCCATCGTCCAGGCGGCCTCCGCTCTCTCCGACGATCTCGGCAAGACCGGTGACGAGGCTGTCGGCGTGCGCGCCGTCGCCAAGGCCGTCGCCGAGCCGCTGCGCTGGATCGCCGAGAACGCCGGCCTCGAGGGCTACGTCGTCGTCGAGAAGGTCAAGGCGGAGACGACCGGCAACGGCCTGAACGCCGCGACCGGCGAGTACGTCGACCTCGTCGACGCGGGCATCATCGACCCCGTCAAGGTGACGCGCAGCGCCCTGCGCAACGCCGCCTCGATCGCGGCCCTCGTGCTCACCACCGAGACCCTCGTGGTGGACAAGAAGGACGAGGACGAGGACTGAGGCCCCGACGGCGTGAACGCCTGAGGGCGTGATCGCCCGATCGTCCCGTCCGATGCCCCGGCCGCCCGCGCGGCCGGGGCATCGTCGCGTCCGGGGGCGCGCGCCCGGGTGTCCACGGACCGTCCGGCCCGGGATCCGTCGGTGCTCGGACCTAGGATGGGCGGTGTTCCGGCATCGGCGTCCGATCCCCTCGCGGGCGCGGCGACGGCCTCGACGCGTCGCACCCGCAGGTGCTGGAGGAGTGAACGTGCACACGCCCCCTGAGACCACCACGGTCCCCCGCGACCGCAGCGAGCCCTCGCGCGTGTTCGGCCCGATGCGATCGGCCGTGCTCGCCGCCCTCGTGGGCGCCATCACCTTCGTGGTGGTGCTCGAGTTCCTCGTCCTCACGAGCTTCGTCGGGCAGCGGCTGTGGAACGACGACGCCCTGTTCCACGAGGTGCTGTTCACGCTCCCGCTCGTGCTGTGGCTGCTGATCCTGATCGCAGCCGTCGTGACCTGCCTGCGCACCATCACCTCCTGGCTCACGGTGGGGGAGAGCGGCTTCTCGACGCACGGCCTGTTCCGGCGCACCGCCTCGCACGAGTGGTCGGAAGTGGCCCGGATCGTCGCGGTGTGCGACGTGACGCGCGCGCCCCGGCCGACCGCACGGGAGTCCGCGCCCGAAGGTCCCTACGACGGGGTCTTCGTGCTCGGCACCAACGGGCGCCGCCTCGCGACCTTCTCCGGGCGTCTGTTCGGCGCGCGCGCCCAGCACGCCGTGATCGACCAGGCCCGCGCCGCGGGGACCGAGGTCGACGAGGTCGGCCAGCTGTCCCCGCGGGAGCTGCGCACGCGCGTCCCGCGGTCGATCCCGGTCGCCGACCTCCACCCCGGGCTCGTGCTGCTCCTGGTCGTCGCCTTCTATGCCGCGCACAACCTGCTGACCTTTGTCGTGTGGGGGCTCTGATCGCTCCCGGCCGGGCCGCGCGCCGCCACGCCCGCCGTCGCGAGGCCGCCGCGCCCCTGGCCCAGCGCGAGGGCCTCGACCCGGTGCGCCTCGTCGTCCGTCCGGGCGGAGCGGACCGGCAGGCGGATCCTGGCCCGATGGCGGACGCACGGACCGCCTACGACGTGCTCGCCGCACGCTTCCCGCCGCTGCTGTCCGCGGAGGCGACCGACCTCGCGCTCCGCTTCGCCCGGGGCGACGTGGTGCGCGCCGACGGCACCCCCTGGCGCGCCCAGGACTCTGCGAGGCGGGGCGACGAGCTGTGGTTCCACCGCGAGCTGGCCCCTGAGCAGGTGCCGGAGGTGGAGCTCGTCGTCCTGTTCCGCGACGAGCACCTGCTCGTGCTCGACAAGCCGCACGGCATGGCGAGCACGCCGCGCGGCACACACGTGCTCGCGAGCGCCCTCGTACGCCTGCGGCGCGCCACCGGGATCCGCGAGCTCGTCCCCCTGCACCGCCTCGATCGGCGCACCGCGGGCGTGCTGGCCTTCGGCATCCGAGCCGAGGAGCGCGGTGCCTACCAGCAGCTGTTCGCGCGCGGACTCGTCCGCAAGCACTACCTCGCCCGGCTCGACACGAGCGGCGGCGTGAGCTGGCGGCCGAGGGCCGGGGAGCGCCGCATCCTGGTCCATCGGCTCGCCCGCGAACGCGGATGGCGCCGCACCCGCGTCGTGGACGGCGAGCCCAACGCGCACACCGAGCTCGAGGTGCTCTCGACCCGGGCGGGGGAGGCGCTCGTCGGCCTGCGGCCGGCCACCGGTCGCACCCATCAGCTGCGCGTGCAGCTCGCGACGCTCGGCACCCCGATCCTCGGCGACGACCTGTACCCCGGGGACCGGCCCGAGGCCGACAGCGGCGACCTCCAGCTGCTCGCCCGCCGCCTCGCCTTCACCGACCCGATCACGGGGCACGAGCACGTCTTCACCTCGCGACGCGGTCTCGACGCGGAGCCCGGGGAGCCCGGTCGATGAGCGCTCGAGCGCCGGCCCCGCGCCGCACGCGCCGTGGCGAGATCCTCGTCGGCGCCTCGCTCGGCGCCCGGTATCTCCCCGCCGCTCTGGTGGGCCTCCCGATCGTGAGCCTCGTGCTGTCGCCCCTCGGCGCCGCGGCCGTCCAGCAGTGGATGCTCCGACCGGCCGTGCGGCTGCGGCTCGGCGGTGCCGTCCACGCCGCCGACACCCTCGGCGTCCAGCTCCTCGTCGCGTTCTGCCTGCTGTGGGCCCTGCTCGCCCTGTGGGCGCTGCTCCCGATCGTCCTCTCACAACGTGTCGTCCTGCTCGACGTCGAGCGCGCGACCCTCTCCCGCCGCCGTGGTCTGCGCCGCCTGCCCGACCGCCCCGTGGCCGATGTCGTGTGGGCGGTGGGCGAGGCCGACCGCGACGCCGTCGCCCTGATCGGCCTGCTGCCGGGCGGCGCGCGCGCCGACGACGACCGTGAGGCGGAACAGTGGGTGGTCCCGCACATCGGCTGGGACGACGCCTCGTTCGACGGGCTGCGCGCCCTCCAGGAGGCGGCCGGGCTCTCCGTGTCCCCGCCGCGCCCCGTGCTCGCAGCCGCCGCACGACGCCGACGGCGCACCGCGGCGCATCGCGTGCTCGCCGAGCGCTACGACATGCCCTGGCGCCCCGAGTACGAGGACCCCGCGGTGTTCGAGTGTGAGCTCGACCACGTACGCCGGGTGCTCGGCGGCAAGGAGAGCCCCCGCCCCGAGGACCCACCGCCGAGGGACCCGGGGCGGCCGGGGACTCGGGGATAGCCTCGGAGCATGGACCCCGATCCGCAGCCGCGACCGGCTCCCCTCCCCACCACCACGAGCCCCATCGGCGCCGTCGACTCCCTGACGGTGCGCTCCGAGGCGGCCGCGGCGGTCGGCAGCGCCCTGCTCGCGGGCGGCATGGCCTCCTACCGGGTCAAGGCCGCGATGGCGCTCACCGCGCGCGCCCTCGGCCTGGACTCGTTCAGCTCGATCGTCACGTTCACGGACATCACGGCGACCGCGACCCTCGGCGGCCGCTATCGCACCCGGATCACCCAGCCGGACCACGTGGGCGTGAACGTGGACCACCTCGCCCGCACCCATCGCATGGTCGAGCAGCTGCCCGCGCGCGTGAGCGCCGCCGAGATCTTCGAGCAGCTCGCCCGCATCGCGGCCCGCCCGCCGCTGTACGGGGCTCTCGTCAACGCGCTCGCCGCGGGTCTGGCATGCGCGGCATTCTCCTTCCTCAACGGCGGCGGCCCCATCGAGATGCTCGCGGTGCTGATCGCCGCGATCGCGGGCCAGGCCGTGCGCCGGACGATGCAACGGCGGCACTGGAACCACCTGCTCGTCACGGTGATCGCCGCGGCGCTCACCAGCGGCGTGTACGCGCTCGCGGTGGGGGTGCCGACCCTGCTCGGCGCGATCGAGCCAGGGCACCGGGGCGGCTATCTCGCCGCGGTGCTCTTCCTCGTGCCCGGCTTCCCGCTCATCACCGGGATCCTGGACATCGTGCGGTCCGACTTCAGCGCCGGGGTCGCGCGCCTGACCTACTCGATGATGATCATCCTCGCGGCCGCCGCGAGCGTGTGGGCCGTCGGCATCGCCGTGGGGATGGGCCCGGACTCCACGAACCTGCTGGCCCTCCCACTGGCCGCCGAGCTGCCGTTGCGCGCGCTCGCGACCTTCGTGGGCGTGCTCGGCTTCGCGGTCATCTTCAACTCGCCGTGGCGGATCGCGGTGGGGGCCGCCCTGGTCTCGCTCGTGGCCAACACCCTGCGCTTCGTGATGACGACCGGGGACGTCCCGCCCCAGCTCGCGACGCTCGCCGCGACCACCCTGGTGGGCGTGCTCGCCTACACGGCCGCACGCATCTGGCACATCCCGCGCACGAGTATCTCGGTGCCCGCCGTCGTCATCATGATCCCCGGCTTCACTCTCTACACGGCGTTCTCGCTCATGAACACGGGGGACGTCACGGGCTCCCTCGTGCTGCTCCAGGAGGCGGTGCAGGTGATCCTCGCCGCCGGCTTCGGGCTCGCGCTCGCCCACCTCGCGACCTCGCCCAGCTGGCGCCGCGTCGCGCAGCCGCACTGAGAGCGGCACCTGCCGAGTGCGGCCGTTGAGAACTGTCGCTCCACTGGTCGCCGACCACTCCACGGGGCCCGGTGAGCTGGATGTCGACGTCCTTCAGCAGCGCGCCCTCGCGACCGTCCCGCTCCTTCGGGGGCCGGGGATCTCCGAGCTGCCACGTCGGACGAGGTCGACGGGGACGGTCGTGACGGTCTCGGCCGTCGGATGCCCCTGCAGTCGGCTCACCAAATTCTCGACGATCTGTCGTCCGATGTCGTCGAGGCGCTGAGCCACGACGCTCAAGGCGGGATCGACGACCGTGCCCAGGTCCAGGTCGTCGAAGCCGATCTGTGCGATCTCCCGCTGCCGTCCCAGCTGATGGAGACCGACCAAGGCACCGAGCGAGGTCACATTGCGGGCGGTGAACAGCGCGGTGGGCGGTTCGTCGAGGGTCAGCAGCTCGCTCACGATCGCGGGGACGGATGACGCCGTGTAGGCGTCCATGCGGACGAGCTCCGGCCGTTTGGCGAGACCGTGGGCCTGCAGCGCCTCCCGGTAGCCGTCGAAGCGATGGCGCATCGTGTAGCCAAGGTCGTCGCCGATGTACGCGATGTCCCGATGCCCTCGGGCGACCAGGTGGTCGATCGCGGCGCGGGCGCCGCCCCGGTTGTCCGACACGATCGCCGGCACACCGGCGGAGGCGGGAGGACGGTCCACGCAGAGGACGGGTCGACCGAGCGTCACCGTCGGGGAGAGGTAGCTCTGGTCCCCGGGCGGCGGCGCGATGATCAGGGCATCGACGTTGTGGGCGACCAGATCGCGGACCAGCTCCTCCGCCCGGTGCGCACGTGCGTCGCTGCTCGCGACGAGGAGCATCGACCCCCGTTCCGCCAGGGCGTCCTCGACCGATCGCGCGAGCTGCGAGAAGAAGGAGTCCTTGATGTCGTCGACGATGAAGCCGATTATCCAGGACGGGGCGCCGTGGCTGCGGAGCGCGTGGGCGGCCGGGTTGCGGCGGTACCCGAGATCGATGATCGCCTGCTCCACCGCACGGCGACGACCCGGCTCGACGTTGCCCACGCCGTTGACCACGCGGGACGCGGTCATCGGACTGACCCCCGCGGCCGAGGCGACGTCCTTGATGGTCGGTCGATGGCCATGCCCGCGAGAACGGCCCGAGGACGTGCTCACGTCGCCGCCTCCGGGGACCTCGTCGAGCACCGCCGGCCGTTCCGGTCCATGTCGCTCCTTCCGCAGAGCTCGTGCTGTCGTCGGTCCCGATGATCCGGCGCAGCGACGTCGGAGCGGGACTGGAGCCCAGTATGGCGCCGTGGACGCGTCGCGCTCCCGCCGCCCCGGGCGGACCGTTCACAGACGGGAGCCATGTGGTAGCGTTACCGCACCACGAAAGATAACGTTACCGCGCAGATGGTCCGCCATGGTCGACGGGCTGCTCCGCGAAGTTCGACGAGGAGTCCGCGCAACCACGGGCCTCCTCGCCCC
>DAMDHZ010000129.1:0-7040 GCA_032101665.1 Brachybacterium sp. | reverse complement strand
CGTGAGGGGCTGCTCCATCTTCATGGCCTCGAGCACGAGCAGGAGGTCGCCGTCAGCGACGGTCTGCCCCTCGGTCACCATGACCTTGACGATCGTGCCCTGCATGGGGGCCGCGACGGCGTCGCCGCCCCCGGCCTGGGCGGCCTGCTTGTGGGTGCGCTTGCGACGATGGCGGACCTCCGGCTGCGGGGCGCGCAGGGAGGCGGGCAGGGACACCTCGACCCGACGGCCGTCGACCTCGAGCACCACGGACTCCCGGTCCTCGGGCTCCTCGGGGGCGTGCGCGAGCGGGGCCGGCGGGATCTCGCCGCCGAACTCCGTCTCGATCCAGCGGGTGTGGATGGAGAAGGGCGCGGTCGGGTCCTCGGGCGCGAACGCCGGGTCCTCGACGACGAGGCGGTGGAACGGGAGGACCGTCGGAATGCCCTCGATCGTGAACTCCGCGAGCGCGCGCCGCGACCGCTCGAGCGCCTCGGTGCGCGTGGCGCCCGTGACCACGAGCTTGGCGAGCATCGAGTCGAACGCCCCCGAGACCTCGTCGCCGGCCCGGACGCCCGAGTCGACCCGGACGCCCGGACCCATCGGCGCGTCGAAGCGGCGCACGGGGCCGGGGGAGGGCAGGAAACCGCGCCCGGCGTCCTCGCCGTTGATGCGGAACTCGAAGGAGTGCCCGCGCGGCGTCGGGGTCTCCTCGGAGATCTCCTCGCCCGCGGCGATCCGGAGCTGCTCGCGCACGAGGTCGACGCCCGCGACCTCCTCGGAGACGGGGTGCTCGACCTGCAGGCGGGTGTTGACCTCGAGGAACGAGATGGTGCCGTCGAGGCCCACGAGGAACTCGCAGGTGCCGGCGCCGATGTAGCCGGCCTCCTTGAGGAGGGCCTTGGAGGATTCCACGAGCTGGCGGTTCTGGGCGTCGGTGAGGAAGGGCGCGGGGGCCTCCTCGACGAGCTTCTGGTGGCGGCGCTGGAGCGAGCAGTCACGGGTCGAGACGACCTGCACGTGCCCATGGGCGTCGGCCAGGCACTGGGTCTCGACGTGGCGCGGCGAGTCGAGGTAGCGCTCGACGAAGCACTCGCCCCGGCCGAAGGCCGCCGTGGCCTCGCGGACCGCCGAGTCGAACAGCTCACGGACCTCGGACTCCTCGCGCGCGACCTTGAGGCCGCGGCCACCGCCGCCGAAGGCCGCCTTGATGGCGATCGGCAGGCCGTGCTCGCGTGCGAACGCGACCACCTCGTCGCTGCCCTCGACGGGGTCCTGGGTGCCGGCCACGAGCGGGGCGCCGACCTTCTGGGCGATGTGGCGCGCCGAGACCTTGTCACCGAGGGACTCGATCGCCGCGGGCGGCGGGCCGATCCACACCAGGCCCGCGTCGATCACGGCCTGGGCGAAGTCGGCACGCTCGGACAGGAAGCCGTACCCCGGGTGGACCGCGTCGGCGCCCGAGCGCTGTGCGATGTCGAGCAGCTTGTCGACCACGAGGTAGGAGTTCGCGGCCGTCGCGCCGCCGAGGGCGAAGGCCTCGTCGGCGACGGTCGTGTGCAGGGCATTGCGGTCCGGGTCCGCGTACACGGCCACGGAGCGCAGGCCCGCGTCCCGGCAGGCTCGGGCGATCCGGACCGCGATCTCACCGCGATTGGCGATGAGGACCGTCGAGAACGAGCGCTGCGGAGAGGGGCGAGCGGCCATAGGGGTGGTTTTCCTTTCCAGGGCACCGGTCAGTCGACGAGCATACCGCGAGCACGGCCCTCAGCCGGTGGCGACGTCCGCGCGCCACAGCACGTGCAGGGGCACGTCGATCTCGGCGAGCAGCTCGCGCAGGAGCGGCAGGGACAGCCCCACGACGGCATGGGGGTCGCCTGCGACGGCGGTCACGAAGGGGCCGCCGAGACCGTCGATGGTGAAGGCGCCCGCGACGCCGAGCGGCTCGCCGGTCGCGACATAGGCGTCGATCTCCTCGTCGGTCAGCGCGGCGAAGGTCACCTCGCAGCTCGCGGTCGCGCCGAGCGTCGCGCCCGTCCCGCCGTCCTCGGCATCACGGTCGTCGATCAGCCAGTGCCCCGAGTGGAGGATCGCGGTGCGTCCCCGCATGGCGCGCCAGCGCTCGCGGGCGCGCTCGGGCGTGTGGGGTTTGCCCACGACCTCACCGTCGATCTCGAGCATCGAGTCGCAGCCGAGGACGACGTATCCACCCTCGCTCGCCGTGAGCACGGCCTTCGCCTTCTCCCGGGCCAGCAGCAGCACGGAGTCGGCCGGGGCGAGCGGGCCCGCCGCGACGAGCAGGGCGTCCTCGTCGAGATCGGCGGGCCGGGCCGTGAACGCGATGCCCGCGCGTTCGAGCGTCGCCCGCCGCCCGGCGGACGCCGAGGCGAGCAGCAGCAGCGGGTCGAACTCGGCGTCGTCGACGGCGTCAGCGGCGGTCATCGCCCGAGCGCTTCCGTGAGGACCGACAGGGGCACGGAGCCCAGCTCGAGGGCCCGGCGGTGGAAGTCGCGCACGGAGGCGTCGTCCCCGGGGGTGGTCTGGGCGGCACGGAGCTGCTCCCAGAGGCGCTGGCCCAGCTTGTAGGAGGGCGCCTGGCCCGGCCAGCCGAGATAGCGGTGCAGCTCGAAGCGCTGCTCGGCCGGTGCCATGCCCCAGTTCGGGGTCATGAACTCCCACGCCTTCTCGTACGTCCAGTCGCCTCCGGCGGAGCCGACCACGCCCTCGGGCATGGGCAGGCCCAGGTGCAGTCCGATGTCGA
This sequence comes from Brachybacterium sp., assembly GCA_032101665.1. Lineage (GTDB taxonomy): Bacteria > Actinomycetota > Actinomycetes > Actinomycetales > Dermabacteraceae > Brachybacterium. The sequence goes on along the minus strand of DAMDHZ010000129.1, from coordinate 4,300 downwards.
GGACGACGCGCCCCGCCCGCATGCGCTGGGCGTCGAGCATGCCGAGACGGTCGCCGTCGTCGTCGAGGTAGCCGAGCTGGGCCATGAGGCGCTCGGCGTACAGCGCCCAGCCCTCGCCGTGACCCGAGACCCAGCACAGGAGCGCGCGCCAGCGGTTCAGGGTGCTCGCCTGGAGGGTCTGGACCCCGCACTGCAGGTGATGGCCGGGCACGCCCTCGTGGTAGACGGTCGTGGTCTCCGACCAGGTGTGGAACTCGGTGGTCTCACGCGGGACGTCCCACCACATGCGACCCGGGCGGCTCAGGTCCGCGCTGGGCGGGGTGTAGTAGATCCCGCCCGAGCCGGTCGTGGCGATGCAGCACTCGAGCCGACGGATCTGCTCGGGCACGTCGAAGTGCGTGCCCGCGAGATCCGCGAGGGCACGGTCCGCGGTGGCCTGCATCCACTCCTGCAGCGCGGTCGTGCCGTGCAGGGTGCGTGCCGCATCGGCGTCGAGGGCCTTCCGGGCGGCGGCCACGTCGGACCCTTCGCCCGTGCGGTAGCGGTCGTTGAGGCGCGCGGCGACCTGCTCCTGCTCGGCGATGACGCGCCGTAGCTCCTCGATGCCCCAGGCATAGGTCTCGTCGAGGTCGACCTCCTGGCCGAGGAACACGCGCGAGCTCAGGCGGTAGGCGTCCCGGCCGACCGCATCCTCGACCGGGGCCTGCGGCACGAGGCTCTCGAGCACGTCGGCGATGCCGCGATAGGCCGTCGAGGCCGCGTCGACGCCCGCCCTGATGCGACGGCGCACGGCGTCGTCGGCGGGGGCCTTCGCGCCGAGGGTGGCGAAGTAGCCGCCGTCGGGATCGGCATACCCCCGGGCCTGCTCGGCACCGAGCTCGAGCTGGCGGCGGGCCGACACGTACCCGGCCGCGGCGGCCTCGCGCAGCGTCTCCTCCCACGCGCGCATGGCCTCGGGCATCCGGTCCAGGCGGTCGCAGATCGCCTCCCAGTCCTCCGTCGTGTCGGTCGCCATCAGGTCGAACACCGACTGGGTCTGGAGCGTGGACGCGATGTTGTTGACCTGGGCGCGCGACAGGAGTGCCGCATCGAGCTCGAGCTCGAGGCCCATCCGCTCCATCATGGCCGCCCGGGTGACGGCGTCGACGTCGTCGGCGTCGGGCACCTCGGCGATGCGCGCGAGCACGGCCCGGGCGGCGGCGGCGCGCTCATCGAATCCGGCGGGGGAGAGGTCCGTGATCTCGTGCTCGTGGCCCGGGACGCCGATCGAGGTGGCGGTGAAGGGGTCGAGGCGCGCGATCTCGTCGACGTAGGCGTCGGCGATCGCGTCGAGGGTGGAGGGGGTGCGGCTCGTCTCGGGCATGACGGGCAGTCTAGGGGTCGGCGGTGTCGTCCCGCCGGGGCCCTGACCGCTCAGCGGTGCGAGAAGTGCCAGGCGGCCGCGGTCGCCTGGGCTCGAGCGGCGTGCATGCCCGGGAGCCGGTGGACGGCGTCGTCCCAGCCGCAGCTCTCCGCCGCGGACCCCTGGGCGAGGGCGCGCTCGTGCGCCTCGGCCCGGCTCGCGGCGTTGACGGCGGCGAGCGCCGCCACCACGGCCGTGACCTCGGCATCCGAGAGGTGCCCGGTCACGATCCGGACCTCGGGGCGCGGCAGCCCCTCGGTGGGGGCGGTGGTCGCGGCGTCGTCCGTCGGGGTGGTCACAACGGGATGTTCCCGTGCTTCTTGGTGGGCAGCGCCTCGCGCTTTCCGCGCAGCGCGCGCAGGGCGCGCACCACCTGGGACCGGGTCTCCGAGGGACGGATCACGCCGTCGATCCAGCCGCGCTCGGCGGCGCTGTACGGGGTCGCGAAGCGCTCCTCGTACTCGGCCTGGAGCGTCGCGCGCTCGGCGTCGACGTCCCCGCCGTTCTCCGCGGTCGTGCGCAGCCGCTGGCGGTGCAGGATGTTGACGGCGCCCTGGGCGCCCATCACGGCGATCTGCGCGGTGGGCCAGGCGAGGTTGATGTCGGCGCCGAGGTCCTTCGAGCCCATCACGATGTAGGCGCCGCCGTAGGCCTTGCGGGTGATGACGGTGACGAGCGGGACCGTCGCCTCGGCGTACGCGTACAGGAGCTTCGCGCCGCGACGGATGATGCCGCCGAACTCCTGGTCGGTGCCGGGCAGGAAGCCCGGCGTGTCCACGAAGGTCAGCACGGGCACGTTGAAGGAGTCGCACAGGCGCACGAAGCGCGCGGCCTTCTCGGACGCGTCGATGTCGAGGGTGCCCGCGTAGTGCGAGGGCTGGTTGGCGATCACGCCGACGCTGTGGCCTTCGACGCGGCCGAAGCCGACGACGATGTTCTGCGCGAACAGCGGCTGGATCTCGAGGAACTCACCGTCGTCGAGCACCGCCCGCAGCACCTCGAGCATGTCGTAGGGCTGGTTGGGGGAGTCGGGGATGAGGCGGTCGAGCGCCGTGTCCTCGGGGGTCGTGGCCTCGTCGAACGCCGCGGGATAGACCGGGGCGGGGGTCAGCGTGTTGGCGGGCAGGTAGGACAGCAGGTCCTTGACGTACTCGATCGCCTCGTCCTCGTCGGGCGCCATGTAGTGTGCGACACCCGAGCGGGTCGAGTGGGCGCGAGCGCCGCCGAGCTCCTCGAAGCCGACGTCCTCACCCGTGACCGTGCGGATCACATCGGGACCCGTGATGAACATGTGCGACGTCTTCTCGACCATCACGATCACATCGGTGAGCGCAGGGGAGTAGACGGCGCCGCCCGCGGCCGGTCCCATCACCAGCGAGATCTGCGGGATCACGCCCGAGGCGCGGGTGTTGCGCCGCATCATCCCGGCGAAGGCGGCGAGCGAGGCCACGCCTTCCTGGATGCGGGCGCCGCCGCCGTCGAGGATCCCGATGATGGGGACGCCCGTGGACAGCGCGAGGTCCTGGACCTTCAGGATCTTGCGGCCGTGCGCCTCGCCGAGCGAGCCGCCGAAGACGGTGAAGTCCTGGGAGTAGACGCACACCTGGCGTCCATCGATGGTCCCGTAGCCGGTGACGATGCCGTCGCCCTCCGGGCGCCGCCGCTCCATCCCGAAGGCATGGGACTGGTGCTGGACGAACCGGTCGGTCTCGACGAAGGAGCCCTCGTCGAGAAGGTCTGCGATGCGTTCGCGGGCGGTCTTCTTGCCGCGGGCATGCTGCTTGGCGACCGCGACCTCACCGGCGGCGGCCACGGCACGCTGTTCCCGCTCGGACAGGTCCTCAAGTCGCTGCGCCGTGCTCACGGGCCTCGGGGCGTCGGTCACCAACATCTCCTTCATCTCCGCGCCCGTGGTCGTGCCCGGGATGGCGGCGGTCGAACATCGGGATACTACGCTACCGGGGTCCTGCCGCCCGGCGGGGTGCACAGGCTGTCGAGGGAGGTCGCCGCGCATGTCCGAGAACCGTTCCGCACCGGTACCGGCCCTGCTGTGGCGCGAGCGCACCGGCTCGACCCAGGACGACGCACGGGAACTGCTCACCGCCGGCACGGCCCGGCCGCCGTTCGTCGTGGCGACCGATGACCAGCGCGGCGGCCGCGGGCGGCTGGGCCGCACGTGGACCACCCCGCCCGGTGCGGGGCTCGCCGTGACCGTGGCCTGGGAGCCGATGACACCGATCGAACGCCGCACGTGGTATCCGCTCGTGACCGGGCTGGGCGTGATCGACGCGCTCGCCGACGCGACCGGCCTTGCTCCCCACGGCCGCGGCGAGCATGCGACGGAGCAGGGCATCGGGCTCAAGTGGCCCAACGACGTGCACGACGCCCGCGGCCACAAGCTCGCGGGCATCCTGGTGGAGGCCGATCTGGCCGGCCGCCTGCTGATCGGGATCGGGATCAACCGGGCCGGCGCGGTGCGCGACGTGGACGGGAGTCTCGTGACCGGCGCCGTCACGCTCGAGCAGCTGACGGGACGTCCGCCGCTCGGGGCCCGCGATCTCGCCCGACGGGTCGGCGTCGCCGTCGCCGACCAGCTCGCCCTGCTCGACGCGGCCGCGGGCGACGCGCTGGTCAGCGGCCAGGCGGGCCGCTATCGTGAGAGCTGCGTCACAACGGGTCTCGCGGTGCGCGTGACGGGCATCGGAGATCGAGAGGACGTCGTGGGACGGGCCGTCGGCATCGACTCGGCGGGCCGCCTGTTGATCGAGGACTCGTGGGGGACCGCCCGCGCCATCGACGTGGGCGACGTCCACCACGTCCGGCGCGCTGCCGTCCCGCGTGATGCGACGTGAGACCGAGCAGGGCCGGGATGGAGGAGGACTGCGATCGAGCAGGACC
>DAMDHZ010000128.1:0-7065 GCA_032101665.1 Brachybacterium sp. | reverse complement strand
GCAGACGCCCGAGAGAGGCGCCGTATGAAGGGGCTGGATCCTCCGCGCCGTCGACGAAGGTGAGGGCGCCGATCGGCGCGTGCCACGGCGCGAGCGCCGCGACCCCCGCGGTGACCGCGCGCCGTGCCGCCTCGACCGCCTCGGGCACGGGCGCCATCGCGATCGTGTGCACGAGGAACGGGCCGTCGAGCGCCCCGACGGCCCCTGATCCCTCCGGGGCCCGGCTGATCGCCCCGCCGAGTTGACGCAGCTCGGTCACGAACAGGGACGGATCGGCCGCCACGGTGAGGTACGCCTCGACCGCCTCCGTCGGCAGGGCTTCGAGCACGGCATGCGCCGTGAGCGCAGGGGACGGCTCGGACGGGTCCATGTGCACAGCCAGCGCTGCGGGAGCCGGGATCCGCGCGACGGTGTCGATCTCGGGCACGAGCGCGCGCAGCGGCTCGAGCAGCGCCGCGGCCTGCGCATCGTCCTCGAGGATCGCGCCGTCGACCACCACGACCGATCGGCCCTGCAAAAACGGCGGCAGCGAGGGCAGGGGCGGCAGATGCAGCACTCGCAGGGTGCTCGTCACGCTCTCCGGCGCTTCCTCGCACCATCGCGCCCACGCGTGGGCGACCTCGCCCGCCCGCGCGGCGTCCCACAGCAGGAAGCCGGCGACCACGTCCGCGAGGGGCAGCAGGTCGATCTCGAGGGACACCACGATCCCGAAGTTCCCGGAGCCGCCGCGCAGCGCCCAGAACAGCTCGGGGTTCTCCTCGGCGCTCGCGCGCAGCAGGGAGCCGTCTGAGACCACGACCTGCACCTCCCGGACCGACCTCACCGCGAGACCGTGGGCCCGCCCGTACATCGACACGCCGCCCGCGAGCACGTATCCCACGACCGACACGGTCCCCGCACTGCCGTGCAGGGCGGTGAGGCCGTGGGGCGCTGTCGCGGCGAGCACGTCATTCCAGGTCGCGCCGCCGAGCACCCGCGCGGTGCGGGTACGAGGGTCGACGCTGACCCCGCGCAGGCAGGACAGGTTCACAAGCAGCACGTCGGACAGGTCGCCGCGCGAGAGCGCATCGGCCGTGTGCCCCGTGGACATGGGCGCCACGCGCAGGCCCGCCGCGGTCGCGGCCCGCACCAGCTCGACCACCTCCTCGGCGCTGACCGGGCACGCCGCGGCGGCCGGGCACAGCTGCGCGGCGACGTTCCAGGGCATGCGGGCACGGTCGTAGCCGGGCTCACCGGGAAGCATGACGCGCTCGCCGAGGGCGGCGCGCAGCAGCGCGGTGCGTGAGTCGAGGGGCGGGTCCATCACGGTCATGTCGGCTCCATCGTCGAAGCGGTCGTCGGTGGGACGAGTCTGCGGAGCGCGCGCGGGGCCGCACCATCCCACGAGCACGGGGAATCCGCGGCCCCCACAAAGATGGGATGGTGCGCTCGCTGCCGGCGGCGCACACTGGGGCGATGGACCCGGCGAGAGCACTGGGGCGTGCACGCAGCGACGTGGACGTCATCTCGCGCGCCGGGCTGCCCCTGCACCTGTTCATGGAGGAGGCGGCGGCCGCGCTCAGCACCGTCGTGCCGTTCGTGGCAGGCTGCTTCTCGACCCTGGACCCCGCGACCGCGATGGTCGCAGGCACCGTCAAGCTCGATGCCCTGGCGGGCCGCAACGACGCCGATGTCGCGTGGGCGCGCATCGAGTACGGCGGCGACGATCCCACGGCCATGCGGCACCTGGTCGCCACGGGCCGGGTCTCGGTGGGCATGGATCTCGAGACGCACGGGCAGATCGAGCGGTCGCCGCGCATGGCGCAGCTGCTGCTGCCCGCATTCGACTTCCACGACGAAGCCCGGGTGGTGTGCTGCGACCGGGCGGGCGCCTGGGGAGCGCTCTCGGTGTTCCGCGGCGCCGACGACCCACCGTTCACCAAGGCGGAGGTCGCGATCCTCGCCTCGCTCGCCCCGGCCCTCACGCGGGGCATCCGCACCGGGCTGCTGGCCCGCACCGCCGCTCTGACCTCGGCCGGCACGGAGGGGCCGGCGGTCGTGATCGTGGACGCCCGCGACCGGATCGTGCAGGCGAGCCCTGCGAGCGAGGCGCTCCTGCGACGCCTCGCGGCCGTGCCGGGCGCCGCCGATCCCATGACGTCGGTGCAGGTCCTCATCAGCGCCGCCCGCCGACTCGCGGCGGGCGATCTCGCGACGGTCCCCCGGGTGCGGGCCCGCACGGCCGACGGGGCGTGGATGCTCCTGCACGCGGCCCCGCTGTCGGGGACAGGGGAGCGGGCAGGGGAGGTGGTCGTCACCATCGAGGAGGCCCGCCCGCAGGACGTCACCGATCTGGTGGCCGCCGCCTTCGGGCTCACCGCCCGGGAGCAGCAGGTGGTCTCGCTGGTCCTGCGCGGGGTGGACACCCGCGGGATCGCAGCGGTCCTGCACCTGTCGCCCTACACCGTGCAGGACCATCTCAAGTCGGTCTTCGACAAGGCCGGGGTCGCGAGCCGCCGCGAGCTCGTCGCGCGGGTCTACTTCGACCAGTACGTCGACCCGGTCCCCGAGGTGCGGGCGATCGAGCGACCGGGCGTGGACGTGCCGGAGCAGACCACCTGGGACAGGAGATGAGCGCACTCCGGTGATGTGGGCTCGACGACGGTGTCGACTCGGCGCATGCGGTGCGCGGGCTACCGTCGTCGAGGAGGGGAGGTCTCATGAGAAGCAACGATCCGGGATCGGAGGCGCGTCCGCGGGCGCCCCTGTGGCACGTCGTGGCGTCCGGGGCGGAGACCCGCGTGCTCCCCGACGGCGTGATCGACCTGATGTGGTACCAGGAGCGCATGGTCGTCGCCGGGGCCGATACGAGTGTGATGATCGCCCGTACCCGACCCGGTGACGTCGTCTGGGGGTACCCGCTGGCCCCCGGTGCGGCGCGCGAGCTCTTCGGCCTCTCGATGCACGAGCTGACCGACCACCGCGTGGACCTGTCCGACCTCGTCCGTCCCGTGGGACTGCCACACCCGGACGACGAGACCGACGTGCCGACCGCGCTCGAGAGGACCGTCGCAGCTCTCTGGGCCCGGGCCGACCCGAGCCGAGCTCGCCTGCGACGAGCCGCGCTCCTCGACCGCGGTGCGCGGCAGGGCCGGAGCGTGCAGGAGATGGCAGACCTGCTCGGGCTCTCGGAGAGATCCGTGCATCGGCTCAGCGTGTCGACCTTCGGCTACGGCATGAAGTCGCTCGCGCGCATCCACCGGTTCCGCCGTGCGCTCGACCTCGCTCGCGAGGGGATGGCGTGGAGCGAGGTCGCCGCGGTCGCCGGGTACGCGGATCAGCCCCACCTCGCCCGCGAGTGCGCACGGTTGGCCGGTCGCACCCCGACCGAGCTGAGAGGCTCACCCTGACCGATTCGTCCACGACAACGGGCGAAGATCGGTGCGAAGGTGAGGTATGAGCATCGACCTCGACCGCGCCGCCACCTTCATGACCACCCACGCACGCGTCCTGGATCGGAGACGGTTCGAATCCATCACCGGTCGAGACTCCTTCGCGCCCGAGGCGATCGTTCGTGCTCTCGAGGCGTACCGCAATGCCGACGGCGGCTACGGGTGGGGTCTCGAACCCGACCTCCGCGCCCCCGAGAGCCAGCCCGCCGGCGCCCTGCACGCCTTCGAGGCGCTCGCCGACGCCGGCCCGACGACGTCGCCGCACGTGGACTCGCTCCTGGAGTGGCTCGACTCCGCGAGCCTGCCCGACGGCGGCCTCCCGTTCGCACTGCCGATGGCCGAAGCCGCCGGATGTGCACCGTTCTGGGCGACAGCCGACCCCTCGGCATCGTCCCTGCAGATCACCGCGGCCGTCGCCGCCCAAGCGCATCGGGTCGCGCGGTACGACGAGAGGGTGCGCATGCACCCGTGGCTCGAGGCCGCGACGGCATACTGCTTCGCCGCGATCGAGACGATGAAGGAGGCTCCGGCCGCGTACGTGCTCTCCTTCGCCCTGCAGCTCCTCGATGCCGCGGTCGACACCCGCCCCGAGGCGGACGCTCTGCTCGAGCGTCTCGCGCGGTTCGTCCCGGCGGATGGTGCGATCTCCGTGGCCGGCGGTGTCGACGGTGAGACGCTGCACTGCCTCGACTTCTCTCCGACGCCGGGGCGCCCCGTGCGCCGGCTGCTCAGCCCCGACGCCGTCGATCGCGACCTGGACCGGCTCGAACTCGGGCAGGCCGACGACGGCGGCTGGTCCGTCGACTTCGCGAGCTTCTCACCGGCGGCGACCCTCGAGTGGCGCGGCCGCGCCACGGTCGAGGCCGTGTCGCTGCTTCGCGCTCATGGCCGGCTGGGGTGACTCGGGGACCGGCGTCGTTCTGGAGCTGCCGCAGTGACGGTCAGCGTGAGGACCCAGGGTCCTGGGGGAGTGGCCGCCGTCGTACAGCGCCGGAATGACTGACCCTCTGCTGCAGTCCTCGGTGCCGATCGTCGCGGCGCCCATGGCCGGCGGGCCTTCCATACCGGCGCTCGTCACCGCCGTTGCCGAGGCCGGGGGCTTCGGCTTCCTCGCCGGCGGGTACAAGGATCCTGCGATGCTCGCGAGAGAGATCGACGAGGTGCGAGCCCATACCGATCGTTTCGGCGTCAACCTGTTCGTGCCAGGGCCTCGCGAGGTCGATGCCGCGAGCTTCCGCGCCTACGCGGCGGAGATCCAGCCCGAGGCCGATGTCTATGGGCTGCGAACCGACCCGGTCCCGATCACCGGTGACGACGACCGCTGGGCCGAGAAGTTCGCACTCCTGATCGAGAGCCCGGTCCCGGTCGTGTCCCTGACGTTCGCGCTCCCGGCGGCTCGCGAGGTCGCCGCCCTGCGCCGGGCCGGCACCCGCGTGCTGGCCTCCGTCACGACGCACAGAGAAGCGCGCGGGGCTGCGGCGGTGGGCGTCGACGGCCTCGTGGTGCAGGGTCCCGCCGCCGGCGGGCACAGCGCGACGCATGATGCTCTGCGTGACCCCGCACCGGGCTCCACGGCGTCCCTCGTCCGGCGCGTCCGTGCCGCGGTCGACCTGCCGATCATCGCCGCCGGCGGCGTGGCCGGTGCCGAGCACGTCCGCGACCTGCTCGAGGGCGGCGCGGACGCCGTCGCCGTGGGCACGCTGCTGCTGCGAACCGACGAAGCGGGCACCTCGGCCACCCATCGGGCGGCGCTCGCCGATCCGGCCCTCGACGAGACCGTGGTGACGCGCGCGTTCACGGGGCGACCCGCCCGTGCGCTGCGCAATGGTTTCATCGATCGCCACGACGCGAGTGCTCCCGCTGCATACCCCGCTGTGCACCATCTGACCCGAGAACTCCGCCAGGCCGCTGCGCGAGCAGGCGACGCTGACCGGCTGCATCTGTGGGCGGGCACGGGGTATCGCCATGCGGCTCCCGGTCCGGCCGCGGACGTGATCCGTCGTCTGGCGTCCGGATGTGCCGCGCAGCGCTGAGCGGGGATCCGTGGCGCGGTGGGCGCGCCGTCACGTCACCGGGGAGGATCGTGTCACCGGGGCACCACATCGCCCTGAGAGTCACGGAACGGGAGACCGGACTCATCGCGATAGCCTCGAGACCGAGGTGAACGTCGCCCCGTCAGCGGTCGCCGTGGCTGCGGCCGTGAATCGTGCGAGGTAGACGCGGAATCATCGTGTCGTCACGTGAGAGGAACCCGCCATGAGAACACTCGTCATCGGTGCCACCGGCAACATCGGCGCGGTCGCGGCCGCCACCCTCGAGCACCGCGGGCATGAGGTGCTCCGGGCCTCGCGGTCCTCGCGGCCAGATATCGACATCACCGACGGCGATTCGATCCGTCGCCTCTTCGAGACGGTCGGCGAGGTCGATGCCGTCGTGGTCGCAGCCGGTTCGGTGCCGTTCAAGCCGCTCGCGGAGCTCACGGCAGAGGACTACACGGCAGGCTTCACCGCGAAGACGCTGGGACAGATCGAGGTTGTCCGTCAGGCTCTGGGGCGGGTGAGGGAGCGCGGGTCGATCACCCTCACCACGGGCGTGCTCTCGCGCGAGCCGATCGCGACGGGCGCAGCCGCGTCGATGGCCAACGGCGCGCTCGAGTCCTTCGTCATCACGGCGGCCGCCGAGGCCCCGCGAGGCATCCGCATCAATGCCGTCTCACCGAACGTGCTGGCGAACTCGCCTGGCTTCCATCCGCTGTTCCCGGGGCAGCGGCCGGTCACCGACGAGGAGGTCGGCACGGCCTATGTCCTGGCCGTCGAGGGCATCGTCACGGGCCGGATCATTCGCGTCCCCGCGGCCGGGTGACCGCTCGCCCGGGGCTGGACGGGCGTCGACAACGGCCAGTTGGTCATGGTGGCGAGGAGCGCGGCGTCAGGGCTGGTGCCGGGGGTGGTCTCAGGGGTGGTGGGTTGGTGTCGTAGGTGCGTCCGGCTGGGGTGGTGATTCTCAGGGTGTCCCCGGCCAGGCGTTGGGTCTTCCAGCCGGGCATCTCGAGGGTGTAGTTGAAGCGTTCACAGGTCCCGGCCGCGTTGGAGCGGATGGTGGGGCCGCCGTGGGCGTAGGGGTCGATGGGGTGGATGTGGCGGATCGGGGCGTCACACCACGGGGTCACGCACTCGTGCTGCTGGGAGATCTCGACGAACCGGCGATCCGCGGCCCGGAACACCCGGCGCCGCTCGTCCATCTCGCGGAGGGTCCCGGTGACAGGGTCGGTGAACAAGCGGCGTACCCACCGGCGAGCACGCTCACCCTCGTCTGTGCTGTCGCTGGTTCCGAGGGCGAGGGTTCTCGCGATCGGGGCGGGGACGGGATGCCCCTGGATCCACGCGGTGTCCGGGGCGTCGGCCAGGAGGGCCTGGTCGGTCATGAGCAGCTGGATCTCGAGGTTCAGGTCGGCGGGGTGGTGGGCGCCGGTGAGGCGGGCCACGAGCTCGTCGGCCATGGCCCGTCCCCGGCCGGTCTCACCCCCGGCCGCGCGGACCGTCGTCGCGTGGGCGTCCAGAGCGGCGTAGGCGGCCACGCCCGTGGTCACGGGCAGCAGGGCGGTCAAGCGGACCATCGCGTCCGAGGCGGGGCG
>DAMDHZ010000127.1:0-7209 GCA_032101665.1 Brachybacterium sp. | reverse complement strand
ACATCAAGAACCTCGTCGTCTCCTCGGAGAACGACGAGCCCGTCGTGATGTACCTCCGCAAGGAGGGCGAGGGCGCGGTGACCGCCGCCGAGATCACCCCGCCGGCCGGCGTGGAGATCCACAACCCGGATCTGTACATCGCGACCCTGAACGACGCGGGACGCCTCGAGATCGAGCTGATCGTGGAGCGCGGCCGCGGCTACGTCTCCGCCGCCCAGAACAAGGGTTTCGACGGCGAGATCGGCCGGGTCCCGGTCGACTCCATCTACTCGCCCGTGCTCAAGGTGACCTACAAGGTCGAGGCGACCCGCGTCGAGCAGCGCACCGACTTCGACCGTCTCATCGTGGACGTCGAGACCAAGCCGGCCATCTCGCCGCGCGATGCCGTGGCGTCGGCGGGCAAGACGCTCGTCGAGCTGTTCGGTCTGGCCCACGAGCTGAACGAGGAGGCCGAGGGCATCGAGATCGGCCCCTCGCCGACCGACCAGGCCCTCGCCGCGGATATGGCCCTGCCGATCAACGACCTGAACCTCACGGTCCGCTCGTACAACTGCCTCATGCGCGAGGGCGTGCACACCGTCGGTGAGCTCGTCGCCCGTAGCGAGGCCGACCTTCTGGACATCCGCAACTTCGGGCAGAAGTCCATCGACGAGGTCAAGGCGAAGCTCGCAGAGCTCGGCCTGTCGCTCAAGGACTCCCCGGCCGGGTTCGATCCGTCGGCCGCCCTCGAGTCCTACGGCGACGACGACTTCGGCGACCAGTACTGACCTCATCTGATCTAGGAGAACGATCATGCCTGCACCCACCAAGGGCGCTCGTCTCGGCGGATCCCCCGCGCACGAGCGGATGATCCTGGCGAACCTCGCCACCGAGCTCTTCCGCCACCGGGCCATCACCACCACCGAGTCGCGCGCCAAGCGGCTGCGTCCCCTCGCCGAGCGTCTCGTGACGCAGGCGAAGAAGGGCGACCTCGCCTCGCGCCGTCGCGTCATGCGCACGGTCCGCGACAAGGGCGTCGTCTACTCGCTGTTCGAGGAGATCGCGCCGACCTTCTCGGAGCGTCCGGGCGGCTACACCCGCATCGTGAAGATCGCGCCGCGCAAGGGCGACAACGCCCCCATGGCCGTGATCGAGCTCGTCGCCGAGGCGTACTCGCCCAAGCAGGCAGTCGTCAAGGAGGCCGAGGGCGCGACCAAGAACGCCGCGAGGACCGATGCGGCGCCGGAGGAGACCCCCGCCGCCGAGTCCGCCGCGACCGACGAGGCCGCCGCGACCGACGAGGCCGCCGCGACCGACGAGGCCTGAGCACCCCGCTCCTCGCCTGCGCCGGGGCCCCGATCCGTGCGGATCGGGGCCCTTGCCATGTCATGACCCGGCGTTGACCTTCCGGCGACGGACACCGGGGAAGCGGTGGCCCACAATGGGATGACCCCCTGATCCCCGCACCCTTTCCCCCCGGGAGCCCCGTCATGGTCGATCCGTCCCCCCGTTCCCGCCCGTCGCTGTCGCGGCGCCTCCTGCTCGCGGCCGGTGCCGCGGGGCTGCCGACCGCCGTGCTCGCGCCGACCGCCGCTCGCGCCGAGGACCCCGTGGACCCGGACGTGACCGACGGCGCGACCCGCGTCGTCGACGTCCCGCTCGGCGACGTCGACCTCGAGGAGGTCGACGGCGTCGGCAGCGTCCGCACGATCGACCGACGCGGCACGATGCTCGGCGTCACCTGGACCGGTGCCGCTCCCGACCACGCCGCCGTCCGCGGTCTCGCCGCCGACGGCAGCTGGGGCCCGTGGTACGAACTGCACGAGGCGCTCGACCCCATGACCGGGGAGACGATCGACGGCAGCCAGCCCGCCTGGCTCGGGCCCGTCACCGGCCTGCAGGTGAGCGCCGTGCGGGACGACCAGGACGTCACGACCGAGCTCACCGCGCACGTCGTGACGACCTCGGCGGCCACCTCGGACGGTGGATCGGCGCGCACCTTCGCGGCCTCCGCGGCGGCAAGCACCACCGTGCCCGGTCCCAACGCGCCGAGCTTCATCACCCGTGCCGGCTGGGGCGCCGACGAGTCCCTCACGGGCGGCGTGAGCACCCACGCCCAGACCCAGGCCGTCGTCGTGCACCACACGGAGGGGTCCAACTCCTACACGGCGGCGCAGTCCGCCCAGATCATCCGCGGGATCCTGACGTACCACACCCAGTCCAACGGCTGGGCCGACGTCGGCTACAACGCCTTCGTCGACAAGTACGGCCAGATCTTCGAGGGGCGCAAGGGAGGACTCCTGCTCAACATCACGGGCGCCCATGCCCGCGGCGTCAACTCGCGCACCTTCGGGATCTCGCTGCTGGGCAGCTACACGAGCACGCAGGCCCCCGCCGCCGCACGCGAGGCGATCGCCAAGGTCGCGGCATGGCGACTCGTCTCCGCCTTCCATCCGAAGGTGACCGAGCGCAGCGGCTTCCTCGTGACCGTGAGCGGACTGCGCTACCCCGAGGGCTCGACCATGTCCCTCCCGCGTCTGTTCAGCCACCGCGACGTCAACCTCACCGACTGCCCCGGCACCGCGCTGTTCAACCAGCTCGACGCGATCCGCTCCGCGATCCAGACCCGGCTGGACGGCGCCTGGCGCGTGCACCTGGACGCCTTCACGGCCGCCGGGGGAGAGGCGGCCCTCGGCACCGTCACCCAGGTCGCGCACACCGACGGCGACTACACCGTCACCGTCCTGACCACGGGACTCGTGCTGAGCGACGGCGACCGCAACGCCGTCGGGTACGCGACGGCCTTCGCCACCGCGTGGCGCCCGGCGTGGGGCCGTCCGACCGGTGCGGTCACGAGCGCCGGTGGCGCGGAGTCACAGACCTTCGAGAAGGGGACGGCGGTGCGCCGGGGCGGCAGCGTGTCGTTCTCGACCTCGCGGTTCATCGACGTACCGCCCACCCTGCAGTTCCACGACGAGATCGAGGAGCTCGCGGCGAGCGGCATCGTGACGGGCTGGCCCGACGGCACCTACCGCCCGCTCGACGCCGTCGCGCGGGATGCCATGGTCGTCTTCGTCTATCGCGCCAAAGGGTCCCCCGCCTTCACCGCCCCGTCCCGCTCGCCGTTTGCCGACATCACGCCGTCGACGATGTACTACAAGGAGATCTGCTGGGCGACCGCCCAGGGCATCGTCAATGGCTTCGACGACTCGACGTTCCGCCCCACCGAGCCCGTGCAGCGCCAGGCTGTCGCGGCCTTCCTGTACCGCGCCGCGGGCTCCCCCTCGGTGTCGACCGGCGCCGGCTTCAGCGACGTGCCCGCGACGAACGAGTTCCGACGCGAGATCGCCTGGCTGGCCTCGAAGGGCATCAGCACCGGATGGCCCGACGGAACCTTCCGCCCTTTCGCCGCCACTGCCCGAGACGCGATGGCCGCCTTCATGGTGCGCTGGATGGCGATCGTGGGACTCTGAGCGCATGACACGGCCCAGGGAGTCATGCCGGACTATTCGCGTGGCACTGCTGTGCGACATCGACCAGAACATCTACCACGTCGGCGACGAGACGATCGGCCTCGCGGGAGCGGACCGGCTGTGTCGCCGTGGGCTCGACGTCGTCATGGTCTCGCGCCAGGAGAAGTACGGGCCTGACGGCCGCCCTCCCGCACACTGCATCCCTGCGCTCACGTTCCCGTGGCCCGAGCGGGATCGTGAGCGCTACCTCGACGAGATCCGCCGTGTCCTGGCGGGGAACCGCGACGCGCTGCCGCCCGAGGACAAGCTCTTCGGGATCATCGAGCGGTACCGGGACGTCGACGCGCTCGTGATCGGCGGCGGTGGCGCTCTGAACTCCCGCTACGGTTGGCTGCTCGCCGAGCGGGTCGCGACCGCGATGGTCGCCGCCTCCCAAGGGGCGCGCGTCGTGCTGAGCGGGCAGAGCATCGGCCCGGACCTCTCGGTGACAGACGCCAGGATGCTCGGCGAACTCCTGGACCTGTGCGGCCTTGTGGGTGTCCGCGATGCCGACAGCCTCGCGCGTGCCCGGGCGATCCGACCGGACCACCCCGCGCTCGTGGAGACCGTCGACGATGCCGTGGGACTCCCCGTCTCCTGGGAGGAGCCCCGTGAGGACCGGGTCTCGGTGACCCTGGGCTCGGACCCCTGGCCCTTTCCCGCCCAGGACTACGTGAGGGTCATGGCCGCGGCCCTCGACGGCCTCGCTGTCCGCACCGGGGCCGCGGTCGAGTTCGTCCCCCACATGGCCGACCCCGATCTCGACGGCTCGGACGTTGACCTCCATGAACGGGTCGCGGCGGCCATGAGCGCCCCGAGCACGCAGGTGCCCCTCGAGCGGGCTGAGCTCGTCGCCGCCCGCCAGGCACGGGCCCGGTGGATCGTCTCGACCCGCTTCCACCCCGTCGTGTTCGGGACCCTCGCGGCCTCCTCTGTGCTCGCCGTGCCGCTCGACCGGTACGGCGCGAGCCGCATCGACGGGGCCTTCCGCCACGCCGGCATGACGCATGCCAGCGTGCCCTTCGCCGCGCTCTGGGATCCCACGACGGGTGGGACCACGGCCGTGCTCGACGCTGCCCTCGACGCCCTGGTCGCCGCCCATCCCGCCGAGCACGCCCGTCTGGTGGCCCGGCGCGACGAGCTCCGGGCATGCTCCGAGCGCTGGTGGGACGCGGTCGCCGCCGCCGTGACGGGCGAGGCGGCGACCGATCCGGACCCCGGGGCCGCCGCCCTCGGGGCCACCGCCCGCTTCGACGCCCCTCTGCGAGCCCTGCTCGCCCCGTTCAGCCCGCAGGAGCAGGCCGAGCGCGGCGGCGAGCCGACAGTCGCCGTCGTGATGCGCACCAAGGACCGCCCGGTCATGCTCGACCGCGCCGTGCGCGACGTGCTCTCCCAGACCCGTGCGGACTGGCAGCTCGTCATCGTCGACGACGCGGGCGACGCCGAGGCCGTCGACGCCGTGGTCGCCCGCTACGCCCACGAGGCCTTCGGCCGCGTCCGCGTCCTGCACCGTGCGAAATCCACCGGCATGGAGGCGGCGAGCAACGCCGGCATCACGGCGAGCGCGTCCGAGCTGCTGTGCATCCATGACGACGACGACACCTGGCAGCCCACCTTCCTCCAGCGCACCGTGGAGCATCTGCGGACGCACTCCGAGGAGTCCGCGGTCGTCGTACGCACCGAGATCGTGCACGAGCACCAGGAGGGGACGACGCTCGTCGAGGACGACCGCTTCCTCTCATGGCCGCGCCTGCATGGGATGCGCCTGGCCGACTTCATGACTGTCAACCGCACGACGCCCATCGCGGTCATGCACCGGCGACGTGTGCACGACGAGCTGGGCCTGTTCCGCGAGGACCTCCCTGTGGTCGGCGACTACGAGTTCCATCTGCGGCTGCTCCAACACGGCCCCGTGGGCTTCCTCGACCTGCCGCTGGCCCGATGGCACCTGCGACCGAGCGCCGCGGGCGCGGACTCCAACTCGATGTTCGCGATGGACGACGCCCATCACGACGTCGACCTCACCCTCGCGGATGCGCATTTCCGGGACTGGGTGCGCGAGCACGGCATCGGGCTACCGATGTTCATCTCCCGCGTGGTCGGAGAGCAGGTCGAGCGCGCGAGCGAAAGCCAGACTCGCACCAACGACGAGCTGCTCGCGCGGCTCGACGCCGTCTCCGGTCAGCTCGCCGAGGTCGGCGCACGACTCGCGGCCCTCGAGGACGAGTCGCGTCATCACGGGGTCAGGCTCGAGGAGCGCAGCGCCGTCCAGCTCGCCCGCCGCGGCGCGCGCAGCGCCCGCAGTGCCCTGTACCGCGTCGCCGGTGCGTTGGCCAGGAAGTGATCCCCTGGGCGGCTTCGCCGATGTCGGCCCCGATGCCCAGCTCGCCCATGTGATCGAGGAGAGGGCCTCGTCGGGCTGGTCCGATCGCGCGTACCGTCCCGGCCCCACCGTCGCCAGCGACGCTATGGCGGCGTTCATGGACGGCCTGCGCTCAATGTCGCCGGCAGCGTGCACCGTGCCCGTCCTGTTCGACGACGCGACCGACGCGAAGCTCCGGGTGGGCTTCGGCCACCCCTATGCCTGACGCCTCTCTTCGCGCCTCAGCCGAAATAGGAGGGCAGGGTCGCCGCGCGCAGGGCGCGCAGCTCCTCGACGTCGAAGGAGCCGACGCCCTGGATGTCGAGGGACCGCCCCGTCGTCACCCCGATGCGCAGGGCTGGGAAGGAACGCGCGGTGCACATGTCCGTGAAGCGCACCTCCTCGCTGCGCGGGACGGCCACGATCGCGCGGGCCGAGGACTCGGAGAAGAGCGCGGTGAACGGGTCGAGGCCGTCGCGCGCGCACAGGTCGTCGAGCACGATGCGCGCCCCGACCCCGAAGCGCACGCACGACTCGACGAGGGCCTGGACGAGCCCTCCCTCGGAGAGATCGTGGGCGGCATCGGCCATGCCGTCACGGCTCGCCGCCACCAGGATCTCGCCGAGCACGCGCTCGGCCTCGAGATCGTCGCGCGGCGGCAGGCCGCCGAGGTGGCCGTGGACGACATCGGCCCAGGCACTTCCCGAGAGCTCCTCTCGCGTGGTGCCGAGGCAGAAGATCGCGAGCCCCTCGCCCTGCCAGCCCGAGGGCGTGCGTCGGGCGACGTCATCGAACACACCCAGGACGCCCACGACGGGGGTCGGGTGGATCGCGGAGTCGATGCGCCCCGGCTCGCCCGTCGAGTTGTAGAGAGAGACGTTGCCGCCGGTCACGGGCACGCCGAGCTCGCGGCATCCGTCGGCGAGGCCGTCGATCGCCTCGACCAGCTGCCACATGGGGCCCGGGTCCTCGGGGGAGCCGAAGTTCAGGCAGTCGGTGACGGCGAGCGGCACGGCGCCCGTGGTCGCGACGTTGCGGTACGCCTCGGCGAGCGCGAGCCGGGCGCCCATGCGCGGGTCGAGCTTGGTGTACCGGCCGTTGGCGTCGGTCGCGAGCGCGATCCCGCGGCCCGTGGCCTCGTCGATGCGCAGCACGCCCGCGTCGTCGGGCATCGCGAGCGCCGTGTTGCCACCGACGTAACGGTCGTACTGATCGGTGATCCACTGGGCGGACGCGAGGTTCGGCGAGGCGATCACGGAGCGGATCTGCGCGGCGATCTGCTCGGCCCCGGCCGGCCGGGGCAGCGCCTCGGCACGGTCGGCCTGGAGCGCGTCCTGCCAGGCGGGGCGCGCGTAG